>NZ_DATBKY010000015.1:0-38400 GCF_036555685.1 Actinophytocola sp. | reverse complement strand
GACGACTGGAACAAGGCGGCCGGGCTGCGCTCGCTGCTGGGGTTCATGTGGGCGCACCCGGGCAAGCAGCTGCTGTTCATGGGCGGCGAGTTCGGCCAGCCGCAGGAGTGGTCGGAGAGCCGCTCGCTCGACTGGCACCTGCTCGAGCAGCCGCTGCACGCCGGCGTCCAGCGGCTCGTGCGCGACCTCAACGCGCAGTACCGCGAGCATCCGGCGCTCTTCGCGGCCGACACGTCCCCGTCCGGCTTCGCCTGGATCGACGCGAACGACTCGGCGAACAACGTGGCGAGCTTCCTGCGCCACGACCCGGGCGCACCCGGCAGCGTCGTCGCGTGCGTGGCGAACTTCGCCGGCACCCCGCACCGGAACTACCGAGTGGGCCTGCCCTTCGCCGGGCGCTGGCGGGAGATCGTCAACACCGACGCGCAGGACTACGGCGGCTCGGGCTGGGGCAACATGGGCGGCGTCGACGCCACCGAGGACATGTGGCACGGCCAGCCGGCGTCGGCGTTGCTGCAGCTGCCGCCGCAGGGCGTGCTGTGGCTCGCGCCCGAGCGCTGACGCTCCCCCACATGGTCACGAGACTCTCGCGGCACGCGTGCCACGATGAGGATCATGCGCCGCTACCGCGACCTGCTCGCCACCCCGGGCGTGCCGCGGCTGACCTTCGCGGTGCTGCTGAGCCGGGTCACCACGTCGATGCTGAACCTGGTGCTGCTCGTGGCGGCCACGCGGGCCTACGGGTACGCCGAGGCCGGGCTCGTGCTGCTGGCCTTCGCGGCGAGCAACGCGGTGGTCGGGCCGGCGCGGGGGCGGCTCGCCGACCGGCGTGAACCGCGGCTGGTGATGCTGCGGCTGCTCGCCGGGCACCTGGCCGCCTACCTGGGGCTTCTCGCGTGCCTGCTCCTGGCCGCGCCGGTCGCGCTGCTCTTCCTCGCCGCCGCGCTGCTCGGCGTCACCGTGCCGCCGGCCGGGCCGGTCGTCCGCGGCGCGTGGCCGAACCTCGTGCCGGGCTCCCGGCTGTCCACGGCGTACGCGTTCGACGCGGCCCTCAACAACGCGACGTTCGTGTCCGGCCCGATGATCGCGGGCGGGCTGCTGCTGGTGCTGCCGGCCGCGGCCGCCGTCGCGATCACGGGTGCGCTGAAGGTGACGGGAGACGCCCTGGTGGCGCTCGCACCGGCGCTGCGCCGCGCGGAACCGGCCGGCCCCGCGCGTTCGGGGCTCTTCGGCCCCCTCGCCGACGGCCGGATCCGGCTGCTGCTGGTCATGATCGCGTGCGACACGTTCGCGTTCGGCTGCCTCGAGGTCACCGCGGTGGCCGCCGCGTCGGGGCGGGGTTCGGCGGGCGTGTTCACGAGCCTGCTCGCGCTCGGCGGCGTGGTCAGCGGGATCGCCTACGGCGCGCGGAGTTGGCCGGGCGGGCCGCGGGCGCAGCTGCTCGTGCTGCACTCCGGGGCGGCGCTGGCGCTCGCCGGCGGCGCGCTCACCCCGCCGGCCGGCGCCGGGTTCGTGGGCGTCGGCGCCGCGTTCCTCGCCGCGGGCCTGCTCACCGGACCGGTGGAGACCGTGCAGCAGGTACTCGTCGGCGAGGTCAGCGCGGCCGGGCAGCGGATCGAGGCCTTCGCCTGGGTGTTCGCGGTGATGTGGGCCGGCTTCGGGGTCGGCACCACGGTCGCGGGCCGGCTCGCGGAGCTCGGCGGGACGACCGCGACGCTGCTGGCCGGGGCCGGCGGCCAGCTCGCGATCGCGTCGGTGGCGGCGCTCGCCGGGGCCGGATTGCGCCGTCCGGCCACCTCGCCGCGACGATGACGGGCACACTGGGGTACGTGCGCACCCGACTCGCCCGGCTGTCCGTTCCGCTCGTGCTGTTCGTGGCCCTCGGTGCGTCGGCGTGCACGAATGCCATCGCCGGCACGCCGACCAGCTCCGGCTCGGTGATCACGCAGACCGACCCGAACCAGCCCGGCGGCGTCGACCCGTCGTTCGTGAAGAACACCGACAACGGACCGATCGACCGGCTGGCCGCCGCGGTGCTCACGGACGTGCGGTCGTACTGGGAGGAGACGTTCCCGAAGACGTTCGGCGGCGACTGGCAGGACCTGTCGGGCGGCTACTACTCGGTGGACACCTCGGACGAGAAGGCGCCCAAGCCGCCGTGCGTGGACCAGGCGAGCGACGTCGAGGGCAACGCGTTCTACTGCCCGTCCGCCGACACGATGGCGTGGGACCGCGCGGCGCTGCTGCCGGTGCTCAAGGAGCGCTTCGGCGAGGCCGCGGTCATGCTCGTGCTCGCGCACGAGATGGGCCACGCGGTGCAGCGGCGGTCCGGCCTGACCGTGGAGAAGCAGCAGGCCGACCCGGACAAGTACCCGACGATCCTGATCGAGGCGCAGGCCGACTGCTACGCGGGCTCGTTCGTCCGCTGGGTCGCCGACGACAACGCCACCTACCTGCACGTGGCAAAGGACCGGCTGGACCCGGCCCTGGAGTCGCTGATCACCTTCCGGGACCCGATCGGCACCGAGCAGACCGACGAGGGCGCGCACGGCGACGCGTTCGACCGGGTGTCGGCGTTCCAGGACGGGTTCGACAGCGGCGCGAAGCTGTGCAGCGAGATGAGCGTGGACAACCGCACCTTCACCCAGACCGGCTTCATCGACCAGAACGACGCCGCGAACAACGGCAACCTCCCGTTCGACCAGATGCTCACCTCGATCACGCCGAAGCTCGGCCAGTACTTCAACACGCTGGTCACCAAGCGCGGCAAGAAGTGGAGCCAGCCGAAGCTCACCCCGACCGACCAGCACCCGGACTGCACGCAGGCCGACCAGGGTCCGGTCGCGTTCTGCCCGGACGACCCCGCGATCGACTACGACACCGGCGACGAGCTACCCAAGATCCACACCGACATCGGCGACTACGCCACCGGCACGCTGATCGCGAGCCGCTACGCGCTCGCCGCGCTCACCGACCTGAAGGAGCCGACCGAGGGCTCGGACTCCCAGCACGACGCGGTCTGCCTCGCCGGCTCGTTCACCGGTTCGCTGCTCGGCCAGGCGGAGCGGTACCTCTCGCCGGGCGACCTCGACGAGGCGATCCAGGTGCTGCTCACCTACGACTACGCCGCCCGCGACATGAGCGGAAAGGGCATCGCGACCGGGTTCGAGCGGGTCCGCGCGTTCCGCAAGGGCGTGCTCGAGGGCGACCAGGCCTGCGGGCTGAAGTGAAACCGCCCGGCACACCGGTACGTCGTACGGCTGACGTGCCCGGCCAGTAGGGTGCGTCCAGCGTCGACGAGGCTGGGTGCGGAGGGGTGTGCGATGAGGGGTGGGTTGCGGGCCGGGCTGGCGCTCGCCGCGGTCACGGCGGCCGTCATGGGGTTGAGCGGCTGCGCCGGCCGGCAGATCGAGGGCACCCCGCAGGCCATGGGGGACATCGACACGACGAACGCCGGCGGTCTCGAGGTCAGCGACGACGGCCCGACCGGGCCGCGGGAGGGCGTCCCGGACGCCGACCTGAAGGTCGAGGGCACCACCGGCAACGAGATGGACCGCCTCGCCACGAACGCGATCGCGGACCTGTACGACTACTGGAAAGAGCAGCTGCCGGACAAGTTCGACACGGAGTTCAAAGAGATCGAGCGGCTCGTGTCGTACGACTCCAACGGCGCCGGCGTGTCGATCTGCGGGGCGAGCACGGCCGGGCTGGTCAACGCGTTCTACTGCGGGGGCAACGGCGAGGACGCGATCGCCTGGGACCGCGGTGAGCTGCTGCCGATGCTGAACGAGATGTTCGGCCCGATGTCGGTGGTCGGCGTGCTGGCGCACGAGACCGGCCACGCGGTGCAGTTCCGGCTCGGCGAGAAGAGCAGCATGAACGAGTCGACGCCGACGATCGTGCGCGAGCAGCAGGCCGACTGCTACATGGGCAACTTCTTCCGGTACGTGGCCGAGGGCAAGTCGAAGCATTTCCAGATCAACACCGGCAAGGGCCTCAACGACCTCCTCGCGACGCTGTTCTTCATCCGCGACCCCGCGGGCCTCGACCACAAGACCGAGGGCGCGCACGGCCTGGCGTTCGACCGGGTGTACGCGTTCCAGGAGGGCTTCTCGAACGACCCGACGCGCTGCGCGAAGATGGACGAGTCGGAGATCGAGGGCCGCATCGCGGAGAAGCAGCGCACCGAGACCGAGACGGCGCAGTCGAACGAGGGCGACATCGACCCGGTCGAGTCCCTCGACGCGCTGCAGAAGAGCCTCGACGAGGCGTTCAAGGACAACGGCTCGGAGCCCCCGGAGATCACCGAGAACGGCTCGAAGTGCGAGAACGGCGACGCGACCAGCCCGGTGACGTACTGCCCGGACGAGAACGTGGTCGGCATCGACGCGGACGCCCTGCGGGAGATCGCCGCCAAGCCGAACCCGCAGGCGCGGCCGGGCAGCGAGGACAGCGGCGGCCTGGGCGACTTCGCCGCCTTCGCGGAGATCGCCTCCCGCTACGCGCTGTCGATCCAGAAGTCGATCGGCGCACCACTGGACGACGACCAGGCCGGTCTGCGGACGGCGTGCCTGACCGGGGCCTGGGCCGGGTTCACCAACGAGGAGGGACAGCAGCTGCGGCTCGCGGTCGGCGACCTGGACGAGGCCGTGGCCGAGCTGCTGCAGGAGGAGAGCCTGATCGCCGCGGACGTGAAGGGCAAGCAGGTCGCTTCCGGGTTCGCTCGGGTGGAGGCGTTCCGGCGGGGGTTCATGGAGGGGTCCGGCCCCTGCACCGAGGACTTCTCCTAGCCGGCTTCTCCGTTCGGCCCCCGATCCAAGGATCGGGGGCCGACTCGTTTGTCCACCGGCCGTCGCGGCGCCGTTTCGGTCGGTGCGCGTCGGTATCGTGGTCGCCGGGGGGCCGGAGGCCGCCGGTGATCTTGGTCCGCGTCTCTGACCTGGGAATTTGAACGCGAAGCCGCGCCGTCCAACGGTTCGGGCTACTCGGTGCGCTCGCGGTGGCCGCCGCTCAGTACAAGGCGCTGGCCAGGTCTCGCCTTGCCTTCGCCACGTTCGGGTCTTCCGGCGGGAAGAGGCCGAAGAGCTCGACCAGGTGTTCCCTCGCCCGGTCCCGGTCCGAGCCGCTCGTCCGGCGGATCACCGCCAGCAGGCGCTTGAACGCCTGCTCCACCCGCTGGCTCGCCAGCTCGACATCGGCCGCCGAGAGCTGGGCGTCGATGTCCTCCGGGGACATGTCCGCGCGGACGACCACCGACGGGTCCGCGGCCTCGGCCCTCGCCAGGAAGCGGACCTGGGCCAGGGCGGCCTTCGCCTGCTCGTTCGCCGGTTCCGCGTCCAGGATCTTCTGGTAGGCCGCCTCAGCTCGGGCGTACTCGCCCTGTTCGAAGGCCGACTCGGCCTCGACGAAGCGCTGGTCCTCCGGCTCGGGCTCGGGCTCCCCGGCGGCGTCGGCGCCCGACTCGGCCGCGCGGATGCCCGGCAGGCGGTCGCGCAGCGCGTCCAGCAGCGCGTTGATCCACTGCCTGACCTGCGGCTCGGGCTGCGCCCCCGCGAAGGCCTCGACCGGCTGGCCGCTGGCGATGGCGACGACCGTCGGGATCGACTGGACGCCGAAGAGCTGCGCGACGCGTGGGTTGGCGTCGACGTCGATCTTCGCGAGGATCCAGGCGCCGTTGCCTTCCCGTGCCAGTCGCTCGAGCATCGGGGACAGCTGCTTGCAGGGACCGCACCACTCGGCCCACAGGTCCACGATCACCGGGACCTGCAGCGAACGCTCGACGACGTCCGACTGGAACGTCTCCTCGGTGACGTCGATGATGAAACCGCCGGAGCTCGGCGACGCGGGCTGCTGGCCGGCCGGCGACGCGGCGGGCGCGGACGACGCGCGGCTGGTCGTCGCTTCCGCCCGGGCCTTGAGCGCGGAGAGATCGACGGCTCCGGACAGGGCGGCCGACATGGCTGCGGTTTGACGTGGGTCTGGCCTTGTCACTACTACATCCTGGCACGACGTTCGAATCGTCCGACGGGGCTACCACCAATATGCACGGTCACTCGGCGAGATGCTGCTCGACCCGCTCGACCTTCGCCGTCAGCTGACCCGTGTGACCCGGCCGGATGTCCGCCTTCAGCACCAGGCTGACCCGCGGCGCGCCCTGCTGCACGGCCTCGACCGCCTGCTTGACCACCGCCATCACCTCGTCCCACTCCCCCTCGATCGTGGTGAACATGCTCGTGGTCTCCGACGGCAGGCCCGACTCCCGCACCACCCGCACCGCCTGCGCGACCGCCTTGCTCACGCTGTCCGACTCGCCACCCGCGGGGGCCACACTGAACGCGACAAGCATGTCTGCTCCTCTCCCGTGTGGAACTGTGCCTGGGCACCCTGTCCGGTACCGGCTGGTAATTTCAACCGCCATGAGCCGAGTGCTGCCCTTCGACCCCATCGCCCGTGCCGCAGAGCTGTGGTCCGAGCGGGTCGGGCCGTCCGGCACGATGGCCGCGGTCACGAGCGTCATGCGCGTCCAGCAAGTGCTGCAGTCCGCAGTGGACACGGCACTCAAGCCGCACGGGCTGACGTTCGCCCGCTACGAGGCGCTCGTGCTGCTCACGTTCTCGAGCCGCGGCAGCCTGCCGATGCGCGTCATGGGCGAGCGCCTGCAGCTGCACCCCACCAGCGTGACCAACATCGTCGACCGGCTCGAGGCCGACGGGCTCGTCAAGCGGCTGCCGCACCCGACCGACCGGCGCACCACGCTCGCCGAGATCACCGACGCCGGCCGGCAGCGCCGCGAGCAGGCGACGGCCGCGGTCACCGAGATCGACTTCGGCCTGCGCGGGCTGACCGAGCGGCAAACCGCCCAGCTGACCGATCTGCTGGCGAAAGTGCGCAAAGCGGTCGGCGACTTCGAGGACTGAGCCGCCGAGTCGGCACGCCACGAGAACCCGGGCGCCGAACCAGTTCCTAGCCTGGAAGCATGAGCCACACCGCGTCCGGCCTGGACATCCTCGGCGCCGTACTGCTCCTCGGCTGGGCGGTCGCGATGTGGGCCGCCGTCGCGGTCGTCGCGGTCGCGGACCGGCTGCGGCCATGGGTGTTCCGGCTCGCGGTGGCGATCGTCGGTCTCGGTGTCGTGGGACAGCTCGGGCACATCCAGGAGCACGTCGCGCAGGTCGGCTACTGGCTCTTCCACCCGAACGCGCGGCCGTGGATGACGCCGTGGGGCACGGGCCTGGCGAACGGGTTCGGCGTGGTCGACCCGTCGAAGCCGTCGCTCGGCATGGAGATCCTGCACTTCGTCGGCAACCTGATCTTCCTCGCCGGGCTGGTCGGCGTCACGCTGCTGGCCGGCCGCGCGCTGCACACCAAGGCCCGCAAGTGGGGCCGGATGGGCGTGTGGATGCAGGGCATCCACGGCCTCGAGCACCTCGTGCTCACGCTGTCGGTCTGGCTGGGCGCGCCGCGGGCGATCGGGCTGTCGACCTGGTTCGGCCTGCTCGACCCCGGCCCGGGCCTGTGGACCTACCGCGTCTGGTGGCACTTCGTGGCGAACGTCGTCGGCACGGTCATCTTCGCGATCGCCGTGTGGCACCTGTGGCACGAACGCGACGAGCTGAGCCCCGAGCCGCTGGAGCGGCGCGAGCTCGCGACCGTCTAACGTTCCGCGGCCGAATCCTGCCAACGGGCTGTCGTCAGCGGGCGTCGGCTCGTCGGGCCGCACGCTCGGAGCCGCTGCGGACAGTAGGTTCCTCGACGTGTTGAGCGCACCGGTGGGCGGGCACGTAGTCGTCGTCGGAGCCGGCATCGTCGGCGCGTCGGTGGCTTATCACGCCGCCCGGGCGGGCGCCGCCGTGACGTTGGTCGACGCCGGGCGGCCAGGTGCGGGCGTCACGGCGGACTCGTTCGCGTGGATCGCGGCGTCCGGCGTGCGTACCGGCCCGGCGGCCGGCCTGCGGGCCACCGCGACGCGGGAGTACCGCCGCGTCGAGGCCGAGTTGCCGGGACTCCCGGTGATCTGGTCCGGCTCGTTGACCTGGCGCGCGGAGGGCGGCGCGCCGCAGGCCGGGCCCGGGCAGGAGATCGTGGACGCGGCCACCGTGATGAGGCTCGAGCCCAACCTCCGGCAGCCCCCGGAGTGGGCCTTGTGGGCACCCGGCGACGGCGCCGTCGACCCGGTGGGCGTGACCGAGCGGCTGGTCGCCGGCGCCCGCGCCCTTGGCGCCCGGGTACATCTGGACACCGCGGTCGCCGCGGTCCGCCGGGATGGCGCGGGCCAGGTCGCCGGGGTCGAGACGGCCGGAGGCCCCGTCTCCGGTACGACTGTGGTGTTGGCGGCCGGTGTTGCCACCGCCGCGCTGGGCGCGCCGCTCGGCGTGCGTGTCCCGGTCGAGCCGTCGCCGTGCCCGCTGTTCGGGTTTCGCGCGCCGGCGGGTCTGGTCCGCACCGTGGTCAACACCGAGGACTTCGATCTGCGGCAGGTCGCCGCGGACCGGCTGATCGCCGCCGCGGACTCGCCGGACCGGACCCTTGCCGCCGTCCGGTCCACGTTCCGCGGTGCCGGGAGCGTCGAGCTGCTCAGCACCCGGCTCGGCGTGCGCCCGATGCCGGCCGACGGTGAGCCGATCGTCGGTCCGGTCGCCGAGGTACCGGGTCTCTACCTGGCGGTGATGCACGCGGCGATCACGCTTGCCCCGGCCGTGGGCCGCCTTGTCGCGCGCGAGTTGGTCGACGGCGTCGCCGAGCCGGCGTTGTCGGGTTTCCGCCCCGATCGCTTCAGCTGTCCTCCCACTGGAAGACCTTCGCCGCGATCGCGCCCACGACCACGATGAACGCGACCAGCACCAGGCAGGGCACGACCAGCGCGGCCGGGCCCTGGCCGCGCACCAGGAAGTCCATGATCCCGTCGTTCATGTGCCGCAGCGGGAACACCTCGGAGATGGTCTGCATCCACGGCGGCGACTGGTCGATCGGGAAGAACGTGCCGGACAGGAAGGCCATCGGCAGCACCACGATGTTCGCCGCGCCAGTGGCCGCCTCCTCGGTCTTGCAGAACGCGCCGACGAGCATGCCGATCGCGAAGAACGCGAGGATGCCCAGCAGGAACACCGGTATCGCGAGCGCCCACGTGCCGGTCAGCCGCAGGCCGAACACCGGCAGCGAGCCGATGCCGAGGAAGATCAGCGCCTGCACGATCGCGACCCCGATCGTCACCACCACGCGCGAGGTGAGCACCGTGGACGCGGGCACCGGGGCGAGCCGGATCCGCCGCAGCACCTGCTTGCGGCGCCAGCTGACGAGGGTCAGCGCCGCACCGAACACCGCGGTCACCGCGACGCCCCAGGACATGATCCCCGGCGTGATGTACTGGATCGGCTTGAGCGAGGAGTCCTCCACGTTCGAACCGTCCACCTGGAACCGTGGCGCCTCGCCGGTCGCCTGCTGGTTCATCTGGCTGACCACACCCTGGACGATCCCGGTGATCTGGCCGGCCTGCGTCGCGTCGCTCCGCGCGAACCGGTAGACGATCTTGTCGCCGTCCTCGGCCACCACCGCCGGCAGGTCGCCGTCCTTGACCTTCCGCACGGCGTCGTCGAGGTTGTCGTGGCGCTCGACGGTGAACGCGCCGGTCTTCTCCAGCGCGGCGATCACCGGGCCGTCGCCGACGACGCCGAGGTCGATCTTCTGCGCGCCCGCGTCGCGGAACAGCAGGCCGAACACGACGAGGAACATCAGGGGGAAGACGAACGTGAAGAACAGCGTCGCCTTGTCCCGGTAGAAACCCTTGAGCATGGCGAGCGCGAGGCTCCTGAACGCGGTCACGCCCGGTACTCCCGTCCGGTCAGGTCGAGGAAGACGTCCTCGAGGGTGGCGGTGCGTACCTGCAGGCCGGCGAGCGAGCCCCGCTCGGCGAGCGCGCCGAGCAGATCGGCCGGCTTGCGGGTGGTGATCGTCAGGGACGCCTCGTCCTCGCTGACGTCGT
Source organism: Actinophytocola sp. (assembly GCF_036555685.1). Taxonomy (GTDB): domain Bacteria; phylum Actinomycetota; class Actinomycetes; order Mycobacteriales; family Pseudonocardiaceae; genus Actinophytocola. The sequence continues at coordinate 28,421 of NZ_DATBKY010000015.1, read as the reverse complement.
CCGCGCCGGGGAGCACGTTCGCGTCCGAAGTGGACAGCACGCCGCGCTCGAGGATGACGCGGGTCGGCGCGTCGAGACCGCGCACCAGGCTCGTCGGCGTGTCCATCGCGAGGATCCGGCCCTCGTCCATGATCGCCACGCGGTCGCAGAGGATCTCTGCCTCGTCCAGGTAGTGCGTGGTGTACATGATCGTCTTGCCGCGCTCCTGGATGGCCCGCAGCACGTCCCAGAGGTTGCGGCGCGCCTGCGGGTCCAGCGCCGCGGTCGGCTCGTCGAGGAACACGACGTCCGGGTCGTGCACGAGCGCGCACGCGATCGAGAGCCGCTGGCGCTGGCCGCCGGAGAGCTTGTCCTCGCGCGTGCCGGCCTTGTCCGCGAGCCCGACGAGCTCCAGCATCTCGTGCGCCCGCTTGGCGCCGACACCGTACAGCGACGCGAACGTCTCCAGGTTCTCGCGCGCGGTCAGCTTCTCGAAGAACGCGGACGCCTGCAGCTGCACGCCGATGCGCGGCAGCAAGGCCACCTTGCGCGGCCACGGCGACTCGCCGAGCAGGCGCACCGAACCGGAGTCCGGCTCGCGCAGCCCCTCGATGATCTCCAGCGTCGTCGTCTTGCCCGCCCCGTTCGGCCCGAGGATGCCGAAGAACTCCCCCTCGGCGACGGACAGGGACACCCCGTCCACCGCGTTCAGGTCCCCGTACGCCTTGCGGATGTCCTCGACCACGACCGCGGCGTTTCCTGGTTCGCCCACGAGCGAGAAGATAGCCGAGCACTCCCTGCCGCAACGGGAATCGGCCACCAAAGGAGAGCGAGATCTATCCGAAAGTCGAACCCTTCGCACACGGCATGCTCGACGTCGGTGACGGAAACCGCGTCTACTGGGAGCAGTGCGGCAACCCGGACGGCACGCCCGCGGTGGTGCTGCACGGTGGCCCCGGCTCGGGCTGCACGCCGGGCCACCGCCGCTGGTTCGACCCGGACGCCTACCGCGTCGTGCTGCTCGACCAGCGCAACTGCGGGCGAAGCACACCGCACGCGAGCGACCCGGCGACCGATCTGTCGACCAACACGACCGGCCACCTGATCGCCGACCTCGAGCTGCTGCGCGGCCACCTGGGCATCGAGCACTGGGTGGTGTTCGGCGGCTCGTGGGGCTGCGCGCTCGGCCTCGCCTACGCGCAACGCCATCCCGAGCGGGTGCGCGCGCTCGTGCTGTTCGCGCTGGCCACCGGCCGGCAGGCGGAGGTCGACCTGCTCACCCGTGGCCTGAGGCCGCTGTTCCCCGAGGCGTGGGCCCGCTTCCGCGCGGCCGCGGGCGGCGGTGACATCGGGGACGACCTCCCCGCCGGCTTCGCCCGGCGGCTCGCCTCACCGTCCGAAGAGGAGCGTGCGGCCGCGGCGGCGGCCTGGTGCGCGTGGGAGGACGCGATCCTGCCGACCGAGCCGCCGAGCGCGCGCTACGCCGACCCGGTGTTCCGGCTGGCGTTCGCCCGGATCGTCACGCACTACTGGAGCCAGGGCCACTTCCTCGGCCCGGACGGCGCGCTGCTCGCCGGCGCCGGGCGGCTCGCCGGGATCCCGGGCGTGCTCGTGCACGGCAGGCTCGACTGGGGCGGTCTCGCCGGCACGCCCTGGCTGCTCGCGCACGCGTGGCCGGACGCGGAGCTCGTGATCGTCGACGAGGCCGCGCACGAGACGGCCACCCCGGGCATGGCGGGCGCGCTGGTCGCGGCCACCGACCGGTTCCGGGAATTCTCGCCGGGCACGTGAACCGCACGGGGCGTGTTCCCGTCGTAACTGGTGAGCCCACGGAGTGCAGGGGACCGCCCAGCCCGACACTGGGTCCGGACTGCCGACCTCCCGCGGTGAGACACCGGGTCGGGGGCGCGCAGCCAGCGCGCACCCGACCCGGAACTCCCTTACCTCCGGGCTCCCTTCAGCAGGTTGGCCTCGGTCGACAGGTAGTGGTCGCGATAGTCGAACCGCTTCGCGTCGCCGAAGATCAGGTAGTAGTACTTGAGCTGCTCCGACCACCAGTAGCCCGGGCAGAAGTCCCCGCGCACCGGCGGGCTCGTGGTCACGTCGTCGAGGATCGTGTAGCCGTAGCGGACCTTCGACGTGCGCTTCATCTCGTCGTAGTGCTTCTTGGCGCGCTGCCGGTACAGCTCGTCGCGGGTCACCAGCCACAGGTTGAACGCCGAGTCGGCGAACTCCGGCCGCAGCTGGTTGCCCTTGCTGGTCGCGGCGAGCGTCGGGTACTCGATGCCCTCGGGCAGCACGCCGTAGCGGTCCTGCACGACGTTCCACGAGTCGTGGTAGCGCCGGCCCTCGACCACGTCGCCGCCTTCGGCGAGCAGGCCGGCGAAGAACGAGCCGAGCTCGCTCTGCCGGCGGTTCACGACCGCCCCGGTGAAGGCGTCGACCTGGGCGAACCACAGGTGCCCGCCGACCACTTCGGACTGATGGTTGAGGATGCCGGCGACGAGCGTCTCGTACCAGGCCTTGAGGTCGTGGTCGCCGAAGAGCCGCCAGCCGTCCCACAGGTACTCGTAGTACGAGTCCGCGGGCGGGCCCACGGTCGCGGTCGTGTTGAGCCACTCCCCCGTCTCGGCGTGCACGGCGTAGGGCAGCAGGTCGAGCGGGCTGCGGTTGTCGAACGTCACCTGGAAGGCACGCTTGGCCGCGTCGTAGAAGCGGCGGTCGCCGGTCCACTTCGACAAGGAGCCGAACTCGGTGATGTACGTGCCGGTCTCGGCGAGGTTCGTCGCCGGCTCGCTGACCGCGCCGGTGGCGAGGTTGACGAACCGGTACGGAACGCCGCTCGGCGACTTCGTGAACGCCGGCAGCAGCCGCTCGCCGAGGTCGGCCGCGAGCTCGAGCATGCGCGCCTCGCCGGTGCAGTGGTAGGCCGACAGCAGCCCGCCGAGCATCCGGATGTTGGTCTCGAAGACCTGGAACGGCGCGTCGATGTCGAACCGGCTGTGCCCGCGCACCCAGGCGAGGCCCTGCTCGAGCTCGGCGTCGAGCTCCAGCAGCCACAGCGTGTCGAGCGCCTCGACGATGGTCAGCCCGACCGGATGGTCGGGCACGAAGAACTCCTCGAACCCGCCGCTCACCGGTTTGATCTGGTCGTGGCCGAACGCCTTGGCCACGTAGTCGCGCCAGGCCCAGCGGGTCTGCTTGCGCACGTCCTCGGCGACTGAGCGCCATGCCGCCGCGGGCGCGGCCGACGCGACCGGAGCGCTGAGCACCCCCGCCGCGCCGAGCCCGGCGGCCGCGCCGAGCAGTCCGAGGAACCTTCTGCGATGCAGGGATGTACGCATCGGGCACTCCTGACAACCTTGTCGGGACTTGCACACGGTCCAGACCACCTTGCGGAGATTCCCCTGGTACGTCAAGCCGTTGACAAGCGGCCGCCCCGCGTAGTCGAATCGACGGAACATGACAACGTTGTCCAACGAACGCGGGCGGCGGGTGCGCCGGGCCACGATGAACGACGTGGCACGGCTTGCCGGCGTGAGCATCAAGACCGTGTCGCGGGTGGTCAACGACGAGCCCGGAGTGCACGCGGACACCGCCGAGCGGGTGCTGGCGGCGATCGCGCGGCTGGGCTTCCGGCGCAACATCGGGGCGCTCAACCTGCGCCGCGGGGTCTCCACGGGAACGATCGGGCTCGTGCTCGAGGACGTGGGCAACCCGTTCTACTCGGGGCTGACCCGGGCCGCGGAGAAGGTCGCGCGGCGCTTCGGCCGCCAGGTGCTGACCGGCTCGTCGGACGAGGACCCGGCCCGCGAGCGCGAGCTGTCGCTGGAGTTCTGCGCGCGGCGGGTGGACGGGCTGATCGTGGTCCCGGCCGGGCAGCAGCACGGCCACCTGATGCCGGAGATCGCGTCGGGCACACCGATCGTGTTCGTCGACCGGCCGCCGGGCGACGTCGTGGTGGACACCGTGCTGGTGGACAACGTGGCCGGCGCCGCGGGCGCGGTCGCGCACCTGGCCCGGCGCGGGCACCGGCGCATCGCGTTCCTCGGCGACGCGCCGGCGATCTACACCGCGGCCGAGCGGCTGCGCGGGTACCGCGAGGGGCTCGCCACGGCCGGCCTGCGCTACGACGAGCGGCTGGTCGCGATGGGCCCGCACACCACGGCCGGCGTGGCCAAGGCGCTGCGCGGCATGCTCGGCGGGCCGTCCCCCGCCACCGCGCTGATCACCGGGAACAACCGCATCACGGTCGCCGCGCTGCGGGCGCTGGCCACGCGGCCGGCCCGCCCGGCATTGATCGGGTTCGACGACTTCGAGCTCGCCGACCTGCTCGACCCGCCGGTGAGCGTGGTCGCGTCGGACCCCGGCGTGCTCGGCAGGGCCGCGGCGGAGCTGCTGTTCGCGCGGCTGGACGGCGACGACTCGCCACCACGCCGGATAGTGTTGCCGGTCCGGCTCGTTCCCAGGGGTTCGGGAGAGGTGCGTCCGTGAGTGGCGTGAGCCGCGAAAGTCGGCACTGTGCGGAGGAGCGGAGCGAACAATGAGCACGGATTCGGAGGGGCGGCGGCCGGTCCGGCTGCCGGCGAACCAGCCCGACCGGTTCTACCGTGGCGGTGCGGGCATCGCGGCGCTGCGCGGCACGGCCGAGCGCGAGTTCGGCCCGGAGGACTGGGTCGCCTCGTGCACGACGCTGCACGGCTCTCCCGACCTCGGCCTGTCGGTGCTGCCGGACGGGCGGCTGCTGCGCGACGCGGTCGCCGAGCACGCCGACAACTGGCTCGGCGCGACACACCTCGCCCGGTTCGGCACCGACCCGGCGCTGCTCGTCAAGCTGCTCGACGCGGGCCAGCGGCTGCCGGTGCACTGCCACCCGTCGAACGAGTTCGCCGCCGCGCACTTCGACTCGCGGTTCGGCAAGACGGAGGCGTGGCTCGTGGTCGGCGCGACCGGCCCCGACGCGATCGTGCACATCGGATTCGCCGAGGACGTCTCCGCCGAGACGGTCACGGACTGGGTGGCGCGGCAGGACTCCGCGGCGATGCTCGGCGCGCTGAACCCCGTGACCGTGCGCCCGGGCGACACGGTGTTCGTGCCGGCCGGCGTGCCGCACGCGATCGGCGCCGGGGTGTTCATCGTGGAGCTGCAGCAGCCGACGGACCTGTCGGTCACGTTGGAGTGGAAGGGTTTCCTCGACACGGAGGCCGGCGGGCACCTCGGTATCGGGTTCGAGACCGCGCTCGGCTGCGTGGACCGGTCGGGCTGGGGCGAGCGGCTCGGCACGCTGGTGCACCACGACGAGGACACCAGCGCGCCGCTGCGTGACCTGTTCGGCGAACAGTCCGCCGGGTTCTTCCGGGCGGAGCGCGTGCGCGGCGGGGCGGAGCTGGCGCCGTCGTTCGCGGTGCTGGTGGCGTTGTCGGGCACGGGCGTGCTGCACACCGAACACGCGGGCGACGTGCCGGTCGCGCGCGGCGACACGTTCGTCATCCCGTTCACCGCCGGCGCGGCCACGGTGTCGGGCGACGTCGTCGCGGTGCGGTGCCTGCCGCCTGGTTAAGGCCCGTCGTGGCCCGCGGTCAGCTGGTCGGCGGCCGCGTACGGGTCCAGCTCGCCGGCCGCCACCCGCTTCGCCAGGCGGGCCAGCGCGTCCTGGCCGACGCCGAGCCGCGAGCGCAGCGCGGCCACGGCGATGGCCTCGATCTCGCGCTCCGCGCGCCGGGCCCGGCGGGCCGCCAGCTCGCCGTGGGACGCAAGCCACTCGCGGTGTTCGTCCAGGGCAGCCGTGAGGTCCGCGACGCCCTCACCCGCCGTCGCGACCGTCCGCACGATCGGCTGGCGCCACGACGCGCCGAGCTCGCGGCGGCCGAGCGAGATCATGTGCTTGAGGTCGCGCACGGTCTGATCGGCGCCGTCGCGGTCCGCCTTGTTGACCACGAACAGGTCCGCGACCTCGAGTATGCCGGCCTTCGCCGCCTGGATGCCGTCGCCCATGCCGGGCGCGAGCAGCACGACCGTGGTGTCCGCGAGCGCCACGATGTCCACCTCGGACTGTCCGACGCCGACGGTCTCGATCAGCACCACGTCGCAGCCCGCGGCGTCCAGCACGCGCACCGCCTGCGGGGTGGCCGCGGCGAGCCCGCCGAGCTGGCCGCGGGTGGCCATCGAGCGGATGAACACGGCCGGGTCGGTGGTGTGGTCGTGCATCCGGATCCGGTCGCCGAGCAGCGCGCCGCCCGAGAACGGCGACGACGGGTCGATCGCGAGCACGCCGACCCGCAGGTCCTGCTCGCGGAACGCGGACACGAGCATCGACGTGGACGTCGACTTGCCCACCCCCGGCGGGCCGGTCAGACCCAGCACCCGGGCGTTGCCGGTCAGCGGGTTGAGCGCGGCCGCGACCGCACGCAGGTGCGGACTCTCGTCCTCGACCAGCGAGATCAGCCGGGCGACCGCGCGGGGCTGCCCCTCGCGCGCCCGCCCGACGAGCTCGTCGATGTCCAGACCGTCCACAGGGGACGAACTTAGACGTGCAGCAGCAGCGCGTCACCCTGGCCGCCGCCACCGCACAGCGCGGCCGCGCCCAGCCCGCCGCCGCGGCGGCGCAGCTCGTAGGCGAGGTGCACGGCCAGCCGCGCGCCGGACGCGCCGATCGGGTGGCCGAGCGCGATCGCGCCGCCGTCGACGTTCACGATGTCCTCGCGCAGGCCCAGCTGCTTGGTGGACACCACGCCGACCGCGGCGAACGCCTCGTTGATCTCCACGAGGTCCAGGTCCGACGCCGACTTGCCGGCCTTGGCCAGCGCCGCCTTGATCGCGTTGGACGGCTGCTCGTGCAGGCTCGCGTCCGGCCCGGCGACCACGCCGTGCGCGCCGATCTCGGCCAGCCACTCCAGGCCCAGCTCCTGCGCCTTGGCCTTGCTCATCACGACGACGGCCGCGGCGCCGTCGGAGATCTGCGACGACGAGCCCGCGGTGATCGTGCCGTCGGCGGCGAACGCCGCGCGCAGCTTCGCGAGCTCCTCGGGGGTGGTGTCCGGCCGCACGCCCTCGTCGGTGTCGAAGACGATCGGGTCGCCCTTGCGCTGCGGGATGGTGACCGGGGCGATCTCCTCGGCGAAGACGCCGTTCTTGATCGCCGCGGCGGCCCGCTGGTGCGAGCGGGCCGCGAACGCGTCCTGCTCCTCGCGGGTCACGCCGTAGCGGGTGTTGTACTTCTCCGTCGACGCGCCCATGGCGACCTGGTCGAAGGCGCAGAACAGGCCGTCGTAGGCCATGTGGTCGGCCATGGTCACGTCGCCGTACTTGAAGCCCGAGCGCGACTTCGCGAGCAGGTGCGGCGCCTGGGTCATCGACTCCTGGCCGCCGGCGACGACGATCTCGAACTCGCCGGCGCGGATGAGCTGGTCGGCCAGGGCGATCGCGTCCAGACCGGACAGGCAGACCTTGTTGACCGTCAGCGCGGGCACGTCCATCGGGATGCCGGCGGCGACCGCGGCCTGGCGCGCGGGGATCTGCCCGGCGCCCGCCGTCAGCACCTGGCCCATGATCGTGTACTGGACCTGCTCCGGCGCGACCCCGGCGCGCTCGAGTGCCGCCTTGATGGCGACGCCGCCCAGCTGCGCCCCGGAGAAGTCCTTGAGGGAGCCGAGCAGGCGGCCGATCGGGGTGCGCGCCCCGGCGACGATGACGGAACCGGACACAACAAGCCTCCAGCTGCTAGCGGTCGTTAACTTCACGGTACCCGGGGCGGCCCGGACGGACACCGTCCGATGTGAGTAGCCGCACAACCGGCCGGCGAGCTCCGGTATTACCTTGTCACGCATGGACGAGCTGAAGTCGTACGTCACGGCGATCGACCACGTCGGGATCGCGGTTCCCGACATGGACGAGGCGATCACGTTCTACCGCGACGTGCTCGGCCTCGAGCTCTACCACGAGGAGATCAACGAGTCCGAGGGCGTGCGCGAGGCGATGATGCGCCCGCCGGGCGGCGGCACCGGCACGGCCGTGCAGCTGCTCGCACCGCTCGGTCCGGACACGACGATCGGCAAGTTCCTCGCCCGCAAGGGGCCGGGTGTGCAGCAGGTGGCCTACCGGGTGTCCGACATCGACGCGGCCACGGACGCGTTGCGCGCCAAGGGTTTGCGCGTGATGCACGACAAGGCCATCACGGGGACGGCGAACAGCCGGGCGAACTTCGTGCACCCGAAGGACGCCGGCGGCGTGCTCATCGAGCTAGTGGAGCCGGGGCCGGAGGAGCGGTGAGCGCGCCGGCGATGAAGTCGACCTCGCGGTCGATCGTCTCGGCGCTGGCGGCGTTCGGGGTGCCGTCGTCGGCCTCGCCGTGCCGGGCGACGGAGTGCCGGTAGCTGACGGCCAGGGCGAGCAGCCCGGAGGCGGTGTCGACGGTCGCGACCGGGAGGCGGCCCATGCTCGCGGCCATGATCACGGCCCGGATCTGGTCCACGACGCGGCCGAACCGCTGCTGTAAGGCGTCGCGGACGGCGGTGTGCGTGTCGGCCTCGCGCCAGAGCAGGTGGGAGAGCAGGTAGGACGCGCGCAGCCGGGCGTCGAGCTCGGCGACGAGGCGGCGCAGGCTCGCGGCGACGTCGCCGGGGACGACCACCCCCATGGGGTCGATCCGCTCGTCGGGCAGCCGCTCGACGAGGGCGGTGAGCAGGTCGGGCTTGCGCTGGAAGTAGTAGTGCACGAGTCCCTTGGGGACGCCCGCGCGGGCGGCGATCTTCGAGGTGGGTGTGGCATCGAAGCCCGACTCGGCGAACAGCTCCTCGGCCGCGGCCAGGATCCGCTCGCGGGCGGACGGGTCGTCGTCCTTCTTCTTGGTCAGACGCATCTTCTACTGCCCCTTCTCGCAGGCGCGCGGCCCATAACGTAACCCGAAAGCCACGCCATGGGCCGCGCCGACTCGATCGAAGGGATCGGCCGCTAGTGCTGGCCGGCCACGCCGCTGCCGGCCTTGTGCGCGGCCTGCGCCAGCGGGAGCGCGGCCGCACCGACGATGACCGCCAGCGCGCCGATGATCCACGAGGACCAGGAGATGCCCGTGAAGTTCGTGTAGCCCATCACCCAGGGGGAGATGAACATGAGCACCCCGAGCACGATCTGGATGCCTTCGCTGTAGACCTGGCCGGGCACCGCCAGCGAGGCCAACCCGTCCAGGGCGACCAGCGCGCCCAGCACGATCATCGTCCACATCGCGGCGTTGTCGGTGTCCATCCAGATCGGGGACAGCAGCGCCACGACACCCAATACGACTTCCGCCCAGTCGTGCGGCCTGGTCCAAGGCCGGACGGTTGCGGAACCTGCCATCGAGACCACCTCCGTGTTTGTGGAGCCTCGAGGTCGATTCTGCGCCTTGGTTGGCCGGCCGGTCAAACCCTCCCGAGCGTCTCGTAGGTCACAATCGGGCCCGCCTGTGTGAGTACTCCCCTGCCGCCGGATCCCGGTTGTGTGGGCGTGCCTCATTGCGTGCTCATCGGTTGGTTTCTGCCGGAATCCGAGCGCTTCCGGTGACCGGCTCCTTCGAGTGACTCAGCCCTCAACCCGCTGGTTCTGTACCGTTACCGGTCGGTAACGTCGCTGTGCATGCGGAAGCTCCTCGACGCCATTCTCGCCGACGACCTGGCCGCGGTCGGCTCGTTGCCCGTGCCCGACTCCTACCGCGCGGTGACCGTGCACGCCGACGAGGTGGAGATGTTCGCCGGCGAGTCCACTCCGGACAAGGACCCGCGCAAGTCACTGCATGTCGACGAGGTCGCCACCCCCGAGCTCGGGCCCGGGGAGGCACTCGTCGTGGTCATGGCCAGCGCGGTCAACTACAACACCGTCTGGACGTCGATCTTCGAGCCGATGGACACGTTCGGCTTCCTCCGCCGGTACGGCAAGACGTCGCCGCTGGCCAAGCGGCACGACCTGCCCTACCACATCGTCGGCTCCGACCTCGCCGGCGTCGTGCTGCGAACCGGGCCCGGGGTCAACGCCTGGCAGCCCGGGGACGAGGTCGTCGCGCACTGCCTCAACGTCGAGCTCGAGCACCCCGACGGGCACGACGACACCATGCTCGACCCGGAGCAGCGCATCTGGGGCTTCGAGACGAACTTCGGCGGCCTCGCCGAGCTGGCGCTGGTCAAGTCCAACCAGCTCATGCCCAAGCCGGCCCACCTGACCTGGGAGGAAGCCGCCTGCCCGGGCCTGGTCAACTCCACCGCCTACCGCCAGCTCGTCACGCGCAACGGAGCCGGCATGAAGCAGGGCGACACGGTGCTGATCTGGGGGGCGTCGGGCGGCCTCGGCTCCTACGCGACGCAGTTCGCGCTCAACGGGGGCGCCACGCCGGTCTGCGTGGTCGGCAGCGAGCAGAAGGCCGAGATCTGCCGGTCGATGGGCGCGGAGCTGATCATCGACCGGAACGCGGAGGGTTACAAGTTCTGGAAGGACGACGTCACCCAGGACCCGAAGGAGTGGAAGCGGTTCGGCGCCCGGATCCGGGAGCTGACCGGCGGGGACGACCCCGACATCGTGTTCGAGCACCCGGGTCAGGAGACGTTCGGCGCGAGCGTGTACGTGGCCAGGAAGGGCGGCACGATCGTCACCTGTGCGTCGACCAGTGGATTCCTCCATCAGTACGACAACCGGTACCTCTGGATGAACCTGAAGAGGATCATCGGCTCGCACTTCGCGAACTACCGCGAGGCGTGGGAGGCGAACCGGTTGATCGCCAAGGGGAAGATCCACCCGACACTGTCCAGTGTGTACCCGCTGGAGCAGACCGGGCAGGCCGCGCAGGACGTGCACCGCAACGCGCACCAGGGCAAGGTCGGCGTCCTCTGCCTTGCGCCGGAGGAAGGTCTGGGCGTGCGCAACCACGAGCTGCGCGAGCGCCACCTAACGGAGATCAACCGTTTCCGCGGCGTGTAACGGTATTACCACCAGCCGGGGCCGGTCAGGGTAGCGTGGGCGCATGGCGTTAGGTGAGGAGCGCGACCTCGTACCGCTGGGAGCCGGATTCGACATCACCAAGCGCGGCTACAGCCGCGTTCAGGTGGAGGAGCATCTCGAGCAGCTGGACGGCCAGCTGAAGCTGCTCGCGGCCGACCGCAACGCGGCCGCGGCGCAGGCGGCCGAGCTCACCGCGCAGCTCGAGGTCGCCCGCACGACGATCGACGAGCTCCGCGGGCAGATCGAGCGGCTCTCCATGCCGCCGACCACGATGGAGGGTCTGTCCGAGCGCCTCCAGCGCATGCTCCGCCTCGCTCAGGAGGAGCGCGAGGAGGTCAACGCCAAGGCCAGGACCGAGGCCGAGCACATCCGCGCCGACGCCGAGGCCGACGCCGCGAAGCTGCGCGCCCAGTACGAGAAGCAGCTCGCCGAGCTCGACGAGCGTCGCAAGGCCATGGAGGCCGAGCACGCGGGCGTGATGGAGAAGGCGCGCGCCGACGCCAAGGAGATCACCGACCTGGCGGAGGCCGAGCGCAGGAAGCTGGACGCCGAGGCCGAGCAGCGCCGCGCCACGGTCGAGGAGGACTTCGAGATCGCGATGGCGTCGCGGCGCACCGAGTCGATGCGCGGGCTCGCCGAGCAGGAGGCGACCTCGAAGTCCGAGGCCGAGCGCCGGGTCCGCGAGGCCAAGGAGGAGGCCAACCGCCGCCGGCACGAGGCGATGACCGAGTCGTCCGCACGCCTGCAGGAGGCCGCCGACGAGGCGCACCGCCGCGTCCGCGAGGCCACCGAGGAGGCCAACCGCCGGATCAACCACGCGGCGAAGCGGGTCAACGCGCTGCGCCAGCTCCGCACCCGGGTCGCCGAGCAGCTCGCGTCCGCCCGCAACCTCGTGGCCGACGCGCACGAGAGCCTCGAGCTGGCCACGCCCGCGTTCGAGTTCCTGCCCGAGGAGAAGGACGCCGCCGACCGGCAGGGCCCCGCGCGCAGGTCGGCCGACCCGGTGCCCGGCCCGCCGCAGGAACAGTGGGAGGGCGCGGACGACACCGAGCTCTCCGCGGCCGAGACGAAGCTCTCCGCGGCCGAGACGAAGCGGATGTCGCCGGCCAACCCCAGCGGGCGGTAGCCGCTACTCGCCGATGTCCTCGTACCAGAGCTCGGGGTGCGCGGCGATGAAGTCGGTCATCAGCTCCACGCAGCGGGCGTCGTCGACGATCGTGATCTCCACGCCGTGCTCGGCGAGCCAGTCGTGGCCACCGGAGAACGTCGTCGCCTCGCCGACGACCACGCGCGGGATCGCGAACTGGCGGACCAGGCCGCTGCAGTACCAGCACGGCGAGAGCGTCGTCACCATCGTCGTGTCGCGGTAGTGCCGCCGCCGGCCCGCGTTGCGGAAGGCGGCCGTCTCCGCGTGCATCGAGGGGTCGCCGTCCTGCACCCGGCGGTTGTGCCCGCGGCCCAGCACCTCGCCGTCGGGGCCGATCAGCGCGGCGCCGATGGGGATGCCGCCCTCCGACAGGCCCTGCCGTGCCTCGGCGACCGCGACCCCGATCATCGCCTGAAGATCCATTGCCTCATTGTGCGATCGGGTCACTCCTCGCGGTAGGTTTACGCGCGAGTAGATAGCACGCCCGGGAGGCAACATGGCGGCTTACCAGACCGTTGTCGTCGGCACGGACGGGTCGGACTCCTCGTTCGCCGCGGTCGACCGCGCCGCGCGGATCGCCGCGGACTCGGACGCGACGCTGGTCATCGCGTGCGCGTACCACCCCGCCCGCGCCGCGGACGTGTCCCGCGCGCAGGACGAGCTGGGCGACGACGCCGCGTACCAGGTCGTCGGGTCGGCGCCGGCCGAGGACTCCGTCCGCACGGCCACCGAGCGCGCCAAGCGGGCGGGCGCGGTGAAGATCGACACCGTCGTGGTGGACGGCGAGCCCGTGCCCACGCTGGCCAAGGTGGTCGGCGAGCGGTCGGCCGACCTGCTGGTCGTCGGCAACCGCGGGCTCAACACGCTCGCCGGCCGGATCCTCGGCTCGGTCCCGTCGGAGGCGGCGCGCAAGTCCAAGGTCGACGTCCTCATCGTGCACACGACGTAGCGGGCTTGCGAGCGAACCATGTCACAGAGCGAGGGTGACCTCGACGAGCTGCAGCGGCGCATCGAGGGCATCCTGCTCGGCGGCGACCGCGAGTACACCCGCGCCGAGGTCGCCGAGCGCTCCGGCGTGCCGCTCGAGCGGGCCACCGCGCTCTGGCGCGCGCTCGGCTTCGCGACCGCCGACGACGACGCGGCGGTGTTCACCGAGGGCGACGTCCGCGCGCTGCGGACGGTCAACGAGCTGATCCAGTCCGGGCTCATCGAACCGTCCGTCGCGATCTCCAGCGCGCGGATGATCGGCCAGCACATGTCGCGGCTGGCCGAGTCGCAGGTGCTGATGCTGCGTGACGTCGTCGGCGCCAACCCGGAGCTCGCCGACGAGCGCCAGCTCGGCCGGCTGGTCGAGCACCTGACGCCGGACCTCGAGCAGCTGCAGGACTTCGTGTGGCGCCGGCACCTCGCGGCCTACTCCGTGCGCCGGCTCGTGTCCGCCGGCGAGCAGATCGAGGAACGCCGGCAGGTCGTCGGGTTCGCCGACATGGTCGGCTTCACGAGCCTCACCCGGCGCTCGACGGAGGCCGAGCTCGTCGCGGTCGTCGACCGGTTCGACGCGCTCGCGGCCGAGGTCGTCGCGGACCACCACGGCCGGATCGTGAAGATGCTCGGCGACGAGGTGATGTTCGTGGCCGACTCCCCCGCCGACGGCGCGGAGATCGCGCTGGACCTGCTCGAACGGGCCGACGCGGCGCAGGGCATGCCGCCGCTGCGGGCCGGGCTCGCGCTCGGCCGGGTGCTCAACCGGTTCGGCGACATCTACGGCTCGGTGGTCAACATCGCGAGCCGGCTGACCTCGATCGCCCGCCCCGGCAGCGTGCTCGTCGACCGCGAGCTGGCCGGCGAGCTCGCCGACGCGGACGGCTACACGCTCCGGCACCGGCGACCCGTGTCGGTCCGCGGCTACGCGCGGCTGCGCTCGTCGAGCCTGCGCCGCGCGGGCGACGAGAAGCCCTCGCACGCCGACTCCGCGCAGCGGTTGGCCGCCGACCTGCTCGGCCTGGCCGGCGACGACCCGGAGGAGCCGCACATCCCGCTCGAGCCCGACGACGAGTCCGACGACGAGTCCGACGACGAGCGGCCGCGGCGGCACCGGCGCAAGCGGCGTTAGCGCTCGAGCCAGCCGCCGACCACGGCCGCGAGCTCGCCGGGGACCTCGAGCGGCGCCAGGTGCCCGGCGCCGGGCAGCTCGACGAGGGTGCCGCGCGGCAGCGCGTCGACCATCGCGGCGGCCTCCTCCCCCGGGATCAGCGCGTCCTCGGCGCCGCGCACGACCAGGGCCGGCACGTCGGCGGCGCGCAGCACGTCGAACGAGTCCGGCCGCGCGGCCATCGCGCGCTGGGCCCACGCCACGGCGGCCGGCGGCTGGTCGGCGATCAGCCGGCGCATGGCGGCCTCGGCCTCGGGCCGCTTCTCCAGCGTGGTCGGGCCGAGCAGCGTGGTGAGCATGTCGTCGGCGAGCCAGCCGATGCCCTCGGCCTCCGCACGCTCGGCGTTCGCGTGCCGCTTGGCTCGCGCCTGCGCGGTGTCGGCCGACGCCTTCGTGTTGATCAGCACCAGCCCGGCGACCCGGTCCGGCGCGCGCCGCAGCAGCGCCATCGCGACGTAACCGCCCATCGAGCAGCCGCCGACGATCGCGCGCTCGATACCGCGCCGGTCGAGCGCCGCGAGCACGCTCGCGGCCGCCTCGGCCAGGTCGGGTACTGCGGCCGTCGGCGCGCCGCCGAACCCGGGCAGCTCGGGCGTGACGAGCCGGTCCCCGAAAGCGGGGCGAACGCCGTCCCACATCCGCGAGTCGAGGGGAAATGCGTGCAGCAGGACCAGAGGATCAGACGAATGCACGTCACCATCCTGCACCGCCGAATGACATGATGCGGGACATGCCCCTCAGCGTCCGAGCCGACCTCGCAACCCTCCCGGACTACGTGCCGGGCCGCAAGATTCCCGGCGCGATCGTGCTGTCCAGCAACGAAGTCGCGACTCCCCCACCGGAGTCGGTGGTCGCCGCCATCACCGCCGCGGCCACCGAGGTGAACCGGTACCCGCAGATGGCCAACGACGACGTGCTGGCCCGCACCGCCGCGTACCTGGGCGTGCCGGACGACCAGGTGGCGATCGGCGCCGGATCGGTGGCGCTCGGCCAGCAGTTCGTGCAGGCCATGTGCGCCGAGGGCCAGGAGGTCATGTTCGCCTGGCGGTCGTTCGAGGCGTACCCGATCATCACGCAGATCGCCGGCGCGCGGGGCGTGAAGGTGCCGCTCACCGCCGACTACCGGCACGACCTGGACGCCATGGCGGCCGCGATCACCGGCGACACCCGGCTGGTCTTCATCGCGAACCCGAACAACCCGACCGGCACGACGCTGCACGCCGCCGAGCTGACGCGCTTCCTCGACAACGTGCCCGACCACGTGCTGGTCGTGCTGGACGAGGCGTACCGAGAGTTCATCACCGACTCCACCGTGCCCGACGGCCTGGAGCTCGCGGCCGGGCGGCCGAACGTCGCCGTGACGCGGACGTTCTCGAAGGCGTACGGGCTGGCCGGCCTGCGGGTCGGCTACTCGGTCGCGCCGCCGGAGGTGACGGCCGCGGCCCGCAAGGTGGGCATCCCGTTCGCGGTGAGCCGGGTGGCGCAGGCCGCGGCGGTCGCGGCGATGGACGCGGCGGACGAGCTGCTCGCCCGCTGCCGGCCGGTGGCCGCCGAGCGGGAGCGCGTGCACGCCGCCCTCGTGGACATGGGCTACGAGGTGCCGCCGTCGCAGGCCAACTTCGTGTGGCTGCCGCTGGGCGACAAGACGGCGGCGTTCAACGAGCACTGCCTGGGGCAGAAGGTCGTGGTCCGGGCGTTCGTCGGGGAAGGGGCACGAGTGACGGTGTCCGGGTTGACGGAGGAGAACGACGCTTTCCTGGCCGCGGCGCGCTCGTTCGCCGGCTGACTCGCCGGTGGCTCAGGCCGCGACGAGGTGCGGCCGGGTGACCTGCTGCGCGGCGTGCGCGCGGGCGCGCTCGGCGAACTGCCGCCGCGCGGTGGCGACGCGGCGCCAGTGCCCGACCCGCTCGGTGGCGGCCGACGAGCTGAAGTTGGCCAGCGTCTCGGCGGCGCGCGCGGCGGACTCGATCTCGACGGCGGCGGCGCCGTACTGGCCCGCGTCGATGAGCGAGTAGGCGCGCCGCATCTCGGACTGGGCGGTCGCGTAGATGGCGTAGGCGGTCAGGTTGTCTGCCAGGGAACCGAGTGGGTGCGACATCGGACTCTCCGCTCTGGTGTGTCGTGCTCCTTCACTGACACGTCGAAGCACCGACGCCCGGATAGACATCCCGCGCCAAGGTTTTCTTACGGTTTTTCGGCTACCAGTACCGGCTCGTCGGGCGGCGGCGGTGGCGGGCCTGCCAGCAGGACTCGTGCCAGTGGCGCCGGTCGGCCACGCCGCCGGAGTCGTCCGCCGGCCAGACCACCACGTGCGCGGTGCCGGGGCGGATCTCGTGGTCGCAGCCAGGGCAGCGGTACGTCTTCGTCGTCTGGGTGCCGGTCACGCGGCGGACCAGCCAGTCGCCGTCCGTGGCCTCCTCGAGCTGCTGCCACCCACCCGGGAGCGGGCGCGGCTGGTCGGCCCGGCGGGCCCGCCGGTCACGGTTACGACGAGGCACGCCGAGTCACGGTAGCGGCAGGGCACAATGGTGCCGTGCCGACATACGAGTTCCGCTGCCACGACTGCGCCACGACGTTCGACGTGCAGCGGCCCATGAGCGCGTCGTCCGAGCCGGCGACCTGCCCGCAGGGCCACACGAACACCGTCAAGCTCCTGTCCACGATCGCGCTGACCGGCGCCGCGGGTGACGGCGCGAGCATGCCCGTCGGCGGCGGCGGGTGCTGCGGCGGAGCATGCGGCTGCGGCTGAGCTACCGGTAGTCGCGGAAGCCCTTGCCGGTCTTGCGGCCCAGCCGGCCCGCGGTGACCAGGTGCTCCAGCAGCGGCGCGGGCGCGAACCCCGCGTCGCGGAACTCGTAGTACAGCGTCCGCTCGATCGCGAGCGACACGTCCAGCCCCACCACGTCCAGCAGCTCGAACGGGCCCATCGGCAGGCCGCAGCCGACCTTCATCGCCGTGTCGATGTCGTCGGCCTCCGCGTAGTGCGCCTCCAGCATCTTCACCGCGTCGTTCAGGTACGGGAACAGCAGCGCGTTGACGATGAACCCCGCCCGGTCCGCACAGTGCACCGGATGCTTGCCGACCCGCCGGCACACCGCCCGCGCGGTCGCCACCACGTCGTCGGCGGTCGCGATCGTCGAGACGATCTCCACGAGCTTCATCACCGGGGCCGGGTTGAAGAAGTGCAGCCCGACGACGTCGGCCGGCCGCGAGGTCGCCGCCGCGCACTCGATCACCGGCAGCGAGGAGGTCGTGGTCGCGAGGATCGCGCCCGGCTTGACCACCTCGTCCAGCGCGCCGAACACCGCGCGCTTGATCGACAGCTCCTCGGCGACCGCCTCGATCACCAGGTCGCAGTCGGCGAGCTCGTCGAACTCGACGACGCCGCGGATCCGGCCGAGCACCGCCTCGCGGTCCTCTTCGGACAGCCGGCCCTTGACCACCTGCCGGTCCAGCGACTTGCGCACCGCGCCCAGCGCCGCGTCCGCCTTGACCGCGGAGCGCGCCCGAAGCACGACGTCGACGCCCTTCTTCGCGAACACCTCCGCGATACCGGTGGCCATCGTCCCGGTGCCGACCACGCCGGCCCGCTGAACGTCCCGTGTGGACACGTCGGCACCGGCGGCCGGGAGCGGGGTCAGCGGATCGGCCACCACGGTCGGCGAGTCGACGCCGTCGTAGGTGTAGAAACCGCGCCCGGACTTACGGCCGAGCAGGCCCGCCGTGATCATCTGCCGCAGGATCGGCGCCGGCGCGTGCAGGCGGTTGCGGGACTGGCGGTACATCGTCTCGAGGATCTCGTAGGCGGTGTCCAGCCCGATGAGGTCGAGCAGCGCGAGCGGGCCCATCGGGTAGCCGCAGCCGAACCGCATGGCGGCGTCGAGATCCTCGCGGGTGGCGTAGCGCGACTCGTACATCGACACGGCGTGGTTGAGGTAGCCGAACAGCAGCGCGTTGGCGATGAAGCCGGCCCGGTCGCCGATGACCACGGGCTCCTTGCCGAGCTTGCGGGCGAAGGCCTCGACGTCGGCGACGACGTCCGGCTCGGTCACGACCGTGCGCACGATCTCGACGAGCTTGAGCACCGGCGCGGGGTTGAAGAAGTGCAGACCGACGACCTTGCCGGGCCGCCCGGTGTGCACGCCGATCTCGGTGACCGACAGCGAGGAGGTGTTCGACGCGAGGATCACGTCCGGCCGGCAGACCTCCTCGAGCTCGGTGAAGATCCGGGCCTTGAGCTCGAGGCTCTCCGGGATCGCCTCGATCACGAGGTCCGCCTCGGCCAGGTCGGCGAGGTCGGTCGTGTAGGTGATCCGGCCGAGTAGCGCCTTTCGCGCGGCGTCGTCGAGCTTGCCGCCGGAGCGGGCCCGGTCCGTGGAGTGCTCGAGGTGCTCGCGGGCGCGCGCGATGCAGTCGGCGTCGAGCTCGACACCGACCACCCGGATGCCCGTGCGGGCGACGACCTCGGCGATGCCGGCACCCATGGTGCCCAGCCCGACCACGCCGACGCATCCGAACTCGCGTGCCATGCCAACCTCCGGAGACCGACGAACCGGATAGGCGGGATGCTACCTGTCAGTAACTAATATCGCGGGCCGGTCGTGTTCCGCCTCACGGGCGGCGCGCGTCACGCCTTCGGCAGGGTCGTGATCAGGGTCTTCGCGAGGTTGATCGTGGGTTTGCAGGGGTCGTCGCCCTTCGCGGCATCCAGCTTGTCGTAGAAGAGATGCACGATCTCGGTGTCGTCGCCCTCGAACTGGCGGTGCCCCCACTGCAGCTCGCAGGTGCCGGGGGACGACGTGGTCGTGGACGTGTAGCCGGTGATGCCGCCGCCGAGGGAGACGGGGTGGCCGTCGGAGCCCTTGGCGGGGTCGAAGCCGAGGCGCAGCCAGACGCCGAGGTTGGCGGCGCTGCTGTGCCAGTTGCACCAGTGGATGTTGTAGGGCGCACCGGCGTCCACGCCGTCGCCCAGCGCGGTGCGGAGCGTGTCGTCCTCGACGACCTCGCAAGGGTCGAGGACGAGGAGCGTGCCCTTGGCCTCCGGGTACGCGGGCGGGTCGTTCCGGATGAGGTCGACGACGCCGGTCAGCACGGTGCGGCCGGCGTCGCAGAGGTCCTTGGCCTCGCCGCCGGCCTGGACGGTGATGCCGAAGGCGGGCAGCGTCGAGGTGATGACGGTCTGGAAGCAGGCCTCGCCGGAGTCGAGCTCGTTCTCGATGGCGGGCAGGCCACCGATCTGCTGGTCGGCGGACTGCGAGTTGCTGACGTTCTCGCCGACGGTGAGCGTGATGTTGAGCCCGTCGCCCGCGGGGTCCTTCATGTAGTTGGCACAGGAGGCGAAGTCGCTGCGGTCGTTGTCCACCGGGTCGCCGACGCTGGCGAGGATGTCCTTGGTGAGCAGCCCGCAGGGGTCGAGGGTGCGGAGCTTCTCGTTGGTGAAGGCGGGATCATTTGTCTGCGGCTCGCCGTTGTTGGCGGAACCCCCGCCGCCCGCGGTCTGCCCGGCGGGCACCGTGGTGCGCTGGAAGGTGACCTTGGCCGTGTCGACCGCACCCCCGCACCCGACGAGAACGACCGCCAGCAAACCGGCGGCCGCGATCAGCAGAGGTCCCCTCACAGGTGCACCGTATCCAGTCGTCGCCACCGGCGTCCGGCGAACCTTGTCAGAACAGGCGGAACTCGTCGGAGTCCAAGCCGCGTAGGGCGTCGTAGTCCAGCGTCACGCAGCGGATTCCCCGGTCCTCGGCCAGGGTGCGGGCCTGGGGCTTGATCTGCTGGGCCGCGAAGACGCCCGCCACCGGGGACAGGAGCGGGTCGCGGTTCAGCAGGTCCAGGTAGCGGGTCAGCTGCTCCACCCCGTCCAGCTCGCCGCGCCGCTTGATCTCCACGGCCACCGTCGCGCCGGCGGCGTCGCGGCACAGGATGTCCACCGGGCCGATGGCGGTGGGGTACTCGCGGCGGATCAGCGAGTACCCGTCGCCGAGGGTCGTGATGTGTTCGGCCAGCAGCGCCTGCAGGTGGGCCTCGACGCCGTCCTTCACCAGGCCCGGCTCGGCGCCCAGCTCGTGCTTCGAGTCGTGCAGGACCTCCGCCAGCGTGATCACCAGCTTCTCGCCGGCCTTGTTCTGCACGGTCCACGTGCCCGGCTCCTCGGTCAGCCAGCACGGCGGGCTCATCCAGTTCAACGGCTTGTACGCCCGGTCGTCCGAGTGCACGGACACCGAACCGTCCGCCTTCACCAGCAGCAGCCGGGTCGCCATGGGAAGGTGAGCGGTGAGCCGGCCGGCGTAGTCGACCTGGCAGCGAGCGATCACGAGACGCACGCACGGCAGGCTAGCCGACCGCGGCGCCCCATCCGGGGACGCCCGCTCGACCGCGCGCCGCGGAGGTCGACCGGTCAAGAGTCCGCCGCCCCGGGCGACGGTTCCGTCGTTAGTCCGGCCAGGCCGGCTTGCGCTTCTCCAGGAAGGCGGCCATGCCCTCGCGCGCGCCGGGGAGCTGGGACGCCGACGCCATGACCTCCAGGGCGATCGCGTACGCGTCCGCCTCCGGGCGGTCCAGCTGGGCGTACACGGTCTGCTTGCCCATCGCCTTGCTGGCCCGGCTCCCCCGCGTCGCCCGGGCCAGCAGCGCGTCGACCGCGGCGTCGAGGTCCTCGTCGGGGACGACCTGGTTCACCAGGCCCCACTCCAGCGCGGTGGCGGCGTCGACCACGTCACCCGTCAGCACCATCTCCATCAGGCGCTTGCGGCCGATCGACCGGGCCACCGGCACCGCCGGCGTGTGGCAGAACCAGCCGCCCTTCCCGCCCGGCAGCGCGAAGCCGGCGGACGACGCGGCGACAGCCAGGTCGCACGACGCCACCAGCTGGCAGCCGGCCGCCGTCGCGAGGCCGTGCACCCGCGCGATCACCACCTGCGGGATCGACTGGATCGTCTGCATGAGCGACGTGCACAGGCCCAGCAGGTCGCGCACCCCCATCAGGTCGCGCGACGCCACGTCGCGGAAGTCGTGCCCGGCCGAGAACACCGGACCCTCGCCGGCCAGCACGACCCCCGTTGCGGACGAGGATCCCGCGGCACGGAACGCGTCGACCAGCTCCGCGAGGTGCTCGTAGGTCAGCGAGTTCCGCCGCGCCGGCCGGTTCATCGTGATGCGAACCGTGTCGCCGTCGGTCTTGACCAGCAGGTGTTCGTACATACCGCCAGGCTAGCCGCGGTCGAGCACCGCCTGCAGGAACGTGCGGGTCCGCTCGTGGTCGGGCTCGGTGAACAGCTTGTCCGGCGGCGCGTCCTCGACGATCTGGCCGGCGTCGAACATCAGCACCCGGTCCGACACGTCGCGCGCGAAGTTCATCTCGTGCGTGACGCAGAGGAACGTGATGTCCGTCGTCTCCGCGATGTCCTTGAGCAGCTTGAGCACGCCGGCCACCAGCTCCGGGTCCAGTGCCGAGGTCACCTCGTCGAGCAGCAGCACGTCCGGGCGCATCGCGAGCGCCCGGGCGATCGCCACCCGCTGCTGCTGGCCACCGGAGAGCTGCGACGGGTGCGCGTCCACCTTCTCCGACAGGCCGACCAGCTCCAGCAGATCGCGGGCCCGCTCCTCGGCCTCGACCCGGGAGAGGCCGAGCACGCGGATCGGCGCCTCGGTGATGTTCTGCAGCACCTTCATGTTCGGGAACAGGTTGAACTGCTGGAACACCATGCCGATCCGCTTGCGGACCACCCGCTGGTGCTTGTCGTCGGCCGGCACGAGGTCATCGCCGCGCTTCATGTGCGACAGGCACTCGCCGCCGACCCAGATCTTGCCGTCGGTCACCTGCTCGAGGGTCATCAGCAGCCGCAGGATCGTCGTCTTGCCCGAGCCGCTCGGCCCGATCAGGGTGACGAACTCCCCCGGCTTGACCGCGAAGTCCAGCTCGTTGAGCACGACGACGTCGCCGAACTTCTTCACGACGTTGTCGAAGTGGATCATGACGTCAGTTGCTGCGTGCGACACGTCGCTCCAACCGTCGGACGAGTAGCGATGCCGAGTAGCTCAGCACGAGGAACAGGACACCGGCGATCGTGATCGGCTCGACGTACCGGAAGTTCGCCGAGCCCTCCTGGTAGGCCGCGCCCACGATGTCCAGCACGCCGATCGTCAGCAGGATCGGCGTCTCCTTGAGCAGGGAGATCGAGTAGTTGCCCAGCGCCGGCAGCACCCGCGGGATCGCCTGCGGCAGGATCACCGCGAACCAGGTCCGGCCGCGCGGCATGCTGAGCGCGGTCGCCGCCTCCCACTGGCCCTTGGGCACCGCCTCGATGCCCGCCCGGTACACCTCGGCGGTGTAGGTCGCGTAGTGCAGGCCGATCGTGATCACGCCTGTCGGCACCGGATCGAGCGTGATCCCGATGTTCGGCAGGACGAAGAACATGAAGAAGACCTGCACGATCAGCGGGGTGCTGCGGACGAACTCGATGAAGGCCCAGACGATCCAGCGCACGGCCGCGAACGGCGACCGGCGCAGGAGCGCCAGGACGAGCCCGATCACGTAGGCCACCAGCGAGGCGAACACGGTCACCTCGAGGGTGATCAGCAGGCCCTCGCCGACGATGCCCGGCAGGACTTCCCAGGCATAGGCCCAGTCCCAGTTCACGGCACCGGCCCCCCTCCGCCGATGCCGAGCTGCGCATCGGCGGCGACCCGCAGGCCGCGGTCACGGGCCGCCTGGCTGGGCCCGCGACCGACGATCCGCCCGGCCCACCGCTCCAGGACCTTCATGCCGAGGGTGATCAGGATCGCCAGCACCAGGTAGAACAAGAGCAGCACGGTCCAGATCACCCCGGCCTGTGACGTGAACACGTCCATCAGCACGTTGCGCGCCTGGTTGGTCATCTCCGGCACGGCGATGATCGTCAGCAGCGCGCTGCCCTTGAGCAGCTGGATGAACAGGTTGTTGAACGGCGGCACCATCTCCACCAGCGCCTGCGGCAGGATGACGCGCCGCATGCGCTGGACGGGTGTCAGGCTGAGCGCGATCGCGCCCTCGTACTGGGCGCGGGGCACCGACTGGATGGCGCCGCGGACGATCTCGGCGCCGTACGCGCCGAAGTTGAGGCCCAGCACGAGGATGCCCGCCACCAGCGGCACGATCTGGTAGCCGACGAGGATCGGCAGCACGAAGTAGATCCAGAACAGCTGGACCACCTCGGACGTGCCGCGCCAGATCTCGACGTAGATCCGCGCGATGACGCGGACCGTCCGCGAGCTGGACAGCATCGCGAGGCCGAACACGAACGAGAGCACGGCCGCGATCGCGATGCCGCCCAGTGTCGCCGCGACGGTCTCCCCCAGACCGGCGAGGATGGTCGACACGAACTCCGGCAGGTTGTCGAACATCGACCCGTGCCTAGCCCTGGCAGAGCTTCTCGGTGGTCACGTCGTCGGGCACCTCGTTGGCCTCGGTGAACCCGAACGGTTCGGTGATCTTGAGCCACTCGCCGCTGTCCTGCAGCTTCTTCAGCTCCTTGTTGAAGGCGTCCACGAGGTCCTTGTCGTCCTTGCGGAACACGAAGCCGCCGGCCTGGATCTGCTCCTTGCCGTCGACCACCGGCACGAAGCCCTCGGTCACCTCGAGCGGCGCGCTCGGATTGTCCTCGAGCAGGCGGCGCAGCGTGATGTCGGTCAGCGCGCCGCAGTAGGCACGCTTGGTCGTGAGCGCCTGCAGCAGCTCGGGCGGGCCGTCGTAGGTCTGGATCTTGTCCGCGGCGATGCCGACGCCCTTGGCCACGGCCTGCTCGACCGTGCCGGACACCACGGCGATCGTCTCGCCCTTCGCCTTCAGGTCGTCGAAGTTGTTGATTCCCTTGGGATTTCCCTTGGGCACGAGCAGGGCCGTCGGGGTCACGTAGTCGACGATGGAGAACTGGGCGTTCTTGCAGCGGTCGGGCAGGATCGCCATGCCGGCGGCGACCATGTCGAACTGGCCCGCGTTCAGCGCCTGGATCAGCTGCCCGAACTCGACCTGCTTGGCCTCCACCTTGCCGATGCCCAGCGCCTTGTAGACGGCCTTCGCGACCTCCGGCGCCTCGCCCGTGACCTCGCCGTTCTCGGTGTACCCGTAGGGTATTTCGCCGGCGATGCCGACCTTGATGGAGCCGGCGTCCTTCGCGCGCTGGAGCGCGCCACCCTCGCCCTGCTGCGGTACCTCCGAGCACCCGGCGAGCACGGCCGGGCCGCCGAGGGCGACCACTCCCGTCACCGCGCTCAACCTGAGGAAGTCCCGCCGTGTCCTACGTTCCGTGGCCATCGTCGTCAGTCCTTTTCATACGGCGCGCGTCAGTGTCCTTGGAGACCACCGAACGTAGGGGCATCGTCTGACCCGGTCAAAGATCCGGGAAAGATCAAACGTGTGCCGTTAGCAAACCGAGACCTACTGACATTCCCGGGAACTCTCCTAGCCCGCGCAGGCACGCTCCGTCGTCAGGTCGGGCGGCGGCACGTGATCCTCGGTGAGGCCGAACGGGGCCACGATGGCCAGCCAGTCGCCGCTCTCGTGCAGGTCACGCAGGCGATTGTTGAACGAGTCGAGGAGGTCGGCCGACTCCTTCGGGAAGCCGTAGGCGCCCACGAGCGGCAACCGGTTCGGCGGCGCGAACGGCTTCGCGGTGGCGAGCGCGCCGCCGGAGGACTTGACCAGCTCCCGCGCGCTGAGGTCGTCGAACGCCGCGCAGTCGGCCTGGCCGGACCTGACGGCGTCCATCATCGCGGTCGGTTCGGGCAGCGGGACGATGCTCGCCGCCGCCAGGCCCGCGGACGCGGCGTCGGCCTGCTCGGGCAGTTGTGCCATCACGGCGACCTTCGCGCCCTTGGCCTGCACGTCCGCGTAGGTGCTCAGACCCTTGGGGTTGCCGGACGGCACGATGAACGCGGTCCCGGACACGTAGTCGGGAACGGAGAACGACAGCGTGTCGCAGAGGTCCTTGCGGACCGCGAGCCCGCCGACCATGTCGAGCTGCCCCGCCGCGAGCGCGGGCGCGAGTACCTGCTCGTCCCGCATGAGCTGGATCTTGATGTCGGTCACGCCGAGCTGCCCCAGGACCGCGCGGGCGACCTCGGGCACCGGGCCGGTGATCTCGCCGCCCTGCTCGATCGTGTACGGCTGGTAGTTCAGGATCCCGATCGTGACGAGCCGCGGGGACTCGGGGGCGGACGCCTCCGCCGCGCGGGTCGCCTCCGGGTCGGGACGCGGTGAGCCGCCGACGCGCGACGAGCAACCGACCGTGGCGGCGGCGCCGAGAACCGTTGTGCCGTAAAGGAACCGCCGCCGCGTCACGGCCATGAGGTCACCCCGCTGTCTGTCCACCCTCGGCAGGAATCCCGTGCGCCTCCCGGACCACGGCGACGATCTCGTTCATGATCCCGGTGAGCTCGTAGTCCTTGGGCGTGAACACCCTAGCGACGCCGCGCTCGCGCAGGACCGCGGCATCCCGCGGCGGCACGATGCCCCCGACCACGACCGGCACGTCGTCCGCGCCCGCCGCGCGCAGGCCCTCGACGACCTCGGGCACGACCGCGAGGTGCGAACCGGACAGGATGGACAAGCCCACGACGTGCACGCCCTCCTGCACGGCGGCCGCCACGATCTGCTCCGGGGTGAGCCGGATGCCCTGGTACACGACCTCGAAGCCGACGTCGCGGGCGCGCACGGCGATCTGCTCGGCACCGTTGGAGTGGCCGTCGAGGCCGGGCTTGCCGACCAGCATGCGCAGCCGGCCGCCGAGCCGCTCGCCGGTCGCCCGGACCCGGTCGCGGACCGCGGTGAGCTCGCCCGCGGCCTCGCCGGACAGCTCCCCCGACGCCGATGCCCCGGAGACCCCGGTCGGCGCGCGGTACTCGCCGAACACGTCGCGCAGCGCCCCGGCCCACTCCCCCGTCGTGACGCCGGCCCGCGCGCACGCGAGCGTGGCCTCCATGAGGTTCGCGTCGGTGCGCGCCGCCGACGTCAGCAGCTCGAGCGCCTTGTCCACTTCGGACTGGTTGCGCGCCGCCCGCCACTTCTTGATCGCGTCGACGGCCTCCTGCTCGACCTCGGGCTTGATCGTCTCGATGATCCCCTCGCCCTCGAGCGGGCTGTCCTCGGTGGTGTCGAACCGGTTCACCCCGACGACGACCTCCTCGCCGGCCTCGATCCGCCTGCGCCGCTCGGCGAGCGAGCCGACGAGCTGGGTCTTCATGTAGCCGCTCTCCACCGCGGCCACCGCGCCGCCCATCTCCTGGACCCGCTCTATCTCCGCCTTCGCGCCCGCGACGATCTCGTCCACCTTGGACTGGATCACGGTTGAGCCGGCGAAGATGTCCTCGTACTCCAGCAGGTCCGTCTCGTACGCGAGCACCTGCTGCATGCGCAGCGCCCACTGCTGGTCCCACGGGCGGGGCAGGCCGAGCGCCTCGTTCCACGCGGGCAGCTGGATCGCCCGGGCCCGGGCGTCGCGGGACAGCGTGACCGCGAGCATCTCCAGCACGATGCGCTGCACGTTGTTCTCCGGCTGCGCCTCGGTCAGGCCGAGCGAGTTGACCTGCACGCCGTAGCGGAACCGCCGGTGCTTCGGGTTCTCGACGCCGTAGCGCTCGCGGGTGATCTCGTCCCAGAGCTGGGCGAAGGCCCGCATCTTGCACATCTCCTCGACGAACCGCACGCCGGCGTTGACGAAGAAGGAGATGCGCGCGACGACGTCGCCCATCTTGTCCTGCGGCACCTGCCCGGAGTCGCGGACGGCGTCGAGCACGGCGATGGCCGTGCACATCGCGTAGGCGACCTCCTGGACCGGCGTCGCGCCGGCCTCCTGCAGGTGGTAGCTGCAGATGTTGGTGGGGTTCCACCGCGGCACGCAGCCGACCGTCCACGCGACCATGTCGGTGATCAGCCGCAGGCTCGGTCCGGGCGGGAAGACGTAGGTGCCGCGGGAGAGGTACTCCTTGATGATGTCGTTCTGCGTGGTGCCGGCGAGCTTGGCGACGACCTCGTGCCAGTCCCCGCCGGCCTGTCCGGCCTGCTCCTGGGCGAGGGAGACGTAGAGCGCGAACAGCCACATGGCCGTCGCGTTGATCGTCATCGAGGTGTTGGCCTCGGCGAGCGGGATGCCGTCGAAGAGCTGCCGCATGTCGCCGATGTGGCCGATCGGCACGCCGACCTTGCCGACCTCGCCGCGCGAGAGCACGTGGTCGGGGTCGTATCCGGTCTGGGTGGGCAGGTCGAAGGCCACGGAGAGACCGGTCTGCCCCTTGGCGAGGTTGCGCCGGTAGAGCCGGTTGGACGCCGCCGCCGAGGAGTGCCCGGCGTAGGTCCGCATCACCCACGGGCGGTCCCGCTCGTCATCGGTCGGATACGGCATCGGACACCTCCGTCGACGATTGGTCTACTGAGCGTACTGAGCGGTAACCGCTTCCACCGGGTGCAATTCCTCACAAGCCCGCTACCTTCGCGGCCATGGCTCCCGCCGGGCGCGAGTTCCGCCTCTACCGCTACACCGGCCTGCTGTGCCGGCACGACCTGCTGGTGCGCGTCGACCGGCCCGCGTACTCGAACGCCGACCAGGGCGCCGAGGACGCGGCCGACGACTTCGCCGACTCGGCCGCGGCGCACCTGCGCGAATGGTGGGCGCGGCGGCTGCTGCGGCGCGACTGCACGGGCGAACACCGGTCCGAGCTGCTGGGCACGATGGACGGCGACCCACCGACGGACGGCGCGCTGGACGGCGCGGGGCTGCGCCACTGCCGCGTGTGGGTGGCCCACCACGCCGACCCGCGGTGGATCGTCGTCGGCGAGGCGGCGTCGGAGGCGGAGTTCTGGACCGCGGTAGCCGACGACGACCGATCGGTCCCCGAGCGCCCGGCCGCCGCACACGACGTCTACCTCCTCACGGTCGAGGACGGCCGCGGCGATCTCACCGACGCGTAGCGCGGCCGGGCTTTCACCCGATTGAATACAGCGGCGACACCCGGGGCTGGGTGAGTAGAAGGACAACCACACATGAGACGAATGTCGAGAACGGCCCTCGGAGTCGTCGCGGCGGCCGCCGCGGCTCTGGTGGCCAGCGCCGCACCCGCGGTCGCGATCAACAGCTACAACGCGACCCCGGCGCCGGAGCGCACGGAGGTCGGCGCGCTCGTGGCCACGTGGGACGACGACGAGAACCC
>NZ_DATBKY010000014.1:0-16660 GCF_036555685.1 Actinophytocola sp. | reverse complement strand
GCGCCTCTCGCGATCGCGTCCTCGATCCGGCGCTGGCGGGAGCGGATGCCGGGCGGCGAGCCGACGACGTCGGTCAGCGCCTCCTGCGCGATCGCCGGGATGTTCTCGCGAACCTCGGCGATCGGCACGACCAGCGTGGCGTCCGGGTCGTCCTGACGGCGCTCGTCGTTGTCGGCGATCACGATGCGCGGCAGCTGCAGCGTGTTCGCGGCGTCCATCGGCGATACGGCACTTTCGGGCGTTACCACGAACGCGCCTCGCGCCCGGGCTCTCGCCAGTGCGGCGTCGGCCCGTTCACGCGGGTCCATGCGTCGACCACCCCTTGCGCGCAGTGTGGATGTCGTGCCCCAGCGTATTCCTTTCTGCTCGCCGCGTCAGCGGAGAACAGAAGTCGATCAAGTCACACGTGCGCCGCATGACCACGCTCGCGCAGGATCTCGGTCAGCTTCTTGATGTCCTGCGCGCGGTCGCGGTGGCAGACGAGCACGGCGTCCGCGGTGTCGACCACGATCAGGTCGGCCACGCCCAGCGTCGCGATCACCCGGGGTCCGCACGGCACCGCGAGCACGCCGTCGCCGTCGATCACCACCACGGGCGGGGTGTCCGGGGTGACGTGCACGACCCGGGCGCCGCCCTCGATCTCCTTGCCGAGGAGCTCGCCGAGCGTCTCGAAGTCCCCGATGTCGTGCCAGCCGAAATCACCCGGAACGGTGCCGACCTTGCCCTCCGCGGCGGCCGGCTCCATCACCGCGTACTCGACGGCGACCTTCGGGATCGTCGGCCACTCCTGCGCCAGCACGGCCTCCTGCTCGTCGCCGTCCCACGCCGCCGCGATGCGCCGGATCGGGTCGTGCACGTCCGGGCGGCGGGCGGCCAGTTCGGCGAGGAACACGTCCGTGCGCCACAGGAACATGCTGGCGTTCCACAGGTAGTGGCCCGACTCGACGTACCGGGTGGCGACCTCGTGCGACGGCTTCTCCTTGAACTCCAGCACCGTCTGCACGGTCCCGGCCTCGGCCGGCTTGCTCAGCTGCAGGTAGCCGTAGCCGGTCTCGGGCCGGGTCGGCGTGATGCCGATCGTCATGAGTCGGCCCTCGGCCGCGCCCTCGACCGCGTGCCGGACCGTCTCCGCGAACGCGGGCGTGTTGGTGATCAGGTGGTCCGCGGCGAACGACGCCATCACCGCGCCCGGGCTGCGCCGCTCGATCACGGCGGCGGCGAGCGCGATCGCGGCGCACGAGTCGCGGGCGAACGGCTCGACGAGGATGTTGCGCTCGGGCAGTTCCGGGAGCTGGCGGATGACCGACGTGGCGTGCGCGGTGCCGGTGACCACCAGCAGCCGTTCGGGCGTGCACAGGGGTGCGAGCCGGTCGAAGGTCGCCTGCAGCAGCGAGCGGTCGGTGCCGGTGAGCGCGTGCAGGAACTTCGGGTTCGCGGCCCGGGAAAGCGGCCACAGCCGGGTGCCGCTGCCGCCGGCGGGCACCACCATGTGCAAGTCGGTCGAGCTCATTCGACGACCCTAACCGGGGTACGGTCGGGACTCGTGAGTGCACCTGCCGAGCGCGCCTTCACACCCGGGTTCCCGCTGGATGTCGCCGGGGTGCTCGCGCCGCTGCGTCGGGGGTACGCCGACCCGGCCTTCCGCCGCGACGGCGACGGCGTCTCGTGGCTCGCGGCGAACACGGCGGACGGTCCGGCCACGCTGGCGCTGCGCCGGCCGGGCGGCGAGGTGCGCGCGTCGGCGTGGGGGCCGGGGGCGGCGGTGCTGCTGGAGGGCGTGCCCGGGTTGCTCGGTGCGTACGACGACGACTCGGACTTCACCGCGCACCACCGGCTCGTCGCCGACCTGCGCAAGCGCATGCCGGCGCTGCGGCTCGGCTCGACCGGGCGGGTGTGGGACCTGCTGGTGCCCTCGATCCTGGAGCAGAAGGTGACGGGCTACGAGGCGCGGCGTTCGTGGCGCGACCTGTGCCGCCGGTTCGGCGAGCCGGCGCCGGGCCCCGCGCCCGCCGGGATGCGGGTGCCCCCGACGCCGCGGGCGATCCTGTCGATCGCGGACTGGGAGTGGCACAAGGCGGGCGTGGACGGCGCGCGGCGGCGGGCGCTGGTGGCGGCGGCGCACGCGGCGCACAACCTCGAACGCGCGGCGGCGCTGCGCGGCAAGCCCGGCCGCGACCTGCTGCGAACCGTGCCCGGCGTCGGCTTCTGGACCGCGGCGGAGGTGGCCCAGCGCGCGTGGGGCGACGCGGACGCGATCAGCGTGGGCGACTTCCACATCCCGAGCATCGTCGGCTACGCGTTGCTGGGCAGGAAGCTCGACGACGCCGGCATGCTCGAGGTGCTGGCGCCCTACGCCCCGCACCGCCACCGCGTGGTCCGCCTGCTGGAGGCGGCGGGCATCCAGCGCCCCCGCTTCGGCCCGCGCTTCGCCCCGCGCGAGTACCGCGACATGTGATCAGGCCGAGGCCGGGAGGCGGCCCGCCGCCGCGAGCATCTCCGCGATGCCGTTCGTGTCGTCCGGGTCCGGGAGGGCGTCCACCGGCCACCAGCGCAGGTCCAGCGACTCGTCGCTGCGTACCGGGGTCGCGCCCGGTGGCGCGTGGACCACGAAGCGCACGTCGAAGTGGCGGGTCGGCACGCCGAGGGAGCACGTGATCGGGTGGACGTCGACGTGCACGGGCTGCGGCTCGATCGTCAGGCCCGCCATGCCCGACTCCTCCGCCGCCTCCCGCAGCGCGGCCTCCGCGAGCGTCCGGTCCGCCGGCTCGCAGTGGCCACCCAGCTGCAACCACGCGCCGACCCGCGGGTGCAGCGTCAGCAGCACGTGCGACCCGTCCGCCGAGAGCACGAGCGCCGACGCCGTGAGGTGCCCGGCCTCGCACGAGCGCGCGCACGCGTCCGGCCGCGCCGCCAGGTAGCCCAGGAACGCCTCGCGCAGCGACTGCTGGGCGCGGGTCGGCGGCCGCCAGCCGGACAGCACGGCCACGGCGTCGGCATGCAGCCTCATCGCTGGAGGAACCTGTCGTCGGGCTCCATCGCCGGGCGGGCACGCACCTGCACGCGCGGCCGGCCGAGCGCCACCGCGCCCAGCGGCACCCACGACTCCGGCAGCTCCAGCAGCCCGCGCACCCGGTCGGCGGGCCCGAGCGGCACCACGCACGCGCCGAAGCCCTCGGCCGCGAGCCCGACGAGCAACCGCTGCACGGCCGCGCCGCCCGCGACGAGGCTCCCCACCGCGAACGGCAGCACGATCTCCGGCGCCGCGTACAGCACGTCGGGCGCGCCCAGCTCGTCCAGGAACTCCTTGCGCCACGCCCGGTCCGCGAGGTGCACGAACCGCACGGCCTCAGTCGTCAGCGCGGTGCCGACGGCCCAGCGCAGCGACTCGGCCGGCACCGGCTCATCGCCGAAGTCCTGCACCGGCGAGAGCAGCGCCGCCGAGCGCAGGCCGACGACCATCGCCTCCTCGGTGCCCAGCCGGAACAGGTCCTCGTCCACCGGCCGTATGAGGTCCCGCGCCCGCGCGTCCGCGTCACCGATCGGCAGGCCCCGCACGACGGCGACCGGCACGGCGCCCAGCTTGCCCTTCACCAGGTCCGCCGCGCTCGCGATCTCGTCGGCCACCGCGATCTCGGTCACCGCGAGCTCGTTGCCCTGCCCGTCCACCTGCCCGCGGTAGCTGTGCAGCACGCGCAGCCCGGACGAGCCGATCGCCACGTCCGTCTGCCCGATCCGCCACGCCCGGCCCATCGTGTCGGTGATGACCACGGCCACCTCGACGCCGAGCCGGTCGCGCAGCCCGTTGCGCAGGGCGAGCGCGGACGCGTCCGGGTCCGCGGGCAGCAGCGCCAGCTCGTCGCCCGCCACGTTCGACGCGTCGATCCCGGATGCCGCCTGCACGATGCCCAGGTGGTTCTCGGTGATCAGCGTCCGCTCCCGGCGGGCGAGGATCCGCACGGACTCCTCGAACACCAGGCGGCGCCGGACCCGGTCGCGCTCCGCCGGGTCCGCCGGCACCCGCACCAGCCGTCCCTCTACTTTGGACACGACCTTGCTCGTGACGACCACGACGTCCCCGGAGCGCAGCCAGCGGGCCGTCTCCGCGATCGCGCCGGTCAGGTCGTCGCCGGGGCGGAACTCGGGCAGTCCCGCGACGGGCAGGATCTCCAGCCGGTCGGCTGAGTGGTCGGGCAGGCGGTCAGTCAACGGACACCCCCGCGAGTGAGAACGCCGCCCGCGCCATGTCGGCCGTGGCGTCCACATCGGACATCAGCAGCGGCACGGCCCGCACCTCGACGTCCGGCACCCGCGCCGGGTCGCCGGTGTGCACGAGCCAGCCGTCCAGCAGGCCCTCGGCCGACGTGCGGCGCGAGCCGTAGTGCCGGCCCACCGCCTCGGCCGTGGTCGCGACGCCGATCGCGGCCAGGCAGGCGTCGGCCATGCCACGCACCGGCCGGTCGTTCACGATCGGCGAGACGCCGACGATCGGCGCGTCGGTCTTCACCAGCGCCGTGCGCACGCCCGGCACGGACAGCACGGTCCCGATGCTCACCACCGGGTTCGACGGCGCCAGCAGCACGACGTCGGCACCGGCGATCGCGTCGAGCACGCCCGGCGCCGGGCTCGCCTCCTCCGCGCCGACGGGCACGATCGAGTGCGCGGGCAGCGCGGCGTGGTGGCGGATCCACCACTCCTGGAAGTGGATCGCCCGCCGCTCGCCGGCTCCCGTGTCGCTGTCCGGGTCGTCTACCACGACATGCGTCTCCACGCGGTCGTCGGACATCGGCAGCAGCGTCACGCCCGGCCGCCAGCGCGCGCACAGGGCCTCGGTCACCGCGGAGAGCGGGTAGCCCGCGCGCAGCATCCGGGTGCGTACCAGGTGGGTGGCGATGTCCTTGTCGCCAAGGCCGAACCACTCCGAGCCGGCGTCGTACGCGGCGAGCTCGTCCTTGACCGTCCACGTCTCGCCGGTCCGGCCCCAGCCCCGCTCGATGTCGATGCCCCCGCCGAGGGTGTACATGCAGGTGTCCAGGTCCGGGCAGATCCGCAGGCCGTGCAGCCAGACGTCGTCGCCGGTGTTCACGAGCGCGGTGACCTGGTGGCGGGACTCGGTGCCGGGCAGTCCCAGTGCGCGCTTCACGCCCTGCAGGAACCGCGCGCCGCCGACCCCGCCGACCACGACTACAACCTTCACGCCCGCGATCCTTGCACGCGCGGGGTGGCCGCCGGTCAGCGCCAGAAGAAGAACGCGAAGTTGCCGACGGCCGCGAGGAACTCGTCGCCGCCGACGACGCCGTACACGGCGTTCGAGATGTCGAAGAACACGCTTGAGACGCCCGGCAGGCCGATGATCGCCGCGAAGAGGATCAGCGGTGCCCACGGCCGCGCCTTGGCGCCGAACCGCTGCGCCTCCGGCGAGAGGTACGGCTCGATCGCGCCCCAGCCGTCCAGGCCCGGGATCGGCAGGATGTTCAGCACGAACGCGAAGACCTGCAGCAGCGCGAGGAACGACAGCGCGCCGGCGAGCGGCTGCGAGGGGTCGAACACCTCGATCGAGACGATCAGGAGCCCGCCCAGCACGAGGTTCGACAGCGGCCCCGCGAGCGAGACCAGCGTGTCGACCGCCTTGGAGCGCAGCGAGTGGTGGTTGATCCACACCGCGCCGCCGGGCAGCGGGATGCCCCCGATCGCGATGAAGATCAGCGGCAGCACCAGGCTGAACACCGGGTCGGTGTAGCGGCGCGGGTCGAGCGTCAGGTAGCCCTTGAAGTACACCTCGCGGTCGCCGCCCCGGTAGGCGACGTACGCGTGGCCGAACTCGTGCAGGCACAGCGAGACACCCCACCCGGCGAGGACGAGGAAGAACGTGCCGGCCTTGACCGCGGCACCCGGCTGCAGCGGGCTGTAGTCCTCCGGCGCGCCGAAGGCCACCAGGAATCCGGCGGCGACGGCGACTGCGAGGATGGCCAGGAACACCGGCGACGGCCGGACCGCTGATCGCTGCACACCCCGAGTCTGCCAGTCCCATCTGTGTGCCTTGCGCGGGTAGGTCGTTTTCCCGTTACGTGCCCGACTGGTGGAGCACTTTCCGGAAGCCCCAATAGGGCATCACCCGGCCGGGCGCTCGGCTTGACGCGCCGCGACTACACGGGTGTAATCACATCGATGTCATTCGCTGGTTCATTTGGCGAGTGGTGTCCGCCAACCGGGGAGCGCGCGAAAGGCGAGGAGGCGGACCGGCATGCAGATGCAGGGAATAAGCGATGGGAGTCGCGTCGTGGAGTGGGGGGAGCAGCCGATCGACGAGTTCGGCATGCTCGCCGAGCTGTTCGACGACACGGAGGAGCAGGAGTGGCAGGAGCGCGCCCTGTGCGCGCAGACGGATCCCGAGGCGTTCTTCCCCGAGAAGGGCGGATCGACCCGGGAGGCCAAGCGAATCTGCCAAGGGTGCGAGGTCCGCTCGGAGTGCCTGGAGTACGCGCTCGCGCACGACGAACGGTTCGGTATCTGGGGAGGGTTGTCGGAACGCGAGCGGCGCAAGCTGAAGAAGCGTGCGGTGTGATCTCCGGCGTGACCTCACCGAGACCTTTTCACGATCCGAAATAGGAGTGGCCGGGCGCGGCGCGGGGTGGGCGCCGACCATGGCATGTTGTGGCCATGCCTCGCCCTCGCGGTAGCGGTCCGGTGCTGCGCACCGCGCCGGTGCTCGCCGTGCTCGTGTGCCACGACGGCGAGGAGTGGCTGCCCGAGGCGCTCGCGGCGGTGCACGCCTCCGCCCCGCGGCCGCGGCACGTGCTCGCCGTCGACACCGGTTCGCTCGACGCGACGCCGCGGCTGCTGACCGAGGCCGTCGACGCCGGCGTGCTCGACGGCGTCCTCACCCGCGACCGCCGCACCGGGTTCGCCGTCGCGGTCCGGGACGCGCGCGCGGTCGCGGTCGAACGCTGGGGCGACCAGCACGACGAGTGGATCTGGGTGCTGCACGACGACTGCGCGCCCGACCCCGACTGCCTTCCCACGTTGCTGACCGCCGCCGAGGCGTCCCCGTCGGCAGGTGTGCTCGGCCCGCTCGCGCTCGACTGGGCCGATCCTCGGGTCGTGGTCGAGGCGGGCCTGTCCACCGACGCCTCCGGGCACCGGCAGACCGGCATCGGACCGTCCGAGTTGGACTGGAGCAGGCTCGGGCGGGGGCCTGGGTTCGACCAGAGCACCGAGGTCCTCGCGGTGCCCTCGGCGGGCATGCTGGTCCGCCGCGAGCTGTGGGCCCGGCTCGGCGGGTTCGACCCCGAGATTCCCTTGCTGCGCGAGGACATCGACCTCGGCTGGCGGGCGAACCGGGCCGGCGCGGTGGTGCTGTGCGTGCCGGCGGCGCGGATGCGGCACGTGCGCGCGGTACCCGCCGGGCTGCGCGGTGCGGACGCGCGGTCGCGCGGGATCGGCGGCTCGATGCGGACCCTGGACCGCGCGCTCGGGATGCGCACGTTCCTGGTCAACTGCTCGGCTTTCGCCTTCCTCGCCGGCATTCCGCGGCTCGCCGTGCTGTGCCTGCTGCGCGCGCTCGGCTTCGCGATGCAGCGCCGGCTCGACGAGTGCCGGGCGGAGCTCCGCGCGATCGGCTACCTGTTGGGCGGCGGCGCCGGGCTGCGCGCGGCTCGGGACCGGCGGCGGGCCACGATCCGCGTGCGCAGCGTTCGGGGGTTGTTCACCAGCCGGCTGACCCGGCTGCGCAACGCGATGCGCTCGGGCGTCGCGATCCTCGTGCGCCGCCGGCTGCAGGCCGACGCCGCGCTCGGCCGGCTGCCCGACACCGCCGACCTCGTGCCCGAGCCGGCCGAGGAGGAGCCCGCCCGGCCGCCGGTCGGCCCGGCCGCGCTGCCCGCGGGGATCGCCGGCCGCCCGAAGCGTGCCGCCGGCCTGCGCCGCCCCGCCACCGCGGTCGCCGTGTCGCTGCTGCTGCCCGACGCGGAGCTGCCGCACGGCCTGCGGCCCTCGCCCCGCCCGCGCCCCTCGCCGGTGCCGCGCGACGGCGCCCGGGTCGCACCGCCGGACCTCGTGCTCGTGCAGGTCGACCGGGCCCGGCTGGCCCGCCAGGTGCTGCTCTCGCCGCCGGTCGTGCTGGTCGTCGTGCTGCTCGGGCTCGGCCTGTGGCTCAACGCGGCGCGGCTCGGCACGGACCTCGCGGGCGGGCGGCTGCTACCCGCGGCCGGCCTCGCGGAGACGTGGTCGACCTACCTCGCCACCTGGCACCCGGTGGCCGGCGGCACCGCCGCGCCCGCGCCGGCCGCGCTCGCGGTACTCGGCGGGCTCGGCGCGGTGCTCGCGCCGGTCGGCGGCGTGCCCGCGGTCGTGGCCGTGCTGCTGCTCGGCGACCTGCCGCTCGCCGGGCTCGCCGCGTACGTCGCCACCAAGGGCATGCCGGTGGACCGCTGGGTGCGCGCGCTCGTCGCGGCCGCGTACGCGTTGCTGCCGACCGCGACCGCGGCCGTCGCGCAGGGCCGGCTGGACGTCGTCGTCGCGCACATCCTGCTGCCGCTCGTCACCGCCGGGATCATCTCGCTGCTCGGCCGCGCGAAGACGGACTCCTCGCGCTGGCTGTCGACCGCGGCCGCGACCGCGTTCGGGCTGGCCGTGCTCGGCTCGTTCGCCCCGCTGGTGCACGTGCTGCTGGTCGGCTTCGCGCTCGCCGGGTTCGTGCTCGTCCCCGGCCGGCGCGGCGACGGCCGGCGGCGGGTCACGGCGTTGTTCATGCTCGTGCTGATGCCGCTCGCGCTGCTGATCCCGTGGCCGGCCGTGCTGATCCAGCACCCCGGCGTCGTGGTGCACGGCGTCGGCGCGCAGGTCGCGCCGGTCGACGTGACGCTGGTCGAGCTGCTCGGGCTGGACCCGGGCGGGCCGGGCGCGTGGCCGTACGTCGGCCTGCTGGTGGTCGTCGCCGCGCTCGCCGCGGTCGTGGTGCGGCCGCGGCGCGCGGTGGTGCCGGGCTTCTCGCTCGCGCTGCTCGGCGGGCTCGCCGTGTGGCTCGTGCACGAGGTGCCCGCGGCGCCGCTGACGGGCGGGCCGCAGCAGACCGGCTGGACCGGGGCCGGGCTGCTGGTCGTCGGCTGGGGGCTGCTGCTCGCCGTGCTGGGCGCGAGCCGGCCGGCCCGCCGTACGCGGGCGGCCGGGTACGGGGTGGGCGTGCGGATCGCGGCCGGGCTCGGGGCGCTCGGCGTCGTCGGGCTCGCGGCCGGCGCGCTGGTCGCCGGGCCGGCCGGGCCGCTGGACGACGAGCGCAGGCCCCTGCTCGCGACCACGCTCGTCCGCGAGCTGACCGAGACCGGCCGCTCGGTGCTGGTGCTCCCGCACGACGGCCAGCCGGCCCGGATGTCCGCGGGCCGCACGCCCCGGTTCGGCGACGACGACATCCCGCCCGTGGGTGCCGGGGCCAGCCTGGCGAAGCTCGCCGAGGACCTCGGGCCGGGCCGGGACGTGGGCGGTCCGGGCGAGTCGGCGCCGAGCACGGAGAGCGTGCGCGTCGGGGTCGCCCAGGCCGCGGCGGCGGGCGTGCTGTTCGTGGTGGCCCCCTCGACGGACGAGGGGGAGCGGCTCAGCGCGGCGGCCGGCGACCTCGTCGCGTCCGCGCCGGCGACGAGCGATGGCCGGCCCGTGCTGCGCCTGCAGCCCGCGGCCGGTCAGGTGACGCTGCTGTCCCCGGAGCAGGCGCGCCGCGCGATCACCGCGAGCCCACCGCCGACCGACCTCGGGGCGCCCGGCATCGTGCCGGTCGAGGCGTCCCCGCCGGCGGTCGCCGTCCGGGTGTCCGACGGCCCGGGCGGGCGGCTGCTCGTGATCGCCGCCGAGGAGGAGCCCGGCTGGCAGGCCACTGTGGACGGTCGGGCGGTCCCGGTGGCCCGGGCGTGGGGCCACCTGGTCGGCGTGTCGGTGCCGGTCCGCTCGGCCGCCGTCCGGGTCGAGCAGCCCACGGCGCTGCGCAGCGTGCTGCTGCTCGTCCAGGCCGCGATGGTGCTGTTCGTGCTGCTGACCGCGATCCCCGGCCGCCGCAAGGAGCCGGCGCTCACTCGCCCTCGATGACCCCGGGGTCGATGTTGAGGTAGGTCGCCACCTGCTCGACGAGCACGTGGTGGACCAGGTCCGCGAGGTCGGCGCCGTCGCGGGCGCGCGCCTCCAGCGGGCGGCGGAACAGCACGATCCGGGCCTTGGTCGGCATCCCGCGCCGGTCCATGCCGGCCGGCACCAGCCGGGCCAGCGGTACGCCCGCGTCGGCGAGCAGCCCGTCCGGCGCGACCTGCGTCCGCTCCGTGCCGCGCACGTCCGGCACGTCGTCCACGGCGATGTCGAGGTCGGTCAGCTCGGTGCGCCACCGGGCCTCGATCGGCTCGAGCGCGGCCAGCACCAGCGCGTCGAACCGCTCGGCCCGCGTGGAGGCGGCCGGCAGCGTCGACGGGTACAGCGAGCCGCGCAGCCCCCGGCCGTGCCGGTCCCGGTTGGGCCGGCGCCGGTGGCGCTCGCGGTAGCCCTTGGTCGTGCTCACGGACCGAGCTTAGCCAGCCACTCCACCGCGCCCCGCGTACCGCGTCGGGGCCGCGATCGTGGTGCGTCGGCCAGATACCGACCAACGCGACCGCAGGCGAACGTGACGGCACCCGACCACGGTCGACCGGACCGGCCCGTGCCCTTCCTCGGGACGCACCGACGGCGGCAAAATCCGGGAAGGCGGACCAGCGTGCCTACCAGCCGCGAAGGGGTCGAGGCGCTATCGTCCTCGATCGTGCGGAGCGTGCGGAAATGTTCACGGACCGGGTGTGGCAATCCGGCCGTCGCGACGCTCACCTACGCCTACGCCGACTCGACGGCGGTCGTCGGTCCGCTCGCGTCCTACTCCGAGCCGCACAGCTACGACCTCTGCGAGGAGCACGCGCTGAAGCTCACCGTGCCGCGCGGCTGGGAGGTCGTCCGGCACGACGGCGAGTTCGCCGCTCCCGCGCCGTCGGTCGACGACCTGACCGCGCTCGCCGAGGCCGTCCGCGAGGCGGGCCGGCCGGACCGGCCCGTCGAGCAGCCCGAGCCCGCGCCGACCGGTCGTCGTGGCCACCTGCGTGTTCTCCCGGATCCGGTGAGCGAGTAATACCCCGGACTACTCTCCCGGGCCCACCCCGCCGGTAGGCTGCGAGCCAAATCAGCTGACCATCTCGGGAGCACTGGTGCGTGACCTGTCCGGCGTCTTCAAGGCCTACGACATCCGCGGGATCGTCGGCGAGCAGCTCGACACGGATCTCGTCCGCAACACCGGCGCCGCGTTCGCCCGGCTGGTCGGCGGGCCCTCGATCGTCATCGGCCACGACATGCGCGCGTCCTCGCCCGAGCTCGCGAGCGCCTTCGCCGACGGCGCGCTGCAGGAGGGCGTCGACGTCGTCATGATCGGGCTCGCCAGCACCGACATGCTGTACTTCGCCTCCGGCAGCCTGGACATGCCCGGCGCGATGTTCACCGCGAGCCACAACCCGGCCAAGTACAACGGGATCA
Source organism: Actinophytocola sp. (assembly GCF_036555685.1). Taxonomy (GTDB): domain Bacteria; phylum Actinomycetota; class Actinomycetes; order Mycobacteriales; family Pseudonocardiaceae; genus Actinophytocola. The sequence continues at coordinate 5,137 of NZ_DATBKY010000014.1, read as the reverse complement.
AGCTGTGCCGGGCCGGCGCCGCGCCGGTCGGCCAGGACACCGGCCTCACCGACATCCAGCGCGAGGTCGAGGCCGACACGCCGCCGAGCCAGGGCAAGACGCCCGGCAAGCTCGAGACCCGCGACATGCTCTCCGGCTACGTGAGCTACCTGCGCGAGCTGGTCGACCTCACGCACATCCGGCCGCTGAAGGTCGCGGTCGACGCGGGCAACGGCATGGGCGGGCACACCGTGCCGGCCGTGTTCGACGGCCTGCCGATCGAGGTCGTGCCGATGTACTTCGAGCTCGACGGCACCTTCCCCAACCACGAGGCCAACCCGCTCGATCCCCGCAACCTCGTCGACCTGCAGGCCAAGGTGCGCGAGATCGGCGCGGACGCGGGCATCGCGTTCGACGGCGACGCCGACCGCTGCTTCCTCGTCGACGAGCACGGCGACCCGGTGCCGCCGAGCGCGATCACCGCGCTGGTCGCGGTCCGCGAGCTCGGGAAGGACCCGGGCGGCACGGTGATCCACAACCTGATCACGTCGAAGGCCGTCCCGGAGATCGTGGCCGAGCACGGTGGCAAGCCGATCAGGACGCGCGTCGGCCACTCGTTCATCAAGGCGGAGATGGCCAGGACCGGCGCGATCTTCGGCGGCGAGCACTCCGCGCACTACTACTTCCGCGACTTCTGGCGCGCCGACACCGGCATGCTGGCCGCGCTGCACATGCTCGCGGCGCTCGGCGAGCAGGACCGGCCGTTGTCGGAGCTGACCTCGGCGTACACCCGCTACGCCGCGTCCGGCGAGATCAACTCGACGGTCGGCGACCAGGCCGGCCGGATGGCCGCGGTGAAGGAGTCGTTCGCCGGACGGGAGGGCGTGCGCACCGACGAGACGGACGGGCTCACGGTCGAGCTGCCCGACGGCGGCTGGTTCAACATCCGCCCGTCCAACACCGAGCCCTTGCTGCGCCTGAACGTCGAGGCCGCCGACGACGCCGCGGTCGCCGCCCTGCGCGACGAGGTGCTGGGGATCGTCCGGGCCTAGGGCTTACACAGGAGGAGAACGCGATGGCAGTCCAGCTGGATCCGCAGCTGCTGGAGATCCTGGCGTGCCCGTCCGACGACCACGCCCCGCTGACCGTCGGCAGCCCGACCGACCCCGAGGCCGACGTGTTGACGTGCACGTCGTGCGGGCGCCAGTTCCGCGTCGAGGACGGCATCCCCGTACTGCTGCTGGACGAGGCGATCGAGCCCGCGGGCGGTGGGTCGGAGCGATGAGCTCCGCCATCGACGACACCTTGCTCGACGACCTCGACCGCATCGCCGAGGTCGACCACGACGGCCTGCTGCACGCCGCCGCGCTCGCCGGTGCCCAGGTGCGGGCCACCGCGGAGGCCGCGCAGGAGGCCGGCATCGCCCGGCTCGCCGGCGCCAGCCCGCGCGCGTTGGTGCTGCTCACCAGCCCCGGGCTGAGCCCGGTGGGCGCGAAGCTGCTCCAGGCGTTGCTCGGCCGGGCCTGCCCGGTGCCGGTGGTCCTCACCGACACCGCGCCGACCTGGCTCGGGCCGCTGGACGTCGTGGTCGCGCACACCGACGACCCGGGCGACTCCGCGCTCGCCGAGTCGATCGACCGGGCCGGCCGCTACGGCGCGGGCGTCGTGCTGACCGCGCCCGAGGACGGCCCGGTGGCCGCCGCCGCGGCCGGCAAGTGCGTGCTGATCCCGCCGCGCGTGCCGGTGCCGCCGGGGTTCGGCTTCACCCGCGCGCTCGCGGGCGGGCTGATCACCGTGACCACGCTGGAGCTGCTGCGCACGGACCTGGAGATGGTCGCCGACGAGCTCGACCGCGAGGCCGAGCGGGACCACATGCAGCACGAGTCGTTCGTCAACCCGGCCAAGTCGCTCGCGCTGCGGCTGGCCGAGCGCAGCCCGCTCCTGTGGGGCCTGGACGACGTGGCCACCGGCGTCGCCTGGTACGCCGCCCAGGCGCTCGCCACGCACACCGACCTGGTCTGCGACGTCGCCGCCTACCCGCACGCCACGAGCCGCACGGCGCTGCACCGCGCGGCCACCCGCGCCGCGGCCGGCACCGACATCTTCGCCGACCCCGAGGACGCCGACCCGGCCGCGGTCTCGCCGCTGCGCGTGTTCCTGCTCGCCGTGTCCGCCGTCGCGAGCGACCCGGTGCGCCGGGTCGCGGTGGACACCTTCCCCGCCGCCGACCTGCTCGACCCGGCCGAGGAGATCACCGCCGACGAGACGACGTGCGCCGCGGTGCTCGCGCTTCGGTTCCAGCTAGCCGCGCTCTACCTCGGGCTCGCGGCGGGCACGACCGGCGGCACGACGACCTACGGCCCGGCCCGGCCACGGGAGTGAGTCGATGCAGCTGCTGAACAACCGGGTCCGCCCGTACGCGTGGGGCTCCCGCACGACGATCGCCGAGCTGCTCGGCCGCGCGGTGCCGGCGCCGCACCCGGAGGCGGAGCTGTGGCTGGGCGCGCACCCGGGCGACCCGTCCACGGTCGTCCACGACGAGGGCGAGCGGTCGCTGCTCGACGTGCTCGCCGAGGACCCGACCGGCCAGCTCGGCCCGGACGTCGCCGCGCGGTGGGGCGGGCGGCTGCCGTTCCTGCTGAAGGTGCTCGCCGCCGAGGAACCGCTGTCGCTGCAGGCCCACCCGTCCGCCGCGCAGGCCGCGGAGGGCTACGCGCGCGAGGAGAAGGCCGGCATCCCGCGCGAGGCGGGCAACCGCAACTACCCGGACCCGACGGCCAAGCCCGAGCTGCTGTGCGCGGTCACCGAGTTCCACGCGCTCGCCGGCTTCCGCGAGCCGGCCCGAACCGTGGAGCTGCTGCGCGCGATCGAGACGCCGGCGCTGTCCGGCCATGTCGGCCTGCTCGCCGGCGAGCCGAACGGCGAGGGCCTGCGGGCGCTGTTCACCACGTGGATCACGCTGCCGCAGCCGGCGATCGACGCGCTGCTGCCCGACCTGCTCGACGCGTGCGTCGCGCACGTCAAGGACCACGGCGAGTTCGAGCTCGAGTGCCGCACGGTGCTCGAGCTGGGCGAGCGGTACCCGGGTGACTGCGGGGTGCTGGCCGCGCTGCTGCTCAACCGGCTGGTCCTGGCACCGGGCGAGGCGATCTTCCTGCCGGCCGGGAACCTGCACACCTACCTGCACGGCACCGGCGTCGAGGTGCTCGCGAACTCCGACAACGTGCTGCGCGGCGGGCTCACGCCCAAGCACGTCGACGTGCCGGAGCTGTTGCGGGTGCTCGACTTCTCCTTCGGCGACATGGCCAGGAGCACCGGTGAGGAGAACGGCCCGCGCCGGGTGTACCGGACGGCCGCGCCGGAGTTCGAGCTGTCGCGCGTCGAGTGGTCCGCCGACGAGCCGCGTACCGAGGTGAAGCTCGAGGGCGGCACGCCGCGCATCCTCGTGTGCGTCGACGGCGACGTGCGTGCCGTGGCGGTCGACGGCCGGGAGCTCGGGCTGCGGCGGGGCATGTCGATGTGGGTGCCCGCGGCCGATCCCGACGTCGTGATCGCACCGGCGGGCGACGGTCGGGTACGGCTGTTCGCCGCGACGGTGGGCAGTGGGACGGGCGGGGTATCCGGTCTCTAGGCTTGCGCCGGACCTTCGCATTTCGGACGGAACACTTGAGGGAGCTGCCGTGTCTGCAGGGGGCGGTACCAGAGCCATCCTCGCCGCGCTCGCCGCGAACGCCGGCATCGCGGTCGCGAAGTTCGTCGGCTTCGCCATCACGGGCTCGTCGTCGATGCTCGCGGAGTCGGTGCACTCGGTCGCGGACACGTCCAACCAGGGCCTGCTGCTGCTCGGCCAGAAGACGTCGCGGCGCGAGGCCACCCGTGAGCACCCGTTCGGCTTCGGCCGGGACCGCTACTTCTACTCGTTCATCGTGGCGCTGATGCTGTTCAGCCTCGGTGCGGTGTTCGCCATCTACGAGGGCATCCACAAGCTGGAGCACCCGGAGCCGCTGACCTCGCCGGTCGTCGCGGTCGCCATCCTGGTGATCGCGATCATCCTGGAGGGGTACAGCTTCCGGACCGCGATGGTCGAGTCGGCCAAGATCAAGCGCGACGTGTCGTGGTGGGGGTTCATCCGCCAGTCGCGGACCCCGGAGCTGCCGGTCGTGCTGCTGGAGGACACCGGCGCGCTGCTCGGGCTGCTCTTCGCGCTCTTCGGCGTGGGCCTGTCGGTGATCACCGGGGACGCGTTCTGGGACGGCGTGGGCACGCTCATGATCGGCGCGCTGCTCGGCGTCATCGCGATCATCCTCATCGTCGAGATGAAGAGCCTGCTGATCGGCGAGGGCGCCACCCCGCGCGAGCACGAGTCGATCACGACGGCCATCGTCAGCGGCAGGGTCCAGCGGCTGATCCACATCCGCACCCAGTACCTGGGCCCCGACGAGCTGCTCGTCGCGGCGAAGATCGCGCTGGAACCGGGGCTCCCGCTCGCGGAGGTGGCCCGCGAGATCGACGCGGCCGAGCAACGCATCCGCGCCGCGGTGCCCTCGGCCCGCCTCATCTATCTCGAACCGGACCTGGACCGCACGCCCGCGCAGGCCTGAGGCACGCCCGGCCACCGGCCGGCCGCCGCGACTTTGCTAGCGAAGTAGAAATATGGGCTCCGCTCGCTGTGCGGAGGGGACCGAGGCGGTCGAGTATGGACGAAGCTGATCAGGCCGTGGAGTGAGGAGGACCCGTGCCCGGTAACGGCTTGTTGCGCACAAAGTCCGTCGAACAGTCCATCGCCGACACGGACGAGCCCGAGACGAGACTGCGGAAGAACCTGAGCGCCTGGGACCTCACGGTCTTCGGCGTCGCGGTCGTCATCGGCGCCGGCATCTTCACCTTGACCGCCCGCACGGCCGGCGACCTCGCCGGGCCGTCCACGTCGCTCGCGTTCGTGCTCGCCGCGATCGCGTGCGCCCTGGCGGCCCTCTGCTACGCGGAGTTCGCGTCGTCCGTGCCGGTCGCGGGCAGTGCCTACACGTTCTCCTACGCCACGTTCGGCGAGTTCCTCGCCTGGATCATCGGCTGGGACCTGGTGCTGGAGTTCGCGGTCGGCGCGGCCGCGGTGGGGACGGGGTGGTCGGAGTACCTGCAGACGGTCCTCGGCTACATC
>NZ_DATBKY010000013.1:0-4383 GCF_036555685.1 Actinophytocola sp. | reverse complement strand
TTTACGACACCTCCGGCCCGTACACCGATCCGCATGCCGCGATCGATCTGCATGACGGCCTGACTCCGCGGCCCGGTGTCGTTGGCAACAAGGGCACGCAGTTGCAGCGGGCACGGGCCGGCGAGATCACGGCGGAGATGGCGTTCATCGCCGCGCGCGAAGCCGTGCCCGTCGAACTGGTGCGTGACGAGGTGGCCCGCGGCCGCGCGGTGATCCCGGCCAACCACAACCACCCGGAGGGCGAGCCGATGATCATCGGCAAGGCCTTCGCGGTGAAAGTCAATGCGAACATCGGCAATTCGGCGGTGACGAGCTCCATCGCCGAGGAAGTCGACAAGATGGTGTGGGCGACCCGCTGGGGCGCGGACACCGTCATGGACCTCTCCACGGGCAAGCGGATCCACGAGACGCGGGAGTGGATCCTGCGCAACTCGCCCGTGCCCGTCGGCACCGTGCCGATCTACCAGGCGCTGGAGAAGGCCGGTGGCGACCCGGCGAAGCTGACCTGGGAGATATACCGCGACACCGTCGTCGAGCAGTGCGAGCAGGGCGTGGACTACATGACCGTCCACGCCGGCGTGCTGCTGCGCTACGTGCCGCTCACCGCCAGGCGCGTCACCGGCATCGTCTCCCGCGGCGGGTCGATCATGGCCGCCTGGTGCCTCGCGCACCACCGGGAGTCCTTCCTGTACACCAACTTCGTCGAGCTCTGCGAGATCCTCCGCCGCTACGACGTCACGTTCTCCCTCGGCGACGGGCTGCGACCGGGCAGCATCGCGGACGCCAACGACGAGGCCCAGTTCGCCGAGCTGCGCACGCTCGGCGAGCTCACCCACATCGCCCGCGAGCACGACGTCCAGGTGATGATCGAAGGCCCGGGCCACGTGCCGATACACAAGATCGCGGAGAACGTCCGGCTCGAGGAAGAACTCTGCGGCGAGGCGCCGTTCTACACGCTCGGTCCACTCGCGACGGACATCGCGCCGGCGTACGACCACATCACGTCGGCCATCGGCGCGGCGCAGATCGGCTGGGCCGGCACCGCGATGCTCTGCTACGTCACGCCGAAAGAGCACCTCGGCCTGCCCAACCGCGACGACGTGAAGACCGGCGTGATCACGTACAAGATCGCCGCGCACGCCGCCGACCTCGCCAAGGGGCGGCCACGGGCGCAGGAGCGGGACGACGCGCTGTCCAGGGCACGCTTCGAGTTCCGGTGGACCGACCAGTTCAACCTTTCGCTCGACCCGGACACCGCGCGCGAGTTCCACGACGAGACCCTGCCCGCCGAACCGGCGAAGACCGCGCACTTCTGCTCGATGTGCGGGCCCAAGTTCTGCTCCATGCGGATCACCCAGGACGTGCGCAAGTACGCCGAGGAGCACGGCCTCGACACGGTCGGGGCGGTCGAGGCGGGCATGGCGGAGATGGCCGAGCGCTTCCACGAGCACGGTGATCGCGTGTACCTCCCGGTGGCGGACTCGTGACCACCACACCCCCGCGCGTCCTCACCATCGCCGGGTCCGACTCCGGCGGGGGCGCGGGCCTGCAGGCCGACCTGCGCACGTTCTTCGCCTGCGGCGCGCACGGGATGACCGCGGTCACCGCCGTGACCGTGCAGAACTCGCTGGGTGTGCGCGGGGTGTCGGTGCTGCCGGCCGACGTCGTCGCCGCGCAGATCGAGGCGGTCGCCGACGACATCGGCGTGCAGGCCGCGAAGACCGGCATGCTGGCCACCGCGGAGATCATCGCCGCGGTGGCCAAGGCGTGCGACAAGGTCCACATCGGACGCGACGGCGACGTGCCGTTCGTCGTGGACCCGGTCGCCGCGTCCATGCAAGGCGACCAGCTGCTGCGTGACGACGCGCTCGACGCGCTGCGCACCGAGCTGTTCCCGCGTGCCACGCTGGTCACGCCGAACCTCGACGAGGTCCGGCTGCTCACCGGCATCACGGTGACCGACCGGGCGGGCGCGCGGGAGGCGGCGCGGGCTCTGCACGCGCTCGGCCCGCGGTGGGCGCTGGTGAAGGGCGGCCACATGCGCGGCGACCCGGAGTGCGTCGACCTGCTCTACGACGGCTCGGCGTTCCTCGAGCTGCCGGCCGAGCGGGTCGACACGAAGCACACGCACGGCGGCGGCGACACGATGGCGTCGTCGATCACCACGGCGCTGGCGCGCGGCATGCCGGTGCCGGACGCGGTGCGGTTCGGCAAGCGTTTCGTCACGGAGTCCGTGCGCCGCGCGTACGCGCTGGGCGGCGGCGTCGGCCCGGTGTCACCACTGTGGCGTATCAAGCCCCTGGAGCAGATCTGAGACCTGTCTCGTGGATGTCGTGCGTGGCGGTCTGGTTAGTCTTCGTGGACGTGAGAGACAGAGCCCGAGCCCTGGTCGAGCACAAACGATTTCAGCAGTTCATCATCTGGGTCATCGTGCTGAACGCGGTGACGCTCGGCCTGGAGACGTCCCCGGCGGTGATGGCCGACTTCGGCGCCGTGCTGCACGTCGCCGACCGGATCATGCTCGGCATCTTCGTCGTCGAGATACTGCTTCGGCTCTACGCGGCCCGCGGGAAGTTCTTCGCCGACGCGTGGAACGTCTTCGACTTCATCGTGGTAGGCATCTCGCTGATCCCGGCGACCGGGCCGTTCTCGGTGCTGCGGGCGCTGCGCGTGCTGCGGGTGTTGCGGCTGGTCTCCGCGGTGCCGGCGATGCGCCGCGTGGTGTCGGGGCTGCTGGCCGCGGTGCCCGGGATGGCGTCGATCGGCGCGCTGCTGGGACTGGTCATCTACGTCGCCGGGGTGGTGGCGACCAAGCTGTTCAGCGGGATCTCGCCGCTGTACTTCGGGGATCTGGGCACGACGCTGTTCACGCTGTTCCAGACGATGACCGGCGAGGCGTGGCCGGAGGTCGCGCGGTCGGTGATGGCGCAGGCGCCGCTGTCGTGGATCTTCTTCGTCGTCTACATCCTGGTGTCGAGCTTCGCGGTGCTGAACATGTTCATCGCGGTGATCGTGAGCGGGATGGAGCGCGAGGTCACCGACGACCTGGCCCGCGCCGAGGATCAGCACGCGGCCGACCAGGCGGCGTCGGACAAGGCGATCCTCGACGAGCTGCGCGCGTTACGGGCGGAGATCGCCGCCCTCCGCACGGAACGCACCTCCTAGCGCGGCGGGCTCGACGCGTGGGCCCAGAACCGTTGGGGCACCCGGCCCGCGGACCTGGCCAGCCGGCCCGCGGTCACCGCGTGGCGCATGGCCGCCGCCATCCTCTCCGGATCCGTCGCGCGCGTCACCGAGGTCGCCAGCAGCACCGCGTCGCAGCCGAGCTCCATCGCCAGGGCCGCGTCCGACGCCGTGCCGATGCCCGCGTCCAGGATCACCGGCACGCCCGCGCGGGCCACGATCAGCTCGATGTTGTGCGGGTTGCGGATCCCGAGCCCGGTCCCGATCGGCGAGCCCAGCGGCATCACCGCGACGCAGCCGGTCTCCTCCAGGCGCAGCGCCAGCACCGGGTCGTCGTTGGTGTACGGGAGGACCGTGAAGCCGTCGGCCACCAGCGTCGACGCCGCGTCCAGCAGCTCCACCGGCTCCGGCAGCAGTGTCCGGTCGTCCGCCACGACCTCCAGCTTGACCCAGTCCGTGCCCAGCGCCTCGCGCGCCAGCCGCGCGGTCAGCACCGCCTCGGCCGCGGTCCGGCAGCCCGCCGTGTTCGGCAGCGGGTCGATGCCCAGGCGGCGCAGCAAGTCCAGCACGCCGGTGCCGCCGTCCGCGTCCACGCGCCGGAGGGCCACCGTCGTCAGCTCCGTGCCGGACGCGACCAGCGCGCGCTCCAGCACCGCCAGGTTCGTGGCCCCGCCGGTGCCCGTGATCAGCCGCGACGAGTACTCGCGGCCCGCGATGACCAGTGGATCGTCCACGTCAGCCTCCCTGCACGGCGGTCAGGATCTCCACGTCGGCGCCCGGCGCCAGCACGGTGCGCTCGTGCGACGCGCGCGTGCACACCTCGCCGTCGACCGCGACCGCGATGCCCGAGGCCGGCAGCTCCAGGACGGCCAGCAGCTCCGCGACCGTGGCACCGGCCGCGACGGACCGCGCGACGCCGTTCACTCGAACCTCCATCAGCCCCTCCTCGTCGGCACGTGGCGGGCCGGATCCGCGGCCAGCACCGCCTCGGGCGGCGCGCCGCCGTCGACCAGCGCGCACACGGCGTCCGCCGTGATCGGCGCGAGCAGCAGCCCGTTGCGGTGATGACCCGCGGCGACGAGCACGCCCGGCGCCAGCTCGCCGACCAGCGGCAGGTTGTCCCGGCTCCCCGCGCGCAGCCCCGCGGCCACCTCGGTCAGCTGGTACTCCGCGAGCCCGGGGACGACCAGCGACGCGTCG
>NZ_DATBKY010000012.1:0-18194 GCF_036555685.1 Actinophytocola sp. | reverse complement strand
ATACCAGTTCCGGCACCGCCAGCTACAGGACTGGCTCACCTCTCGTCCTATGGCGGCCGACGGAACCGCCGCCGGGGAGAACGATACTTGAGAACACGCCCCATCTTCTTTCGTGCCGCGAAGCTGGCCACTCTTCGTTAGCTGACATTGCAGCCAGGACGTTATCATTGGATTCCTACACCCGTACTGCGCACGCGACGCGAGCGCACCAGGGATAGTCACGAAGCGTGGACCAGCAACTGCCGCAGACTCGCCTCGCGCCATTACCTGATCCTCACGACTGCTCGCCTTTGTGGCCTAGCAGTTCCGGGGACGGCGCGCTGGCTGACGTGACGCTCGACCTGGCACTGCGCGGCAACGTTCCGTCTGTGTTCCGCCAGAGCCCGGAAGACAGTGAAAGACGCCCATCACCAGCCATCGATCTTACACGAGGTCAGGCATACAATCACGAACAGAAGTCCTGATGACAGGCGGCTAGGCCCAATAACACCCAGATCTACGAGGGCACCAACCAGATCCAGCGCATGGTCATGGCCCGCGCCCTGCTCAAGGGTTGAGTTTGCCGCGGCTCCACTGTGGAACCTGCCGCTCGCGAGTGGTCATGCGTAGGTCCCACGATCAACCACCGGGGTCAGGTGCCGGACCCGGCTCGTCGGCGGGTGAGTGTCAGGCCAGCGGGTCGAAGTTGGCCCAGCCGGTCGACAGCCGGATGCCGGCCGACAGCCCGGCGGTCCTTCCCCGGTACAGGTACAGGGCCGCGCTCGACGTCTGGATCGCCAGGAGGTCGGGGTGGCCGTCACGGTTGAAGTCGCCCGCGCCCACGAGGCTGCGCATGCCGGACCAGCCGTTGCCGATGGCGACCGCTGTCGCGAGACTGCCACTCCTGCCGGCGTACAGGTACAGCACACCCGTGGTGTTCTTGCGAGCCACCATGTCCGGGCGGCCGTCGCCGTTGAGGTCGCCGACGCCGGTCAGCTCACCCATGGTGTTCCAGGAGTTGCCGATCCGGATGCCGGGCCGGAGGCTGGTTCTGTTGCCGCGGTACATGAACAGGTAGCCGGTGGACGACTGGACGGCCAGCACGTCCGGGAGTCCGTCCCCGCTCAGGTCACCGACCGCGGTGATCTCGCGCAGCCCGTTCCATCCGGCGCCGATCCGGATGCGGGTGGTCAGGCCCGCGCCGGTGCCGGGGTAGAGCCACAGGTAACCGGTGGCCGAGTCCCGGGCTATCAGGTCCTCGTGGCCGTCGCGGTTGAAGTCGCCGAAGCGGGTGATCGCGCCGTAGTTCGTCCAGCCGCTGCCGATGCCGACCCGGCTCTCGAGGCCCGCCCCGTTGCCCGGATAGAGGAAGAGCCTGCTGCTGGCCTTGTCGCGAGCGATCATGTCCGACCAGCCGTTTCCGGTGAAGTCACCGAAACCGGCACCGGGCAGCGGTCTGACGTCGACGTAGTCGTTGTCGATGTTGATGGTCACGCCGCCGTAGGTCTCGTCGTGCGGACCCCGGTACTGGTGCATCCGCCGGTGCGGTGACCAGTAGGCGGACGAGATGTCCGGGTTGTCGACGCTCGCGACGCCGTCCCAGCGCGCGAAGAAGAGGTAGTCCGGGTGCGGCCGGCTCGTCGAGCCGTAGTCCTTTTTGAGATCCGTGACGCCCGACGCGATGCTCGTGTACACCGCGGAGAGGTAACCGTGGTCGTGCAGCCGGGAGGTCCACGAGCCGAGGAAGGTCAGCACCGCGGTGGTGCACGCGGCATTCCCGGTCTGGTAGGCCTCCATGTCGAAGATGAGCGTGCTGTCGCGCGGCAGGCCCAGCGCTGATGCCGCCGTGACCGCTGCGTCTGCCTCGGCCCGGCCCTGCGCGGCGGCCTGTGCGGGGTCGATCCGGTTCGGCTTGCTCGATGTGGTGCAGGGCGCCTGCAGGCCGAAGTAGATCGGCAGCAGGTGCCAGCCGTTGGCCTGCTGGTGGGTCACCCAGGCCGGGGTCAGATTGGGCTGCTGGGCGCAGGCGCGGTTGCTGCCCCCGAAGTAGACGCCGACCGCCCGATACGGGGAGGCGAGCCACGCATCCATGGCGGCCGAGCTGGGCGCGTCGCATTGGTCGAAACCGAGGCCCGTGAACGACCCGGGCGCGGGCTGCGCCGCCGCGGCACCGGAGGCCGGCGCCGGCACGAGCAGCAACAGCACGGCGAGCATCGATATTGCGCAGCTGCGCACCAAGGTTCTCATCGGATCCCGCTTTCACGCGTGACAGCCCTGGTGCAAGCTCAGCAGCTCACGGCACCCGGGGACAGGGTCGTTCGCCCTTTGTCAGGCGGGACCCGCGAGCATCCCGCCCGCGCCGCATACCGAGCTCCGTCGAGGAACAGCCCGTCCTCATCCGCTTCGGATGAGGACAGCTCGCGGCATCCGGGTGAGAGTCGGGGCGTCATGTGTCGAAGTCAAGGGAGACCGGTGATGACCGACGATGTCGAGGCGATGGGACCGATCAGCTACCTGGTGGTCGAGTACCCGGGCAACAAGATGACCGGCGAGGGGTTGCTGCACCTCGTGGACATGGTCGACCAGGGGTTGATCCGCATCCTCGACCTGCTCTTCGCGACCCGGGAGGTCGACGGGTCGCTGCGCGTGGCCGAGCTGCGCGACATGGACCACGACGGCGAGCTCGACGTGGCCATCTTCGAAGGCGCCTCCTCGGGATTGCTCGACGACAGCGACCTGGCCGACGCCGCGGCGGCGATCGAGCCGGGGTCGTCCGCGGCGATCCTGCTGTTCGAGAACCGGTGGGCCCGGAGGTTCACCGAGGCCCTGCGCCGCAGCGGCGCCGAGTTGGTGGCAGCTGGCTACGTCCCACTCGACGCCCTTGCCGCGTCGCTCGACGCTGCCGAAGCAGCCGAGACCGCCAACGCCTGATCGAGAAAGGACGAGACCGTGCCGGGACTTCTCCGAGGCCTTGCTCGAACCGCCGCGATCGCGGGTACGGCGACCACCGTGTCGAACCGGGTTTCGCGCAGGCAAGGCCGCCGCTGGGCCGCCCAGGAGCAGCAACAGTACGACGCCGATCAATACCAGCAACAGCAACAACAGCCGCAGTACGCCCAGCCACCGGCGCCGCCGCGCGACACGGTGACGCAGCTCAAGGAGCTCGCCGAACTGAAGAACCAGGGCGTCCTCACCGACGCCGAGTTCGCCGCACAGAAGGCCAAGATCCTCGGCTCGTGAGTGCGGCACCTACGTTCCGTCCACGATTCGCCTGATGTGGGTGAGGTGGTCCTGCCACGGGACCGTGTCGCGTTGCGCCTGGAGGTATGCCAGCAGCGTCTGCTTCACGTCCATCGCCGAGGGTCAGGCAGGAAGGGCCGGGCCGGGGTCGAACTGCTGGAAGGTCGTCCGCTCGGTCCGCGCGTGCTTCGCCAGCGACTCCGCCACCGGGTTGCTCACCTGGACGAGCGAGGCGCCCGCGGCGAGCACGGACAGGAACCCCTCCATGATGCCCTCCGCCGTCTTCCACTCCACTGTGGACAACACGCGCGACTCGCCGGTGAGCTCCTTCGTGCCCGCCCGCGCTCGCGCCTCGTCGAGTACCGCGTCCAGTGTGGAGCCCTCGAGGCACGGGGTCGAGCCGGAAACCGTTGCCAGCGCCAGGAAGTCGTCGCCGTGGACGCGGGCCTCGGCGATGTAGTCCACCGTCCCGCCGGGCACCGCCGAGCCGAAGTCACGGCCCATCGGGTCCAGCGACACCGCCGCCACGATCTCCGCGCCGGCCGCGGACCCGGCCGGCGGCACGAAGGCGACCGTGGCGCCGGCGGGATCGGTCACCACCTGGGCACCGCACCACCACGCGCCCAGCAGGATGCCCGCGGTCTGCCAGTGCGCCGGCAGCGACACCGCGACCCGCGTGCCCGGCTCCACGTCGTACTCGTCGACCAGCCAGTTCGCGGTCTTCGCCGCCCAGTTCCGCAGCGTCGCCGCGGACAGCTCGACGCGGCTGCCGGTCGCGTCGTCGTAGTGGGTGACCAACGGGCGGGCCGGCTGGTACGGGCGCAGCAGACGCTCGGTGAGGCTCAACGACTCTCCCAATCAGTCGACACAGGGCGCGGCCGCCCGGCCGCTCCCGCGCAGGTCCAGCAGCGGGGCGCTGCCGAACTTCACCGGCGCGGCCGGCGCCGGCGGCTTCGCGGACAGCAACCCGCGGACGTACTTGTGCACCGCGGGCACGTCGACCGTGATGATGCTCTGCCCGCGGTCGTTGCGCGCGCCGACCCCGGTCACCGGGATCGTCACGAACCGGACCCTGCCCGACGCGAGCGCCTGCGCCTGGCTCACCAGCTCCAGGAAGTGCAGCCCGCGGTCCATGACGACCGACTTGGACACCGCGTCCTCGAGCGCGTTCAGCTTCGCGTTGTTCGTCAGCAGGTCGCCGGAGAGCACCTTGTTCATGGCAGACGCCAGGAACGTCTGCTGCCGAACGATCCGGTCGAGGTCGCCGCGGGGCAGGTTCTTGCGCTGCCGCACGAACGCCACCGCGTCACCACCGCGCACCGTCTGCGGGCCGGCCGCGAACGACGCGCCGGAATCCGGGTCGCTCGTCGAGTGGTTCAGGCACACGTCCACGCCGTCGATGACCTCGGTGAGCAGGTAGAACCCGTACAGGCTCACCTCGGTGTAGTGGTCGACCCGCACGCCGGTCAGCCCCTGCACGGCCTGGATCAGCGCGGTCCGGCCCGCGTCGTCGGACTTGCGCGCGATCTTCTTCCGGTCGGTCTCGCCCCCGTCGGCGAGCCGCCGCTCGGTCAGCGCCTTCGTGATCCCGAACGCGCCGTTGATCTTCTCCTCCTTGGCGAGGCCCGGCACCTTCACCGACGTGTCGCGGGGGATGGAGATCGCCGCGCCGCGGCCGCCGTTTCGCGGGATGCGCAGCAGGATCAGCGTGTCGGTGTTCAGCGTCGACGTCGCCTCGGTGCGCAGCTCCCTCAGCAGCTCCGCGGACAGCGGGTTGCCCTGCATGTCCGTGCGGCTGTCGTTGCCGACGATCAGGATGTCGTTCGCGCCGTCGTCGGGCGGGGTCGCGGCCTGGCCGCGCTGCGCCACGGTGACCGCGTCGGTCGTGTTCTTGCTGCTGTCCAGCTCGTCGACGCGCAGGTAGACGATCGACATCGCGGCGAGCGCGGCGGCGGAGAGCAGCCCGAAGAACACGCGGCAGACGATGAAGAACGGTGCGGCCCGGCGGCGCCGGCGGGCGGGCTCGAGCGCCAGGTCCTGCTCGGCGGACTCGAGATCATCGGGCCACTCGCGCACCGAACCGACCGAGGCCGCGTAGGTGGTCGGGTCGTTCGGCCCAGGCGTCTTCGCCACCCGACTCACCTCCCCCTGCGCGCCTCCCGTTTCAGGCTAACCGCTGGGGACGGCCGGCCAGGTCTGTTTGACCTGTCGTGCACCGCTCTGGGTGCGTTAGCTAGTTCACGCAGTTGATGCCGTCCGCGTTGATCTGCGGCGTCGGCATCGTGTTCGAGCTCGGCGGGGAGCCGGGCGAGGTCGGGGACGTCGGCGAGGTCGGGGAGTCCGGCTGCAGGTTCACGAGCCGGCCACCGGACAGGCCGGCGGCCGGCTGGTAGTTCGTGCCGACCACGATCGAGAGCCGGCCCGGCCGCTGCGCGATGTCCTCGACGACGGAGAAGGCGCCGCCCAGCTGATCGGCCGCGTACCGGGCCAGGTTCTCCTGGCCCGGGGCGTAGCTGATCACCGAGGCGCGCTGCACGGCGGTGTCGCCGATGTCGCCCGCGCTGAAGCCCTTCTCCGTGAGGTTGTCTCGCACCATCGCGGCGAGCCCGCTGGTCGTGGAGCCGTTCAGCACGTCCACGCTCACGAGGCCGAGCGAGGGCCGGTCGCCCTCGTCGGGTGTCTTGCCGGACGACGGCTCACCGGGCACCGGCCCCGTGGTGGTGGTCGTCGTCGGTGGGGCCGACGAGCTCGAGCCGGCGTCCTCGTCGCCGGTCAGCGACCGGACGAACTGTGCCACCTTCTTCTGGTCGATCTCGAGCACGTCCGCGCCGCCGATGTTGGCCTCACCGACCACCGGGATCGTGTAGAACTCGATGCCCGAGGCGGACAGCCCGGACATCTGCGCGGCGAACTTCGACAGCTCCCATCCGTTGCTCAAAACGACCGACTTCTGCACGGCCGCGACGAGCTCGCGCACCTTCGTGGGGCTGGTCAGCATGTCGGCGGAAAGGACCTTGTCGGCGAGCGCGCCGAGGAACGCCTGCTGGCGCACGATCCGGTCGAGGTCGCCGTTCGGCAGCCCGTGCCGCTGGCGGACGAACGCGAGCGCCTTGCGGCCGGCGATCGTCTGCTCGCCCTTGCGGAAGTTGGCGCCGGAGAAGGGATCGTGGGTGGCCTTGTTGAGGCAGACGTCCACGCCGCCGATCGCCTTGGTCACCTCGTAGAAGCTCGCCAGGTTCACCTCGGCGTAGCGGTCGATCGTGACGGCCTTGCCGATGAGGTTCTCGACCGTGGCGATCAGGTTCTTGCGCCCGACGACCGTGGCCTGCGCGTCGAGCTCCTTCTCGTTGCGGGCCTTGTTCGCGAGCTCCTCGCGGGCGTTGTTGTAGGCGTAGGCGAACGCGGAGTTGAGCCGGTGGTGGCCGAAGCCGCCGGCGAGCTCGACCCACGAGTCGCGGGGGAAGGAGATCGCCATCGCCCGGGTGCCGTCGACCGGGATGTGCACGAGGATCATCGTGTCGGTGTTGCGCTCGCCGTCGCTCTCGCCGGCGTTGAGGAAGTCGAGCACCTCTCGCGACAGTGGATGCCCGTAGGCGTCCGTGCGGCTGTCGATGCCCACGAGAAGCATGTCGACTGCGCCGTCCAGCGGAACGCGTTGGTCCTGGACGTCCCTGGAGATCACCTCGGTCGTCACGGTGCCCGCGTCGACGTCACCGACGGCCCACCAGCCGTAACCCATGGTGCCGAGCACTGCCACAGATGTCAGGGCGATGACTGTGCGCAGGGTTGCGCGCCCGGCCGTTCGCCAGCCGCTGCTCGCCTGTGGGTGAGCAGCGATCACCTGCGTACGTTCTTCCACGCACGCTCCTCCCCGTCCCCCGACGGAACTTGACCAGTAGGATACCGAGATGTGACCTCGGCAGCAGGCGTGTCGCTATCGATTAGTACGCAATAGTGCCCCTCGGGGGTTTACTTCCGGGTGAAGGAAGTTGGGAGGAGCTCTATGCGGGTGCTGGTCACCGGGGGCGCCGGGTTCATCGGTTCGCACTACGTCCGCAAGGTGCTGGGCGGTGCCTACGACACGATGGCCGACGCCGAGGTGGTCGTCCTCGACAAGCTCACCTACGCCGGTAACGAGTCCAACCTGGATCCCGTGCGGGACAATCCGCGGCTGCGGTTCGTGCGCGGTGACATCTGCGACGGCGAAGTCGTGCGCGAGGTCATGGCCGGTACGGACCTGGTCGTCCACTTCGCCGCCGAGTCGCATGTGGACCGTTCCATCACCGGCGCGGCCGACTTCGTGATGACCAACGTGCTGGGCACGCAGACGCTGCTGCAGGCCGCCGTCGACGCGGGGGTCGGCAGGTTCGTGCACGTGTCCACGGACGAGGTCTACGGCTCGATCGCCGAGGGCTCGTGGACCGAGGACCACCTGCTCGAGCCGAACTCGCCGTACTCGGCGTCGAAGGCCGGCGGCGAGCTGATGGCCCGGTCGTTCTCCCGCACGCACGGGCTGGCGGTGTGCATCACGCGCTGCTCGAACAACTACGGCCCGTACCAGTTCCCGGAGAAGGTCATCCCGTTGTTCGTCACCAACCTGATGGACGGGAAGAAGGTGCCGCTGTACGGGGACGGGCTCAACGTGCGCGACTGGCTGCACGTGGACGACCACTGCTGGGGCATCCAGCTGGTCGCCGACTCCGGGCGGCCGGGCGAGATCTACAACATCGGCGGCGGCACGGAACTGACCAACCGCGAGCTGACCGCGCGGCTGCTCGACGCGCTGGGCGCGGACGAGTCCATGGTGGAGCCGGTCGCGGATCGCAAGGCACACGATCGGCGCTACTCGGTGGACATCACGAAGATCTCGACCGAGCTGGGCTACCGTCCGCTGATGTCGTTCGACGAGGGGCTGGCGAGCACGATCGAGTGGTACCGGGAGAACCGGTCGTGGTGGGAGCCGTTGAAGGACCGCGCGAAGCTGCCCGGGACCACCTGAGATGACGCTCGCATTGCTGATTCCCGGTGGCACCGGGCAACTCGGACACGAGCTGGCCGCGCGTGCGCCGTCCGGTGCGCAGGTCCAGGCGCCGGGCTCGGTCGATCTGGACATCACCAACGCGGGTGCGGTCGTCGAGGCGGTGAAGACCCTCGCGTCGGCCGCCCGCTCCGCGGACCTGCCCCCGGTCGTCGTCAACGCCGCGGCGTACACGGCGGTCGACGCGGCCGAGTCGGACGCCAACCGGGCGTTCGCGGTGAACGCCGACGGGCCGCGGATGCTCGCCGCCGCGTGCTCGGCGCACGGCGTGCCGCTGGTCCACGTGTCCACGGACTACGTCTTCCCCGGCGACGCGGACCGTCCATACGCGACGGACGCGGCGCTGGGCCCGCACAGCGTCTACGGCGTGACGAAGGCGGCGGGCGAGGAGGCCGTGCTCGGCTCGGGCGCGCGGGCGTGGGTGGTGCGCACGTCGTGGGTGTACGGCGCGCACGGGAAGAACTTCGTGAAGACGATCGCCGGCCTGGCGTCCTCCCGCACCGAGCTGTCCGTTGTGGACGACCAGCGCGGCGCCCCGACGTGGGCACGCGATCTGGCCGACGGGCTGCTGGAGCTGGCCGGCATCGTGGCCGCGGGCAAGGAGCCGCCGCCGGTGCTGCACGCGACGGCCGGCGGGGACACGACGTGGTGCGGCTTCGCGCGGGCGATCTTCGAGGAGCTGGGCCTGGACCCGGCCCGGGTCAAGCCGTCGACGACGGCGGAGAACCCGAGGCCGGCGGCGCGCCCGGCGTACTCGGTCCTGTCCGGCGAGGAATGGCGCACGGCCGGCCTGACCCCGCTGCGCTCGTGGCGGGCGGCCCTGACGGCCGCGTTCGCGGCGGACGGCGTCGCGTTCCGGGCAGGTCAGTCTCAGAGCTAGTCGCGGGAGTGCGCCTCACGCGGCGCGGTCGCCGCGCGATGTACGGGAGACGAGCGCTCAGCTACCCGTGCAGGTGATCCCATGGACATCGTCGTCGCGTTGAAGTCGGCCGGGACCGTGAAGTCCTTCGTGGAGACGGGCCAGCTGGAGGAGGCGATCGGCTCCGTCAACCTGGCGGCGGCGCTCAAGTCGACGCGGAAGCTACCGGTGGCGCGCGATCCGCGCGGCCAGATCTGGTCCTCCATCAACCACCTCGAGGCCGCTGAGGAGGCGTTTCGCCGCATCGAGCAGCGCCCCGCCATCGCCTGGGTGAACACGCGCCGGTACGCCAGCGCCTGCTTCAGCCGGGTGTACGCCTTCTGCCTGCTCGCGGTGTGTTACCGCTACGTCGGCGAGAGCGAGCTGAGCCGGCAGAGCCTCGACGCGGCCGAGGACCTCTACGACCGGACATGTGTCGATCTCGACGCCGAGGGCGGCCAGCTCCTGCCCGGCCGGCAAGACGACCCGTGGTGGTGGCGAAAGTGGCGGCGGGGGATGGCTCAGGCGGTCACGAACATTCCGAGCCACCTGATCCACGACCTCCGGGACAACCCGCCCGCCCTGGTGAAGGTCGACCCGCACGACGTGCGGCTGCAGCTCGACGGGATGTGAAACGGGCTAGGTGGCCATCGCGCGGCGGTAGGCCGCCACGGTCAGCTGCGCGGTGCGGCGCCAGGTGAACTCGGCCGCGTGGGCGCGGCGGTCCGCGAGTGTGGCCGGGGTCGGCGGGTTCTCCAGGGCCGCGGTGAGGGCCACGCCCATCGCCTCCACGTCGCCGAAGGGGACGAGGCTGGCGTGGCCGCCGGAGATCTCGCGCAGGGCCGGGACGTCCGAGCAGACCACCGGCACGTCGCAGGCCATCGCCTCGAGGACCGGCAGGCCGAAGCCCTCGTCGCGGGAGGGCAGCACCAGTGCCGCCGCGCCGGCGACGACCGAGCGCAGGTCCACGTCCGACAGGTAGCCGATCGAGCGGACGTTCTCGTGGCGGCTGTGGTGGCCGGGGCCCGCCAGCACCAGCGGCGGCAGGCCCGAGGTCGCCTCGTGCGCCTTGAGCAGCCAGCCCAGCGACTTTCGCGGCCCCGCACCGCCGACGAACAGCAGATACGACTTGGGCAGCCCGATCCGCCGCCGCAGCGCCTCGCTCGGCGGCCGCGCCGTGAACCACGCCAGGTCGACGCCCAGCGGGGTCACCGCGATCTTGTCCACCGGGACGTCGAGCCGCTCGGCCGTCACCTCCGCCACCGCCTGCGTCGGGGTCACGACGACCGCGGCCCGCGAAGCCGACCGCGCGACCAGCTGGGGCAGCTCGGCGTCCGACGGGGGCAGCTCGTCCGGCGCGTCGAGGAAGGCCAGGTCGTGGATGGTCAGCACGCCACGCGCTCGCATCGCCGCGGGCAGGACGAAGTTGGTGCCGTGGACGACATCGGTGAAGCCCGCGAACAGCTCGACCGGCGGGAACGGCGCGCGCAGCCAGCACCGGCGCAGCAGCCGCGCGGACACCGGCATGCCGCGCGCCCGTGACCCGTGCGGCAGCACCCGGCGGAGCTTTCGCCACCCCCGCAAGGTGAAGGCCACCGCCCGCATGTCCACATCGGACATCGAGGCCAGCTCCTCGGCGAGGGCGGCGGTGTAGCGCCCGACGCCGGTGCGGTTGCCGAGCAGCGGGGTACCGTCCAGCAGCACCCGTACCGGCCGCGCCCTAGCCATCGCGCTTGCCCTTCCAGCGCTCCGCGGCCAGGCGGCGCATCCGGCCGGCCGCGCGCCTGGTCAGCTCACCGGGTCCGCCCGCGTCCAGGTAGGACCGCACGAGGTCGATGTCACGTCGCACGAGCTCGCCGACGCGCAGCGGCTTGTTGTGCACCAGTGGCGCCGCGCCCGGCAGCCGGTCCGCGGCCGGGACCGGGTTGCGGCAGAAGGAGACGAGCGGCGCGAGCACGTTCTCCCACGTGAACCGCTCCCGCACGGCCGCGATCCGCTCGCGGGCGGCGCGCGCGAACTCCTCGTCGTAGAGCACCCGGGCCAGCGCGTCCGCGAGCGCCGCCGCGTCCTCGGCCGGCACGACGACGCCGAGCCGCTCGGTGCGCACCAGGTCGGCGAACGCGTCCCCGTCGGTGGTCACGATCGGCAGGCCCGCCCACAGGTAGTCGAGCACGCGGGTGCGGAACGCGAACGTCGTCTCCACGTGCTCGTAGTGCGTGGTTACCCCGCAGTCCGCGTCGAGCAGCCAGTTCTGCCGCTCGTGGTAGGGCACCCACGTCTCGTTGAAGAACACGTGCCGCTCGGTCAGCCCCAGCCGGCGGGCGAGCAGCCGCGTCTGGCCGCCGATGTCCATGTCCGGCACCTCGGGGTTCGGGTGCCGCATGCCGAGGAACACCAGCCGGACGTCGCCGTGCCGCTTGGCCAGCAGGTCGATCGCGTGCACCAGCGTCAGCGGGTCGAACCAGCTGTAGACCCCGCCCGCCCACAGCACGACCTTGTCACCTGGCGCGATGTCGCCCAGCGCGCCCTTGATCGGCGAGACGGTCTGCTGCGGCGGCTTGCCCGGCAGGCCGAACGGCGCGACCGCGAGCAGCGAGCGCACCGTCGGGTCGCTGTCGTACAGCGCCGGGGTGAGCCGGCCGAGCGCGGTCAGGTGGCCGAGCCAGAAGTGCCGCTGCCGCTCGGACGCGCAAAGGAAGAAGTCCCCCCGTTCCAGCTGCGTGTTCAGCACCTTCGTAACGCCGATGAGGTCCAGCTCGCGCTGCTCGTCGGTGTCGTCCTTGCCCTGCTCGAGCAGCTCGAGGTGCATCGGGTCGTACATGTCGCAGACGACGATCTTCGTGGAGCCGGTCTTCTTCAGGTCCGGCACCAGCTCGAGCGCGTGGCCCTGCAGGATCACCACGTCCGCCCAGCCGACGTGCACGCCGAGCTCGCGGCGCTTGGCCCGGTGCACGGCGAACGGCGCCTCCGGCGGCGCGCACAGCGGGTTCACCGTGACCAGCCGGACCTCGTGCTCGGCGGCGAGCACGTCGGCCATGTTCCACGCGCGGATCGCCGGCCCGGCCATCCGGTCGGAGATCGCGTCGCCGGTGAGCACGAGGACGCGGCGCCGCCCGCCGAACGCGTCCTCCAGGCCGAACACGTCGACCAGCACGTCGTGCGCGGCGAGGTAGCGGGGCAGTGGGTACGCGGGCTCCATCGCGTTGCGCAGCAACGGGAGCAGGTCCGCGTCCGAGCGCACCCGGGCCGCCTGCTCGGTCTCCCGCGACCCGGCGAGCGATGCCAGCAGCTCGACGAACTGGTCGATCGCGAGCATCCCGGCGAGCGCGGTCCGCGGCAGCTCCACAGTGGACGAGTCGGATGGTGGCCCGGCGGTGGCGCCGATCTCGAGCTGGGTCGGGTCGACGTCGCCGCGCGCGGTCGCCCGGCGCACGCACAGGGCGAGCGCGGCAGGCAGCACCTTGGCGAGCGTGGCGTCGGAGAGGTTCTTGTACAGCGCGGCGAGGGCGTTGCGCTCCAGCAGGTACAGCTCGCGCGCGTGGTCCGCGGAGTCCACCTTGGACATCGACGCGTGGTGGCGGTGGAAGGCGAGCGACCGCGGCTCGTAGCGCACCCGCCAGCCGCGCAGGTTCAGCCGCCAGCCGAGGTCGACGTCCTCGTAGAACATGAAGAACCGCTCGTCGAAGCCGCCGAGCTCGCGGAACACCCCGGCCCGGACGAACATCGCCGAGCCGGTCGCGAACAGCACGTCGCGCGGGGCGTCGAACTCGCCGGTGTCGGGCTCGCCCGCGTGGCGCTTGTAGCCCATGCCGAACCAGGTCAGTCCCGCGTCGACGAAGTCGATGATCTCGCCGTCCCAGTCGAGGACCTTGCTCGCGACGGCGGCGACGGTCGGCTCGGCCCGCAGCACGTCGACGGCCGCGGCGGCCCAGGCGGCGTGCGGGCGGGCGTCGTTGTTGAGGAACGCGAGCACGGTGCCGGTCGCGTGGCTCGCGCCGAGGTTGCAGCCGCCGGCGAACCCCAGGTTCGTGCCGGACTCGATCAGCTGCACGCCCGGCTCGCGGCCGATCCGTTCGGCGCCGCCGTCCCCCGAACCGTTGTCCACGCAGATGATCTGCAGCAGGTCGGCCGGGTAGTCCAGCTCGTCGCGCAGGGCGCGCAGGCAGGCGATGGTGTCGTCGGCGCCGCGGTAGTTGACGACGATCACCGAGACGGCCGGTCGATGCGCCGGATCGGGCACAAGCGCTCCTCGTTGTGGTGGTGAGGGTTAGCCTGCCCTATCACATCACGTCACGATGGGTTAACGCCCCGGATTCGCGGAACGCCACACCGCGGACCGGCCGACCGTCGCCCGGCCGGTGACCGCCCGCCGCTCGCGTGCCAGCGGGACAAGCCGCACCAGCACCTCGGCCAGCACCTGCAACCGCAGCCGGGTACGGAAGTTCCACGAGGTCGGGACGGGTCGGCCCAGCAGCCGGCGCAGCGGCAGCACCGCGGTGAGCGCGGCGAACCGGGCGCACTCGCGCAGCGCCACCCCGGCCGGGGCGCACCGCAGCAGCATGTACAGGCGGTTGCGCTCGTTCCACCGGTGGAACTCCCGCGAGCCCGGCCGCGAGCTTGCGCCGTGCCGGTGGACCACCCGGGCGCCCGGCACGCTGACCACGGTCCGGCCGCGCAGCCGCAGCCGCCACGAGGTGTCGGTGTCCTCGTAGTAGCAGAAGAACCGGGCCGGCACGCCGCCGGCGGCCGCCAGCTCGGCCGTACGCAGCAGCGCCGCGCCGCCGCAGAAGCCGAACACCCCGGCGCCGTCGGTGCGGTCCGCCCCGTGCCCGTCGGCGGTCAGCCCGACACCCACCGAGATCGGCTCGCCCGCCGCCGACTCCAGCAGCGCGCTCGCGGCGGCCGCGGCCGGGTCGGCCTCGAGCGCGTCCTCGAGCCGGGCGAGCCAGTCGGGCGCGGGCACCGCGTCGTCGTTGAGCCAGGCCACGAACTCCGTGCCGACCTGCGGCAGTGCCGCGGCGAGTGCGCCCGCGTAGCCGGCGTTGACCGGCAGCCGGCGCACGGCCGGCCGGGACGGGTGGGCGGCGAGCAGGCCGGCGGTGCCGTCGTCGGAAGCGTTGTCCACCACCAGGATCCGGTGCGGCCGCGTCTGCGCGGCGACCGCGTCCAGGCAGGCCTCGACGTGCTCCCGGCCGCGCCAGGTCACTACCAGGACCGTGGTTCGCACGGCGTTGTTCCCCGTGTTGTTCCCCGTGCCGTTTCCCGTGTCGTTCCCGGTGGTCACGGCGGTCGACCGTACTCTGTGCCCGTGCCCGAGCTCGTCGTGCTCACCGAGCAGCTGATGGCTCCCGTCCCGGGCGGGACGGGGCGCTACACGCGCGAGCTCGTCACGGCGATGGCCCAGAGCCCGCCACCGACGTGGACCGTCGCCTGCGTGACCGCCACCCACCGCGACCTGTCGGCCGCCGACGTGCCCGACGTGGCGGGCCCGCGGGCCTTGCCGCTGCCCCGCCGCGCGCTGACCGCGCTGTGGGAGCGCGGCGTGCACCTGTGGCCGGGCGGCGACGCCGTGCACGCGCCGACCCCGCTCGCGCCACCCGCGCCCAGGCGCGGCCGCTGCATGGTGGTGACCGTGCACGACACCGTGCCGTTCACCCACCCCGAGACGCTGACCCGCCGCGGCGCGGCCTGGCACCAGGCGATGATCCAGCGGGCCGCGCGGCGGGCGAACGCGATAGTCGTGCCGACCGTCGCCGTGGCCGAGGACCTCGCCCGGCACGCGCCCGGGCCGGCCACGGTGGCGGTCGTGCCGCACGGCGTGCCGGAGCCGTTCCGCGTGGACATCGAGCCTGCGTTGGCGCAGGCCACGGCCAGCCGCCTGAAGCTGCCGGACGCCTACGTGCTCGCGGTCGGCACGGTCGAGCCGCGCAAGGGCCTCGACGTGCTGATCGAGGCGATGGCCAAGCCGTACGGGCCGGACCTGCCGCTGGTCGTCGTCGGCCCGCGCGGCTGGGGCGAGGTCGACCTGGCCGCGCTCGCCGAGCGGCACCGCCTCGCGCCCGGGCGGCTGCGGGTGCTGGGCCGGATCAGCGACGACGACCTCGCGGTCGTGCTGCGGCGGGCCGCGGTGCTGGCCGTGCCGAGCCGCGCGGAGGGGTTCGGGCTGCCCGTGCTCGAGGCGCTGGCCGTGGGCACGCCGGTGGTCCACTCGGACGTGCCGGCCCTCGTCGAGGTGGCCGGCGACGCGGGCGTGGCGGTGCCGCGCGACGACGCCCGGACGCTGGCCGCGACCTTGCGCGCGGTGCTCGACGACGGCCCGGGCACCGAGCGCCGGGTGGCGCAGGGACGGCTGCGGGCGGAGGCGTTCACCTGGCAGCACGCGGCGGCCGAGTTGTGGCGCCTGCACACCCGCTTCTTTGCGATGGCGAGCGCGCGGTAGAGGCCGCGCAGGTAGGTCGGTGGATGCCCGGCGGGCGCCGCCATACCTACCTGCGCGGCCTCTTAGCGCTTTTCGTAGGTTTTTCACCCGGTCGCGCCAGGCCGTGATGCTCGCAGTCGTACCCTGCACACGTGCCCGAACCGCGCGTGCTGATCGACGCGACCGCCGTGCCCGCGGATCGCGGCGGCGTCGGCCGGTACGTTGACTCCCTCGTGTTCGCACTCGACTCGGACGGTGCGCCGCTCACGGTGGTGTGCCAGCCGCGCGACGTGGAGCTGTACGGGCGGCTCGCCCCGCGCTCGCGGGTCCTGCCGACCTCGGAGTCCAACGCCACCCGCACGGCGCGGCTGACCTGGGAGCAGACCACGCTGCCGCGGCTGGTCCGGCGGCTCGGTGTGGACGTCCTGCATTCGCCGCACTACACGACCGCGCTCGCGAACCCCGCCGCTTCCGTGGTGACGCTGCACGACGCGACGTTCTTCACCGACGCGGTGCTGCACCACTCGATCAAGGCCCGCTTCTTCCGCGCCTGGACGCGGACGGCGCTCGCCCGGGCGTCGCTGTGCGTCGTGCCCTCGGCCGCGACCGCCGCCGAGCTCTCCCGCGTCGCGAAGGCCGACCCCCTGCGGCTGGAGATCATCCAGCACGGCGTCGACAGCGAGCGGTTCCACGTGCCGACCGCCGAGGAGATCGCGGCCGCGCGGGCGCTCGTGGGCCTGCGCCCGGGCGAGCGGTACGTCGCGTTCCTCGGCGCGCTCGAGCCGCGCAAGAACGTGCCGGCGCTCATCCGCGGGTTCGCGGCGGCGTGCCGGGGCCGCGAGGACGCGCCCGCGCTCGTGCTCGCCGGCCAGCCCGGCTGGGACCGGCAGGTGGAGCGCGCGCTCGACGACGTGCCGCACCGGCTGCGCGTGATCCGCGCCGGCTACCTGCCCTTCGAGCACCTCGCCGGCTTCCTCGGCGGCTCCGAGCTGGTCGCGTACCCGTCGCTCGGCGAGGGCTTCGGCCTACCGGTACTCGAGGCGATGGCGTGCGGCGCGTGCGTGCTGACCACGCGCCGGCTCGCGCTGCCCGAGGTCGGCGGGGACGCGGTCGCGTACTGCGGCGTCGGCGCCGGGGACATCGCCGCGGCGCTGGGCGAGCTGCTCGACGACCCGGGCATGCGGGCGAGCCTCGCCGGTGCGGCGCAGCGGCGGGCGAAGGAGTTCTCCTGGCTGACGAGCGCGGAGGGGCACCGGGCCGCCTACGAGCGGGCCCACCGAGTGCACAGCCGCGGTCGCTGATGTGCAGAATAGGTGCCCGTGTCTGCTGAATCCCGCCGCGAATACGGCGCTGAGCTGGCTGTCGTCATCGTGACGTACTCGCCGGGCGAGACCCTCGACCGGTGCCTCGACACGCTGGCGAAGGCCACGACGCGGCCGGTGCGGATCGTGCTGGCGGACAACGGCTCGACCGACGGCGCCCCGGAGCGGGCCGCGGCCGAGCGCGACGACGTGACGCTGCTGCGCACCGGCGGCAACCTCGGCTACGGCACGGCGGCCAACCGGGGCATCGCGTCGCTGGACCCGTCGTACGGCTGGCTCGTCGTGGCCAACCCGGACCTCGAGTGGGGCGACGGCTGCCTGGACACGTTGCTGGAGGCCACTTCCCGCTGGCCGCGCGGCGGCGCGTTCGGTCCGCTGATCAAGGAGGTCTCCGGCGAGACGTACCCGTCGGCCCGGCTGGTGCCCTCGCTGGGGCGCGGCATCGGGCACGCGGTCGCCGGCCGGCTGTGGCGGTCGAACCCGTGGACGCGGGCGTACAAGCAGTCGGACACGTCGGTGGCCGAGCGGACCGCGGGCTGGCTCTCCGGGTCGTGCCTGCTGATGCGCCGCGAGGCGTTCGACTCGGTGGACGGCTTCGACCCGCGCTATTTCATGTACTTCGAGGACGTCGACCTGGGCGACCGGCTGGGCCGCGCGGGGTGGCAGAACGTCTACGTGCCGTCCGCGGAGGTCGTGCACATCCAGGGGCACTCCACGGCGCGGTCGTCGGCCGCGATGCTGGCCGCGCACCACGCGAGCGCGTACCGGTACATCGCGGACCGGCATCGCGGGTGGTCGTGGGCCCCCGTGCGGTGGACGATCCGCGCCGGGCTGGCGGTGCGGCTCAAGCTGGCCACCCGGAAGGGCTGACCTCGGGTCTAGCCGTCCAGGCGCTCGGAGAGGCTGCCCGGGGCCGTCGGCTGCTGCTTGGTCGTCGGGATGATGCCCTCGAGCTCCTCGGCCTCCGCCTGCCGTGACGGCTGCTGCGGCTGGGCGGGCTGG
This sequence comes from Actinophytocola sp., assembly GCF_036555685.1. GTDB lineage: Bacteria > Actinomycetota > Actinomycetes > Mycobacteriales > Pseudonocardiaceae > Actinophytocola. Next base: position 297 of record NZ_DATBKY010000012.1, on the reverse strand, counting down.
TGCGGCTGGACGGGCTGGTGCTGTGGCGCCTGCGGCTGCACCTGCTGTTGCGGTGCTTGCTGGTATGGCTGGGCCTGCTCTTGCGGGGCCTGCTGGTGCGGCTGGGCGGCAGGCTGCAGGTTCGCCTCCGCCTCGACCATCTGCTGTCTCACGGCCGCGCCTCTCGCGATCGCGTCCTCGATCCGGCGCTGGCGGGAGCGGATGCCGGGCGGCGAGCCGACGACGTCGGTCAGCGCCTCCTGCGCGATCGCCGGGATGTTCTCGCGAACCTCGGCGATCGGCACGACCAGCGTGGCG
>NZ_DATBKY010000011.1:0-20314 GCF_036555685.1 Actinophytocola sp. | reverse complement strand
ACCGCCAAAATGGCCACCCTGCTCACCTTCCAATCCAAACTCGACGCCACCCGCATCCAACGCGTCCCCGACCTCATGCTCGAGTTCGACGTCATCAAACAACCCATCGACGTCAAAAAGATGATCATCCCAACCGCACCGGTCGGCTGACTTGTCCAGATCCGTCCGCAACCTCATCGGGCTGGCCGGCTTCTTCCTGATCTGGGAAGGAGTCGTCCGGCTCGGCCTCGTCGAACGGGCCTTCCTGCCCACACCGACCGACGTGGTCCGCGAGCTCGGCCAGCTGGTCGGCGACGAGTCGTTCATCCGCGACGTGATCGCGACGGTGCTCGCCTGGCTGCTCGCGGTCCTGGTCTCCGTCGCGGTCGCGGTCCCGGCGGGCCTGCTGCTCGGCAGCCTGCCGTGGCTGCGGACCGGCACCCGCGTGCTGATCGAGTTCCTCCGCCCGATCCCCCCGGTCGCCCTGATCCCGCTGATCATCATGACGATCGGCTCCGGGCCCGAGGCGAAGATCTCGCTCGCGTTCTACGCGTCGGTGTGGCCGATCCTGTTCAACATCGTCTACGCGCTGGACGAGATCGACCCGCTGCTGCTCGACACGTCGCGCTCGTTCGGCAACGGCCGGGTGCGCACGCTCGCCACGGTGGCCCTGCCGCACGTCGCGCCGTTCGCGTTCACCGGCCTTCGCCTGTCCGCGGCCATCGCGCTGATCGTCACGGTCTCGACCGAGTACCTGGCGGGTAGCGCGGTCGGCGTCGGCGCCTACATCATCGACGTGGCCAACAACGCCGGCCAGATGGAGAAGGTGCTGGCCGGCACGGTCGTGATCGGGCTCATCGGCTACCTCGCCAACGAAGGGCTGGAACGGTTGGAGAAGCGGCTGTTCCGGTGGAGCGACACGACCCGGGTGGAGGCGCTGACATGAGGCGCGTCACGGGTTTCACCACCCGCTGGGTCGTGTTCGCGGTGTTCGTCGTGGCGTGGCAGCTCGTCACGGCGGCCGCCGACAACGTGTGGTTCCCCACGCCGCTGCAGGTCGTGGAGCGCGGCAAGGAGCTGTGGCTCACCGCGCCCGACGGCGGGTTCGGCCTGGCCGACACGGTGTTCGTCGACATCCTGCCGAGCCTCGGGCGGGTCGTGTCCGGCTGGCTGATGGCCACGATCCTCGGCGTCGCGCTCGGCGCGGCGCTGGGCCGGTCGCGGACCGCCATGCACTACGTCGGCCCGCTGTTCGCGTTCTTCCGCGCGCTGCCCTCGCCGGCGCTGATCCCGGTGTTCATCGTGCTGTTCGGCATCGACTCCGGGATGAAGCTGTCGTTGATCGTGTTCGGCTCGATCTGGCCGATCCTGCTCAACACCGTCGAGGGCGTGCGCTCGGTCGACTCGGTGAAGACCGACACCGCGCGCTCGTTCCGCACGCCGCGCGGGCAGTGGGTGACGATGGTCGTGCTGCCGGCCGCGCTGCCGAAGATCTTCGCCGGGTTGCGGCTTTCGCTCGCGATCTCGGTCATCCTTATGGTGGTCTCCGAGATGGTCGGTACCACCAGCGGTATCGGTTACCAGCTCGACCACGCCCGGGCGCAGTTCGACTTCCCGACGATGTGGGCGTGGATCGTGTTGCTTGGCATCATCGGTTACGGGCTGAACCTCGCGCTGCTCACCGTCGAGCGCCGGGTGCTTCGCTGGCAGCCGACCCGGGCCGCGGTAGCGGCCGCGAAGGCAGGAGGGTGATATATGCCGACCATGCTCGAGGTGCGCGACCTGGTGCATCAGTACGGCACCGGTCCGGGCGCGCACCTGGCGGTGTCGGGCCTGTCGTTCACCGTCGACGAGGACCAGCTCGCCTGCATCGTCGGGCCGTCCGGGTGCGGCAAGTCGACGCTGCTGCGCTGCATCGCCGGCCTGATCAGGCCGACCGACGGCTCGGTCACCCTGCACGGCGACGCGGTGCACGGCGTGCCCGAGGACCTCGCCGTCGTGTTCCAGGACTACAGCCGCTCGCTGTTCCCCTGGCTGTCGGTGCGCGGCAACGTCGAGTTCCCGCTGCGCACGCGGGTCTCGGGCCGGGCCGCCCGGCGGGCGCGGGCGATGGAGGCGCTGGAGTGGGTCGGCCTCGCCGACGCCGCGGGCAAGTACCCGTGGCAGCTCTCCGGCGGCATGCAGCAGCGGGTGTCGATCGCGCGGGCGCTCGGCTCGCAGCCGTCGCTGCTGCTGATGGACGAGCCGTTCGCCTCGGTCGACGCGCAGACCCGCGCCGAGCTCGAGGACCTGCTGCTGCGGGTGCGCCGCGAGCACGGCAGCACGGTGCTGCTGGTCACCCACGACATCGACGAGAGCGTCTACCTGGGCGACCGGGTGCTCGTGCTGTCCCGCTCGCCCGCGAAGATCGTCGCGGACCTGACCGTCGACCTGCCGGCGCAGCGCGACCAGATCACGACCCGCGGCTCGTCGACGTTCGTCGACCTGCGCACCGAGATCGCCCGCCTGCTGCACGACAAGCAGTCCGGCCAGGCCGGCCCGACGAACGGCTCGTCGCACGCGTCCGACGAGGCCCTGGCCGCGGAGCGGTTCCTCGCCGCCGAGCGGGAGGAGGCCAGCCGGCAGTCGACCCGCTGACCCGCGGGACTCAGTACAGCGCCGGCGGGTCCGGGTCGACGAGGACGTGGACCACCGTCGGGCGGTCGTCGGACAGGGCGGCGGTCAGCGCGGGCTTCAGCTCGTCCGGGTGCTCGACCCGGTGGGCCCGGCAGCCCATGCCCGTGGCGAGCTTGCCGAAGTCGATGCCGCCCAGGTCCACGCCCGGCATCTTCGGGTCGTCCGTGCTCGCCAGGATGTCGACCGCCGCGTAGCGGGCGTTGTCCAGGATCACGAAGGTGACCGGCAGGTGCTCGCGGGCGGCGGTCCAGAGCGCCTGCACGCTGTACATCGTCGACCCGTCGCCCAGCACGGCCACCACCTTGCGGCCCGGTGCGCCCAGGGCCGCGCCGACGGCCGCCGCGACGCCGTAGCCCAGCGCGCCGCCGCCCGTGCTCAGCAGGCCCGTGCGCGTGGCGCGGACCGGCAGGTACTCCCGGCGCACCAGCAGGTGGCTCGGGATCTCCTCGACCAGCAGCGTGTCGGCCGGCAGCTCGTCGGCCATCGTCGCGAACAGCCACTCCGCCGTGATCGGCTCGGTCTCCGGCGGGCGTGGGCGGCGCTGCCGACCGGCGGGCACCGGGCGGGCGGCCGGCGCGATCGCCCCGGCGAGCGCACGCACCGCGGCCCGCACACCGGAACGGACGCCGACGCCGAACCGCGCCCGGGCGAGGACCTGCTCGTCGTCGCTGACGAGGTACATCGGCGGTGGCGTCAGGGAGGACGAGCCGCGGTACACGTGGTAGACGAACGCCGGCGCGCCGAGCACCACGACCAGGTCGTGCGACTGGAGCGCCTCGATCGTGCCGCGCTCCTCCGGCGGCAGGAAGCCGAGGAACTGCGGGTGGTCCTCGGGGAACGAGCTGCGCCACGACATCGGGCTCGCCCACACGCCGGCGCGGGCCCGCTCGGCGAGCTCCACCACGTCCGGGATCGCGCCCTCGGCGTCGACGCCCGGCCCCACCACGAAGGCGGGGTTCGCCGCACCGTCCACAGCGGACACGAGGTCGGCGAGCGCGGCCGGGTCCGGGCCGAAGCCGGGCACCGGCGGGCGGTGCGGCAGCGGCTCGCACTCGGCGTCCCAGTCGTCGGCCGGCACCGACACGAACACCGGGCCGTACGGCGGCTGCGTCGCCACGTGGTACGCCCGGGCCAGCGCGGCCGGGACGTCCTGCGCCCGCGCCGGCTCCGCCGCCCACTTCACGTACGGACGCGGGAACGTCGTCGCGTCGACCGCGCCCAGGAACGGCTCGCCGGGCAGCAGCGAGCGGACCTGCTGGCCCGCCAGCACGATCATCGGGGTGTTGTTGCGGTACGCGGTGAACACCTGCCCGAGCCCATGCCCGACGCCGCCCGCCGAGTGCAGGTTCACCAGCACCGGCCGGCCGCTCGCGTGCGCGTACCCGTCGGCCATCGCGACCGCGACCGACTCCTGCAGGCCGAGGACGTACCGGAAGTCCTCGGGAAACCCCGTGAGGAAGCCGATCTCGGTCGTGCCGGGGTTGCCGAAGATCGTGGTCAGCCCGTACGCGCGGAGCAGGTCGCGGGTGACCTCGCGGACCGTCGTCAAGACTTCGCCCTGCTTTCCGGGCCGGTCTCGTCGAAGCCGATGACCGGGGCGATCTCCACGCCGAGCGCGCTCGCCCCGATGATCTTGCGGGCGGCCTGGTTGCCCATCGGCATGAAGATGCCGGCCTGGGCGTCGCGCCACATCCGTTCGTACGGCAGCTTGCGCGAGTAGCTCGCGCCGCCCAGCACGTCGACGAGCCGGCGCATCACCTGCGAGGCGTTGTTGCTCGCCACGTACTTCACCAGCGCGCAGCGGGCGATGCCCTCCTGCACGCCGAGGTCGAACAGCCGCCGCGAGCCGACCTCGTCGGCGTGCCGGTAGGTCAGCGCGCGGGCGCTCTCCACGAGGATCTCGCACTCGCCGATCGTGTCCTGCACGAGCGGGTCCGCGCCCTTGCCGCGCGCGGCGAGCTGGGTGGCGGTCCATTCCACGGCGCCGGCCGCGATGCCGGTGTAGACAGCGGCGAACGCGCCCATCGCCCACGACCACACGGTCTCGAAGACCCGGGCGTCGAGATGGCCGACCGGCAGCGAGTGCACCACGTCCTGCTCGGGCACGAACACGTCCTCGTAGACGATGTCGTTGCTCTGCGTGCCACGCATGCCCATCGTGTCCCACGTCTGGTGCCTGGTGACCCCGGGCTGGTCGAGCGCGATCCGGCACAGCAGCAGCCGCGGGCCGCCCTCGGCGTCCTCGTAGCGCGCGGTCGTGGAGCAGTGCGTGGCCACGACCGTGTTGGTGGCGTAGGACTTGCGGCCGGTGAGCCGGAAGCCGCCGTCGACCTTGACCGCGACGGTCTTCGCGTCGGTCATGTCGTTGCGCATGCCCGGCTCGCTGGTGACCGACGCCCAGATCAGCTTGTCCTGCGCGGCCATCCGCAGCAGGTCCGCGAGGCGCGGGTGCTGCGTGCGCCGCCAGACGCTGGCCCACTGGCCGATCGGCGAGATGTGCATGGCGACGGCGAGCGCGGTCGACCCGTCGCCCATCGCGAGGCGCTCCAGGACCGGGATCAGCTCGGCCAGCGTCGCGCCCTGACCGCCCAGCTCGGAGGGCACGGTCAGCTTGAGGAACCCGGCGGCGCGCAGGTCGTCGTAGTTCTCCACCGGGAACGTGTTCTCCCGGTCGTGCTCGGTCGCGCGCTCGGCGAAGGTGTCCGCGAGCTTGCCGGCGATGTCGACGAGCTCCTGCTGGCGTGGCGTGAGGAGACGGTTCACCCGGCCAAGCTACCGCACGGAAAACGAGTGACTCCCGCCCGAATCGGCCGGGCGGGAGTCACTCGTCACTACTCGATATGACTGCTCGATGGCGTGCTCGATCAGCTCGCGGTGCCCCCGGGCGGGGCGAGGCACAGCGTCGTCTTCGGTTCGGGGAACGTGACCGCGTTGGCGGCCTCCTCCGCCCCGCACTTCTTCGGATCGTCGCTGCCCTTGACCACCTTGGCGACCTTGAACTCGGCGCCCTGCCCGCAGGCGGTCTTGACCTGGACCTGACCGTCGGACTTGAAGCAGTCGCCGTCCTTCGCGTTCAGCACCAGGCACAGCAGCACGTCGCTGCTGCCCGTCTCGGTGTACTGCAGGTAGTTCTCGTTCGGGCACTTCGCCGCCGAGTCGTCCTTGGTGAGGCCGACCGTGTACATCGCTTCCTTGGAGCCGCAGTCGACCTTCTCGATCTCGGCGTTCTTGGCGTCCTTGACGTGGATGCAGTCGCCGGCCTTGGAGCTCGCCGGGGCGTCCTTCTGGAGGAAGAACACCACGCCGATGACGGCCAGCGCGATCACGACGATCGCGCCGATGCGGATCAGCTTGGTGTTGCCCTTCTTCGGAGCCGGCGGCGGCGTGCCGGGCTGCGGCTCGCCCATGGGCTGGCCGCCGGGTGGCGGGCCGCCGTACGGGTCGCTCGGGCCCGGACCGTAGGGATCGTTCTGGCCGGGGCCACCCGGTGGCGGGGCGCCGTACGGACCACCGGGACCACCGAGACCACCGGGACCACCGGGACCACCGCCCGGCGGGCCGTAGCCGCCGGGGCCACCCGGGCCGCCGTAGTGGGGGCGGCCGCCGCCGGGCGGCGGGCCGTAGGGCTGGCCGCCGGGGGGCGTGTGCGGCGGGCGGCCGCCGGGTGGTCCGTAGGGCGGCGGCGGTCCGTACGGGCCACCGCCGCCCGGACGCTGTGGCCCCTGCGGGCCGCCCTGCGGCGGGTAGTTGGGCGTGTTCATGAGCACCTCGCGCGCGGTCTGGCCTGTCGCCAGCCGAAGTGGGTCCGGTCCGGAGATCTGGAATCTACGCGGTGTCACCGGACGCCGTGACAGAACCCCAAAAACCGCCCGAACCGAACACGGTCCGTCATCGCACGGCGACGCGGCAGATCGTCAGCGGCGGTTCCGGGTAGGTGAACGCGTTGTCCGCGTCGACCTCACCGCACTTGGTCGGGTCCTCGGTGCCCTCGAAGATCTCGCCGACCTGGTAGCTCGCCTCGGGCGAGTCGCACGGGACGCGGGTGTCCTGCTCGTCGTTCTCGTGGAAGCACTCGCCGCTGCGCGCGTTGAGCGTCAGGCACAGCAGCAGGTTGCCCTCGGTGTAGGTCACGTAGTTCTCGCCCGGGCACTTCGAGCCGCCACCGTCCACGCGGACACCGACCCGGTACACGGCGGCGGCATTCGCGCAGTCGATCGTCTCCACCTCGGCGTCCGTATCGCCCGCCTTGTTGACCTTGATGCAGTCGCCGACCTCGGCGTCGGCCGCCACTCCCGGCACCTCCTGCGCCGACCGCGGATGCCCGGACGAGTGGGGGGCCGGCGCCTGCGTCGCCTTGTCCGGCTCGGCGCCGATCTCGTCCTTGTCCTTCGTCAGCGCCCAGCCGCCGAGCCCGGCGACGAGCAGCGCGAGCACGGCGATGACCCCGGTGACGACCGCGGTCCGGTCGCTGACCCGCCGGTACCGGGACGCCGCTCGTTCCCGACGGGTCGGCCGGTGCGCGGAATGCTCGCCGTACGGGGGTTGTTGCGTAGAAGGCCGCTTCCGGTCGTACCGTTGCGCACCGGGGACCGGTCGCAGCGGCTGCGTCGGCTCTTCGCCGGGTCCGCCCGGTGGCCTGCGCCGGGGCGCGGGCCGGTGGGGCGGCGTTGTCATGACGGCAAATCTAGACGAGGGGACCGCGAGACGTGACCGATGGCCCACTGATCGTGCAGTCGGACAAGACCCTGCTGCTCGAGGTCGACCATCCCGGCGCGGACGACGCGCGGATGGCCATCGCGCCGTTCGCGGAGCTGGAGCGCGCGCCCGAGCACGTGCACACCTACCGCGTGACGCCGCTGGCACTGTGGAACGCACGCGCCGCGGGGCACGACGCCGAGCAGGTGGTCGACGCGCTGACCAACTACTCCCGCTACCCGGTCCCGCAACCGTTGCTGATCGACATCGTCGACACGATGGGCCGGTTCGGCCGGCTGCAGCTGCAGAACGACCCGGCGCACGGTCTCGTGATGTCCACAATAGACCGTGCGGTGCTCGAGGAAGTGCTGCGGCACAAGAAGATCGCGCCGATGCTGGGCGAGCGCATCGACGACGACACGGTCGTCGTGCACCCGAGCGAGCGCGGCCGGCTCAAGCAGGCGCTGCTGAAGGTCGGCTGGCCGGCGGAGGACCTGGCCGGGTACGTCGACGGCGAGCACCACCCGATGGAGCTGCACGAGGACGGCTGGCAGCTGCGCGACTATCAGCGCCAGGCGGCGCAGACGTTCTGGGCCGGCGGGTCCGGTGTGGTCGTGCTGCCCTGCGGTGCGGGCAAGACACTGGTCGGCGCGGCGGCGATGGCGCAGGCGCAGGCGACCACGCTGATCCTGGTGACCAACACGGTCGCCGGACGGCAGTGGAAGCGCGAGCTCGTGGCGCGCACGTCGCTGACCGAGGAGGAGATCGGCGAGTACTCGGGCGAGCGCAAGGAGATCCGCCCGGTCACGATCGCCACGTACCAGGTGATGACGCGCAAGACCAAGGGCGAGTACCGGCACCTGGAGCTGTTCGACTCGCGCGACTGGGGCCTGGTCATCTACGACGAGGTCCACCTGCTGCCCGCGCCGGTGTTCCGGATGACCGCGGACCTGCAGTCCCGCCGCAGGCTCGGCCTGACGGCCACGCTGGTGCGTGAGGACGGTCGCGAGGGCGACGTCTTCTCGCTCATCGGCCCGAAGCGCTACGACGTACCGTGGCGCGACATCGAGGCGCAGGGCTGGATCGCGCCCGCGGAGTGCGTCGAGGTACGCGTGACCCTGACCGACTCCGAGCGTCTGGCGTACGCGACCGCGGAACCGGACGAGCGGTACAAGCTGTGCTCGACGGTCGAGACGAAGATGCCGGTGGTGCGCAAGATCCTGGAGCGGCACGCGGGCGAGCCGGCCCTGGTGATCGGCGCGTACCTGGAGCAGCTGGAGGAGCTCGGCGCGGCCCTGGACGCCCCGATCGTGCAGGGCTCGACCCGGAACGCCGAACGCGAGCGGCTGTACGACGCGTTCCGCCGGGGCGAGCTGCGCACGCTGGTCGTGTCCAAAGTAGCCAACTTCTCGATCGACCTGCCCGAGGCGACGGTGGCCGTGCAGGTGAGCGGCACGTTCGGTTCCCGGCAGGAGGAGGCACAGCGGCTGGGCAGGTTGCTGCGCCCGAAGGAGGACGGCCGCCAGGCGCACTTCTACTCGGTGGTGTCGAGGGACACGCTGGACACGGACTACGCCGCGCACCGCCAGCGCTTCCTGGCCGAGCAGGGCTACGCCTACACGATCCGCGACGCGGACGACTTCCTGGGCCCGGCACTCCCGGAGGTCAAGGGCTAGCGGGCGGCCTCCGGCCCTCGGGAAACCCACGCTACTCCGCAGGACCGGCAAGACCGGTTCGCAGCGAGCGCGACCGCGGACAACCTCGACGTCAGTCGGCGATGTTGGCTTCCGCCACCACCTTGGTGATGGGCGCGACGACGAGCAGCTCGCCCGGGACCGCGTTGCGGCGGCCGAACTCCTCGCCGCGCTCCTCGCCCATGTACCGCGCCGCTATCCGGACCGACCACGGCAGCGAAATCTCGGGATCGTCCACGATGGTCGCCGTCGCGTAGAACATCACGTACGAGTACGGCGGGTCGTCGCTCTCCACGCACATCGCGAAGCGGGGGTCGCGGCGCAAGGCCTTGCCCTTCACCGTGTTCGCGCCCGTGTTGAAGACGATGCGATCGGTACCGTCCGCCGTGTCGAGCACGAACCACACCGGGGCCACGTGCGGGGAGCCGTCCGCCCGCACGACCGCCAGCTTGCCCGTGCGCGTCCCGTCGAGCACGAACGGCAACCACTCGTCGCGTGACATCCGGTGGTACATCAGGACACCTCGGCGAGAACGGCGTCGGTGAAGGCCGGCCACGTGTCGATGGCCCACTGGCCGAACGCGCGATCGGTCAGGGCCGCGCACGCGACGCCGGCCTCCGGGTCGACCCAGAGGAACGACCCGGACTGTCCGAAGTGGCCGAACGTGTGCGGCGAGCTGTTCTTGCCCGTCCAGTGCGGGTTCTTGTGGTCGCGCAGCTCGAAGCCCAGGCCCCAGTCGTTCTCCTTCTGGTACCCGTAGCCCGGCAGCACCCCGGCGAGCCCGGGGAACGCCACCGACACCGCCTCGGACAGCGTCGACGGCGCGATCAGCGTGGGGGCCTGCAGCTCCGCCGCGAAGCGCGCCATGTCGTCGCACGTGGACACCGCGCCCGCCCCGGCGGTACCGGCGAGCCGCGTCGAGGACATGCCCAGCCGCTCGAGCACCGCCTCGGTCAGGTACTCCGCGAACGGGATCCCGGACGCCTCGTGCACGGTGTCGGCCAGCACCTCGAAACCGGCGTTCGAGTACAACCGCCGCGTGCCGGGCTCCGCCATCGCCTTGTGCTCGTCGAATGCGAGTCCCGACGTGTGGGCGATCAGGTGCCGCACGGTGGATCCAGGCGGCCCGGCCGGCTGGTCCCACTCGACCGCGCCCTCCTCGACCGCGATCAGCGTCGCGTACGCGGTCAGCAGCTTCGTCACCGACGCGAGCTGGAACTCCCGCGCCATCGGGCCCTCCGCGGCCAGCACCTCGCCCTCGGCACCCACGACCGCCGCGGCCGCGTGGTCCACCGGCCAGCCGGCCACCGCACGCACACTCTCCATGCGGACGACGTTACTCACCAGGTCGCGTCAGCCCGTTCTCGGCGGCACCCAACGACAGGACCACCTTGTCCGTACGCACGATCGCGTCCGTGCGCCGCTTCGGGTCGACGCTCGCGTCCGTGGTCAGGTTGCGCAGGCGGATCGGCGGGCCGAGGTCGACCAGGGTCGGGATGTACTCGGCCTGCTGCACGGTCCAGCCGTTCGGGCTCCTGCTGAACCGGAAGCGGGCCATCACGCCCTCCTCCGTCGTGCCGCGGGGCACCTCGTGCCGGGCGATCTGGTTGCCCAGGCCGTAGGCGACCCACTTGCCGTTGATCTTCTCGAACGGCTGCACGACGTGCGCGTGGTGGCCGACGATAAGGTCGATGGCCGGGTCGGCGAGCAGCTTCCTCGCGACCCGGCGCTGGAACGCCGTGGGCTTGGGCTGGTCCTCGTTACCCCAGTGCAGGCTCGCGATGACGACGTCGGCGCCGGCCTCGCGCGCGGCCCGGGCGGCGGCGAGGATCCTGTCGACGTCGATGACGTTGCCCATCCACGGCTCGGGCGGGTCGGTGCCGACGTTGTACCCGAACGTGTACGACACCTGCCCGACCTGCACGCCGTTGACGTCGGTGATGAGCGGCGTCGCCGCCTCCTTCTCCGTGCGCGCGGAGCCGGTGTGCCCGATGCCGGCGGAGTCCAGGACGTCCAATGTGGTCTTCGCACCATCGGCACCCTGGTCGAAGGTGTGGTTCGACGCCGTCGAGCACGTGTCGTAGCCGATGCCGGCGAGCGCGGTGGCGACCTCGGGCGGTGCGGAGAACGTCGGGAAGCCCTCGAACGGCCCGTCCTTGTCGGCGAGCGGCACCTCGAGGTGGCAGATGGCGAGGTCGGCGCCCTCCACCGCGGAGCGGACGCCGGCGAACATCTCGGTGAAGTCACGCCGGCCGGCGCCGTCCTTGGTCGCCTGCTCGGTCAGTGCCGGGTGGATCAGGACGTCACCGGTGGCGAGCACGGTGAACGAGCCGTTCGTGGCGGCCGAGGTCGGCGCGGTCGAGACGGGCGACTGCGGTTCGGGGATGGTGATGCCGCTGGTGGACGGCTGGGAGCAGCCAGCCGCCACGAGAGCTGACGCTCCGCACAGGATCAGCAACCATCGGCGCACGGGCGCATTCTTTCGGTGCGCCCGTGCGTCTTTCAAGCCCCGATCGTCGTCAACCGCGCCGCCGGAGCAGGCGGACGACAGCCAGCAGGACCACCAGTGCGGCCACCAGAGGGACTATCCGCTTGGCGACCGACGGCCCCGCATAGGCCAGCAGGTCGATCGGCTCGGACTCCGGTTGCGGTTCCACGGCCGTCAGCTTCGGCTTGCTGTCCGCGACCGGCGGCGCCGAGCGCGCGACCACCCGGCCCGCCTCGGCGCCGGTCTCCACCGCCTCGACCCGCTCCGCCTCGACGACGGCGAGCTTCGGCGACTCCGCGGCCTGCTCCTTCTTCTTGGTCGCTCTGGCCGGTTTGGCCGGTTTGGCCGGCGGGGGCTCCGCGGCCTGCTCCGGCGCGAGCTTGGTGGCGAGGCAGGACGCGAACGAGTCGAGGATCTTGCCGCCGACCTCCGAGATGAGCCCGCGGCCGAACTGGGCCGGCTTGCCGGTGATCGACAGGTCGGTGTCGACCGAGCCCGCCGTCTTGCCGCCGTCCTCGCGCAGGGTCACGGTCACGGTGGCCGACGCGGTGCCGTTGCCGCGGGTGTCCTTGCCGGACGCCTTGATCACGACCTTGCGGTTGGCCTCGTCCTTCTCCAGGAACTCGCCGGATCCCTTGTACTGCAAGGCGATCGGGCCGACCTTCACCTTCACCGTGCCCTTGAACGAGTCGCCATCGACCTCGCTGAGGCTGGCGCCGGGCATGCACGGCGCGACGCGCTCGGGGTCCAGCACCGCCGCCCACACGGTGTCCAGATCAGCCGGAACGGAGAACGTGTGCTCGAGCTTCACGACCGAATCCTCCCTCAAAAAGTTCACGGCCCCGGGCGACGGGACTCCGTCACCCGGGGCCGTGTGGTCAGCCTATGCGCCAACCGCCGCCGACACCGCCCGGCTGGTGAGTACCCGGGCCAGGTGCTGGCGGAACTCCGCGTCGGCGTTGCCGTCGGCCGGCGGGTTCGTGCCCTCCGCCGCGTGCTCGGCCGCCGCCTTGATCGCCTCGGCCGTCGCCGGCTGCCCGACCAGGGCCTGCTCGACACCGGTCGCGCGGACCGGCGTCGGGCCCATGTTCGCGAGGCCGACCCGCGCCTCGGCGATCGAGCCGCCGTCGACCCGTACGGTCGCCGCCACCGCGACGATCGGCCACGCCTGGGCCACCCGGTTGAACTTCTCGTAGTGCGCGTGCCAGCCGGTGCGCTTGGGCACCCGGATCTCGCACAGGACCTCGTCCGGCCCCAGCGCGGTCGTGAAGAAGTCGACGAAGAACTCCCCGACCGGGACCGTGCGGCGGCCGCCGGGCCCGGCGATGACCATCTCGGCGTCCATCGCCGTCGCCGCGGCCGGCAGGTCGGCGGCGGGGTCGGCGTGCGCGAGCGAGCCGCCGAACGTGCCGCGGTGGCGGATCTGCGGGTCGGCCACGGTGCCGGTCGCCTCGGCCAGCAGCGCGGCGTGCTCGGCGACCAGCGAGTCGCGCAGCACGTCGTAGTGCGTGGTCATGGCGCCGATCACGATGGCGTCCCCGTCCTCGCGCACGCCGCGCAGCTCGGCGACCTTGTTGAGGTCGATGAGCTTCGACGGCGCGGCGAGCCGCATCCGCAGCACGGGCAGCAGGCTCTGGCCGCCGGCGAGCACCTTGCCGTCCTCGCCCGCCTCGGCCAGCGCCCGGACCGCTTCGTCCAATGTGGTCGGTGCGACGTAGTCGAAGGCCGCGGGGATCACTGGGTACCTCCGGAGGTGTCGATGGAACCGAGGCCGCCGCCGGCCTCGCTGCCGAGGCCGCCCGCGTCCGGCCGGCCGGTGCGGATCGCCTGCCACACGCGCATCGGGGTGCACGGCATCTCGATGTCGGACACGCCGAGGTGGCGCACCGCGTCGATGACCGCGTTGACCACCGCCGGGGTGGACGCGATCGTGCCGGCCTCACCGACGCCCTTGACCCCGAGCACGTTCGTCGTGGACGGGCTCTCGGTGCGGTCGGTGACGAACGTCGGCAGGTCGGCCGCGGACGGCACCAGATAGTCGGCGAGCGTGCCGGTCGTGAGCGTGCCGGACTCGTCGTACACGGCCTCCTCGAACAGGGCCTGCGCGATGCCCTGGGCGAGCCCGCCGTGCACCTGGCCCTCGACGATCAGCGGGTTGATCACCTTGCCGATGTCGTCGACGCAGACGTACGAGCGGATCTCGACCCGGCCCGTCTCGGTGTCCACCTCCGTCGCGCAGAGGTGCGTGCCGTGCGGGAAGGAGAAGTTCTCCGGGTCGAACGTGGCCTCCGAGTCCAGGTTCGGCTCGACGCCGTCCGGCAGGTCGTGCGCGGCGAACACGGCCAGCGCGATGTCCTGGATCGACACCGACTTCGCCTCGGCACCCGTGCCCTTGACCCGGAACGCACCGGAGGCGAACTCGACGTCGTCCTCGCTGGCCTCGAGCATGTGCGCGGCCACCTTCGCGGCCTTGGCCTTCACCTTGTCCGCCGCCTGGACGACGGCCATGGCCCCGACGGTCAGCGACCGCGAGCCGTAGGTGTCCATGCCCTTGTGCGAGGACTGGGTGTCGCCGTGGAGGACCTCGACGTCCTCGAACGGCACGCCCAGCTGGTCGGCCACGATCTGGCTCCACGCCGTCTCGTGTCCCTGGCCGTGCGGCGAGGAGCCGGTCACGACCTCGACCTTGCCGGTCGGCAGCATGCGGATCGCCGCGTGCTCCCAGCCGCCGGCCCCGTACGACAGCGAGCCGAGGACCCGCGACGGCGCGAGGCCGCACATCTCGGTGAACGTCGAGATGCCGATGCCCAGCTGGACCGGGTCACCCTTCTCCCGGCGCTCGCGCTGCTCGGCCCGCAGCGCGTCGTAGCCGAACAGCTCCTTCGCCTTCGCCGTGGCCGCCTCGTAGTTGCCCGAGTCGTAGGTCAGGCCGGCGACCGTGGTAAACGGGAACTCCTCGTGTTTGATCCAGTTCTTCTCCCGGACCTCCATCGGGTCCATGCCGAGCTCGACCGCCAGCTCGTCCATCATCCGCTCGACCGCGAACGTCGCCTCCGGGCGCCCGGCACCGCGGTAGGCGTCGGTCGGCGTCTTGTTCGTGAACACGTTGGTGCACACGAACCGGTAGGCGGGGAACTTGTAGATCGCGTTGAACATGAACGCGCCCAGGATCGGGATGCCCGAGGTGACCAGGCGCAGGTACGCACCCATGTCGGCGAGCAGCTCGACCTTCAGGCCGGTGACCGTGCCGTCCCGCTTGGCCGACAGCGTCATCTTCTGGATCTGGTCGCGGCCATGGTGTGCCGAGAGCAGGCTCTCGCTGCGCGTCTCGTTGTACTTGACCGGCTTGCCGAGCCGGCGCGCCGCCAGGAAGGTCAGCACCTCCTCGGGCGTCACCTGCAGCTTGCCGCCGAACCCGCCGCCGACGTCGGGCGCGATCACGCGCACCTTGTGCTCGGGTACGGACAGCGTCATGGCGAGCATCACCCGCAGGATGTGCGGGATCTGGGTGGCCGACCACATGGTGAACTGCTCGCCGGTCGGGTCGACGACCACCGCACGGGGCTCCATGAACGCCGGGATCAGCCGCTGCTGGCGGTAGGTCCGCTCGACCACGACCTCGGCGTCGGAGATCGCCTGTTCGACGTCGCCGCCGGTGCCCGCCTCGCCGGAGTCGAAGATCCACGTGGCGCTCGAGTTGGTGCCCAGGTCCTCGTGCACGAGGTCGGCGCCGTCGGCGACCGCGGCCGCCATGTCCAGCACGACGGGCAGCTCGTCGTAGTCGACGTCGATCGACTCGAGGGCGTCCGCGGCCTCGTAGGCGCTGCGGGCGATCACCAGCGCGACCGCCTCGCCGGCGAAGTTGACCTTGTCGACCGCGATGGACGGCGCGGTCGGGGCCTTCATGTCCTCGGTGATCGGCCACGCGTTCGGCAGGCTGCCCTGCTCGTCGGCGAGGTCGGCGCCGGTGAACACGGCGAGCACGCCGGGCATCTGCCTGGCGGCGGACGCGTCGATGTTCGTGATCCGCGCGTGTGCCATGGGACTGCGCAGGATCGCCATGTGCACGAGGCCGGGCAGCGCGAGGTTGTCCGTCCACCGGGTGCGGCCGGTGATCAGCCGCGCGTCCTCCTTGCGCCGGCGTGCCTTGCCGACCTCGGGCTCAACGGTCGCGGTCATCAGTTCCCGCCTCCCACCGGCTGGCTCGCGTCGGCCACCCGCTCCGCCTCGGGTCCGGCGCCGCCCTTCATGTGGCCGGCCGCGTCGCGGACGGCGCGGACGATGTTCTGGTAGCCCGTGCAGCGGCAGAGGTTGCCCTCCAGGCCCTCGCGCACGGCCTTCTCGTCCGGGTCGGGGTTGTCGGCGAGCAGGTCGATCGACTGCATGATCATCCCTGGCGTGCAGAATCCGCACTGCAGGGCGTGGTTGTCGTGGAAGGCCTGCTGGACCGGGTGGAGCCGGCCGTCGCGCGCGAGACCCTCGATCGTGGTCACCTCGCTGCCGTCGGCCTGGACCGCGAGAACCGAACAGGACTTCACGCTGTGTCCGTCGAGATGGACGGTGCATGCACCACAGTTGCTGGTGTCGCAGCCCACGACCGTGCCGACCTTGCCGAGCCGCTCACGCAGGTAGTGCACGAGCAACTGGCGAGGCTCGACCTCGTCGGTGTATTTGGTTCCGTCTACGGTCACGGTGATGCGCATGGGGCCTCCAAGTACGACACAGACGGCCTCGGCTGGGTCAGTTTTCGAGCGTGCGTGAGCGTGCTCACACCCGACCCAGCCTGCCCCTGCCGGACCCGTCGGACAAGTCCAGCCGCAGAAAAGTGGATCTGTGCGCGAAACTGGCGGTCCCGACCCACGCCCGGCGCCACGCCGGCATCGAGGACGCCCCGAAAAGGCGGTTCGACATCGTGGTCCAGGGCCGGCTGACCTACCAGCCCGCGCTCGACCTGGACCTCACGAGCCCGTACGCGCACCTGCGCCAGCTCGTCGTGCCGGCGACGCTCGCCCGACCCGGCGGTGGAGATCGTCGGCACCGGCATCCCGGTGATCAGGGGCGAGTTCGCGCCGTCGTCGTGCGAGCGGATCGACGCGCGGACCTTCGACGGCGGCCATGTGATCCTGCGCTACATCCGGTCGTAGGATCGTTCGCAACGCTTACGATCGATGTCGTGGTCTCTTCCGTCGCCGATCGGCGCGCGCTCCCGGACGCCTTCCCCGAGTACCGGCGCGGCGTGGCTCTCGGCGCGACCGCGTACACGTTGTGGGGCCTGTTCCCGCTGTACTGGACGCTGCTCGGATCCGCGGGCGCGCTGGAGGCGCTCGCGCACCGGATGCTGTGGTCGCTCGTCGTCGTCTTCTTCGTGCTGTGGTGGCTGAACCGGGGCACGGCGTTCGCGTCGGTGCGGGCGGTCATCGCCTCGCGGCGCAAGCTCGGCCTGCTCGCGGTCGCGGCGGTGCTGATCGCGTTCAACTGGGGCGCCTACATCTGGGGCGTGAACCACGGGCGCGTGGTGGAGACCGCGCTCGGCTACTTCACCGGGCCGCTCGTGTCGGTGCTGATGGGCGTGCTGCTGCTCGGCGAGCGGCTCCGGGTGGCGCAGTGGGTCGCGGTCGGGCTCGGCGCCGCGGCGGTCGTGGTGCTGGCCGCCGGGTACGGGCAGGTGCCGTGGGTGGCGCTGGTGCTGGCGTTCAGCTTCTCGTCGTACGGGCTGGTGAAGAAGCTCGCGGGCGTGCCGGCCGTCGAGTCGGTGGGCATCGAGGCGGGGATCACGCTGGTGCCGGCGCTGGCGTACATCTGCGTCATCGAGGCCACGGGCTCGGGCACGTTCTTCTCGCTCGGCGCCGGCCACGCGCTGCTGCTTATCGGCGGCGGCGTGGTCTCGACCATGCCGCTGCTGGCCTTCGGCGGCGCGGCCGTGCGGATCCCGCTGTCGATGATCGGGCTGCTGCAGTACCTGGCGCCCGTGCTGCAGTTCGTGTTCGGCGTGCTGGTGTTCCACGAGCAGATGCCGCCGCAGCGGTGGCTGGGCTTCGCGATCGTCTGGCTCGGCCTGATCGTCCTGACCGTGGACGGCATGCGGTGGCGGGTGCCCGCACCGCCTCTCGACCGCACCTGAGGGGAACGGGACGCGGACCCAGCCACACGTACGCGGAACTGAGCGAAGGGGTCGATCCGGCGAGGCGGACTGGTCAGGGCTCCCGGTGGATGCGGCCCCTGGCCTCGGTGAGCCGGGTGCCCTCGCCGCCCCAGCGCAGGGAGATGATCTCCGCCGCGATGGACACCGCCGTCTCCTCCGGGGTGCGGGCGCCCAGGTCCAGGCCGATCGGCGAGGCCAGGCGGGTCAGCTCCTCCTCCGTGAGGCCGGCCTCGCGCAGCCGTGCCATGCGGTCGTCGTGCGTGCGGCGCGAGCCCATCGCGCCGACGTAGCCGACGTCGCAGCGCAGGGCCACCTCGAGCACCGGCACGTCGAACTTCGGGTCGTGCGTGAGCACCGCGATCACCGTGCGCTCGTCGATCCGGCCCGCCTCCGCCTCGGCCGCCAGGTACCGGTGCGGCCAGTCGACGACGACCTCGTCGGCGTGCGGGAAGCGGCTCTTCGTCGCGAACACCGGCCGCGCGTCGCACACCGTCACGCGGTAGCCGAGGAACGAGCCGAGCCGGGCCATCGCCGCGGCGAAGTCGATCGCGCCGAAGACGAGCAGCCGCGGTGGCGGCTCGAACGAGCTCACGAACACCGACATGCCCTCGCCGCGCCGCTCGCCCTCGACGCCGTAGTGCAGCGTGCCGGTCCGGCCGCTCGCGAGCATGCCGCGTGCGTCGTCGGCGACCGCGTCGTTGATCCGGGTCGTGCCCAGGTCGCCGACCGAGCGCGCGGGCCAGACCACCATCCGCCGGCCCAGCCGCTCCGGGTCGGGGTGGGCGACGACCGTCGCGAGCGCCACCGGCTCCTCGCCCTGGATCGACTTGGCCAGGTCGACGAACTCCGGGAAGTCGGGCGGACAGATCCGCTCGGTGTAGATGTCGATGATCCCGCCGCAGGTCAGGCCCACCGCGAACGCGTCGTCGTCGCTCACGCCGTAGCGCTGCAGCACCGGCGTGCCGTCCTCGAGGACCTGCTGGCCCAGCTCGTAGACCGCGCCCTCGACGCACCCGCCGGACACGCTGCCCGACACGGTCCCGTCCGGGGCGACCAGCATCGCCGCCCCGGGCGCGCGCGGCGCGGAGGAGAACGTCGCGACGACCGTCCCCAGCGCGGTCGGCTCGCCCGCCGAGTAGCGGCGCATCAGCTCGTCCAGCACGTCACGCACGGCGTACCTCCATCAATAGCTCCTCGAGCGTGGCCAGGCTGTGCCCGGCGAGCAGCAGGTCCAGGTGCGGCAGGGCCGCCGCGATGCCCGACTGGACCGGCGCGTAGCCCTCCCGGCCGGCGTGCGGGTTGACCCACAGCACCGCGTGCGCGAGCCGCCGCAGCCGGGCCAGCTGCTCGCCCAGGAGCGCGGCGTCGCCGCGTTCCCAGCCGTCAGAGAACAGAACGACCACCGCCCGCCTGGCCATTCCGCGTTGCCCCCACCGGTCGAGAAATGCACGCAAGGTCTCACCCAGACGGGTTCCCCCGGCGAAGTCCGGCACCGCGCGGGACGCCGCCGACAGCGCCTCCTGCGCGTCGCGCTTGCGCAGCTGGCGGGAGAGCCTGGTCAGCCGGGTGCCGACGGTGAACACCTCGGTCGTCGACGGCGCCGCCCTGGTGACGGCGTGGGCGAAGCGCAGCAGCGCGTCCGCGTACGGGGTCATCGAGCCGGACACGTCGACCAGCAGGACGACCCGCCGCGGCCGGTGCCCCCGGTCGCGGTACGCGAGCCGGATCGGCTCGCCGCCCGCGGCACGCATCGCTCGCAGGATCTTCCGCACGTCCAGCCGTCCGGACGGCATCGGGCGGAAGCGCATCGACCGGCGCTTCGGCGGGTCGAGCCGCAGGGTGGCGATGAGCTCGCGCAGGTGCTCGCGCTCGGCCGGGGTCAGGTCGGAGATGTCGCGGTGGCGCAGCACCTCGGTGTCGCTCGCGGCGACCTTCAGGTCCTCGTCCTCGCGCGCGCCGCTCTGCCCGGCCGCGGACACGTCGGTCAGCGCGGCCATCGTGGCCTGCCGCGGCCGGGGCTGCGCGGTCGCGCGGCGCGCCCGGAACGGACGCGCGGTGAACCACGCCGCGAACGCCTCGTCGTAGCGGGGCAGGTCATCCGGCTCGGCGCACAGGGTGAGCCGGCCCGCCCAGTACAGCTGGTCCGGCTCGGCGACGTTGATCATGCGCACGGCACCCAGGTAGGCCTGGACCCGCTGCGCGTCGGCGGGCAGGCCCGCCTCCCGCAGCGCGGCGGCGAAACCGACCAGACCCGGCAACGGGTCGAGCTCGGTGGACGGGTGCACTCTCCTATTGTTACTCGTTCAACGAGTTACCTTGAGAATCTACGTGACCACGCAAAGTTGACACCCAAAGTTGACACGGAAGTTGACACGGAAAGCTGATGCCGGACGACCACGCGACGCTCGCCGACGAGCTCAAGCGGCTGCGCAAGGGCCGCGGGGTCCACGCACCCAACATCGTCGAACGGGCGGGCCCTGGCCTGCGCCGCCTGTGCGGGATCCGTCCCGACGACGGCGCCGCGACCGTCCGCACACGGCTCATGACCACATTGCGTGAGCTCGCCGACCGGCTGCCCGAGGACCTTGGCCTCGCCCTGCTCGTGGAGCTCGGCCTGCACGAGGCGGCGAACCGGCAGAC
>NZ_DATBKY010000010.1:0-3396 GCF_036555685.1 Actinophytocola sp. | reverse complement strand
GCCCGCGCCCGCCGGGTGCCCAGCTCCAGGTCGGTCGGCACGTTGAACTGCCGGTTGCCGAAGTCGAAGCTGGTGTCGGCCCGGCCGTACCGGGTGACGTGCCGGGTCACGTCGTGGTTGGACAGCACCCAGGTGGCCGGTGCGTGCACCGGCGCGTGCGCGGCCAGCGTGGCGTCCACGACCGAGCGCATTCGCCGCGCGTCCCACGGGCAGGACAGGAAGTCGAAGTTGAACGCCGAGTGCAGCTCGTCCGGCCGCAGGTACATCGCGAACCGCGCCGGGTCGGGCAGCCACATCTCGCCGACGAACACGCGCCCGCCCGGGTAGCCGTCCGCGATCCGCCGCCACGCGCGGTAGACGTCGTGCACGCCGTCCAGGTCGGAGTAGGGGAGCGGGCCGTCGGCCGGGTAGACCGCGTCCGGCAGCCCGCCGGCCTTCACCAGCCCGTCGGCGACGTCGATGCGGAACCCGTCGACGCCGCGGTCGAACCAGAACCGCAGGATGTCCTCGAACTCCCCGGCGACCGACGGGTTCGTCCAGTTCAGGTCCGGCTGGCGCGCGGAGTACAGGTGCAGGAACCACTCGCCGGGCGACCCGTCCGGCTCGGTGACCCGCGTCCACGCCGGGCCGCCGAAGCGGGACTGCCAGTTGTTCGGCGGCTGCTCGCCCCGCTCGCCGCGGCCGGGGCGGAACCAGAAGCGCTCCCGTTCCGGCGAGCCCGGCCCGGCCGCGAGCGCCGCGGCGAACCACGGGTGCTCGTCGGAGCAGTGGTTGGGGACGATGTCGATGATGATCCGGATGCCGAGCGCATGCGCCTCCCCGATCAGCCTCTCCGCCTCGGCCAGGGTGCCGAAGACGGGCTCGATGCCGCGGTAGTCGGAGACGTCGTAGCCGCCGTCGTCCATCGGCGACGGGTACCACGGGTTGAACCAGATCGCGTCGACGCCGAGGCCGGCCAGGTACGGCAGCCGCGTCCGCACGCCGGCGAGGTCGCCCGTGCCGTCGCCGTCGCCGTCGGCGAAGCTGCGGATGTAGACCTGGTAGATCGCGGCCGAGCGCCACCAGTCCCGCTGTGCCACCGGATCACCCTCTCGTGCGTTCGCTTGCGGCCTCCCACGCGTCACGATCGAGGGTGTACCGGACCTCGCCGTGCTCGGAGCCCTCGATCGGCGCGTACGGCGGGAAGAACGTGTACGCCAGGCGCATGCCGAGCTTCTCCAGCACCCGCCGGGAGCGCGCGTTGACGGTCATGGTCTCCGCGAAAGCGCGTCGCAGCCCCCGCTCGGTGAACCCGTAGCGCAGCAGCGCGCGCGAGCCCTCGGTGGCGTATCCCTTGCCCCACGCGGGTTTGCGCAGCCGGTAGCCGAGCTCGGCCTCGTCCGGCGCCGAGTCGGCGCGCGGCAGCAGCATGAACCAGCCGATGAACTCGCCGTCGTCCCTGCGCTGCCCGGCGAACGCGCCGAAGCCCGGGTACCGGCCGTAGTCACGCAGCATGGCCGGCAGCACGGCCGTCTCGATCCGGATCCGCGGGGTCGGCACGCCGCCGGTGGTGTAGCGCATGACCTCCGGGTCGCCGTCCAGCTCGACCAGGTGCTCGGAGTCCTCCTTGGTCAACCGGCGCAGCACGAGCCGCTCGGTCCCGGCGACGACATCCATGCGGCGGATCCTGTCAGAAATACGCAACCGGGGCCGCCCGGTTTTCCACTATGTTCGCGATACGTGAGCAGTTCCGCGTACGTCCTCGCCCGCACGTCCGACGAGTACCGCCGCCTGCGGCTGCAGTCGGCCATCTGGGAGCCCGCCACCGCGCGCTTCCTCGACCGGGTCGGGATCCGGCCCGGCATGCGGTGCCTCGACGTCGGCTGCGGTCCGGGCGAGGTTATGCGGCTGCTCGCCGAGCGGGTCGGCCCGGGCGGGTCGGTCACCGGCGTCGACGCCGACGGGGACACCGGGCGGCAGGCTCGCGAGGTCCTCCGCGCCACGGTCGAGACGCCGGTCGAGTTCGTCGAGGGCAGCTTCCACGAGGTCGAGCCGGGCACGTTCGACGTGGTCTACGTGCGGCTCGTGCTCATGCACCTCGCCGACCCGGCCGCGTTGCTGCGCCGGCTCTACGGCTGGGTCGTACCCGGCGGCGTGCTGGTCGTGCAGGACTACGACACGGCGGGCATGGACATGTACCCCCGGCGGGACTGCTGGGACGAGTTCACCCGGGTCATGGACGGCGTCTTCGCGAAGACCGGCGGCGACCCGCGCTGCGGGCTGCACCTGCCGGCGAGCTTCCTCGCGGCCGGCATCGGCGCACCCGACGGCACCGACGTCGCCGGGGTGCTCGCCCCGATCGCGGACACGGGCGGCTTCTGCCAGGCGTCGTACTCGAGCGCGCTGCCCGCGGCCCTGCGGCTCGGCATCACCACGCGGGAGAACGCCGACCGCTTCCGCGCGGAGTTCGACGAGGCCGCGGCGGACCGGGCCAACTACGTGCGGCTGCCGACGATGGTCGGCGCCTTCCGGCGCAAGCCGGAGTGATCGGTGTGTCGCCCCGCGGCGCGTACCGCGAGGTGGCAGCATGAGCGCGTCCCCGAGCTGGAGGGCGGTGCGAGGTGGCGGATCGTGAGCTGGTTCTCCCGGCCACGGTGTTGACGTCGCACCTGGAGTCCTGCGCCGCCGAGCTCGCCGCCGACCCCGACCCGCCGGACGACCTCGCCGCGGTCGTCGGCCGGCTCGTGTCCGGGCAGCGGCACATCGCCGCCACGCTTGCCCGGCTGGCCGGTCAGCTCGACGGCGTGCCGGTCGCCGACCGGGACGCGCTGGCCGAGATACTGCGGGCCGCCGCGCGCGCGAGCGGGCACGCCGCGGATGCCCTCGCCGAGGGCGAACATATGTTCGAATAAACACCCGTTTGGCCCTGTGACCTGCCGACGAGCGGCGATAGTGTGATCTTGTCGTCGATCGGGGAGGTCTCCCATGCGTAGCGTCTGGAACGGCACGATCCGGCTCGGTGCGGCCACCATCCCGGTGCGTGCCTTCGGCGCCACCGAGGAGCAGGGCACCGGCCTGCACCACGTGCACGCGAGCGACGGCGGCCGGGTGCGGCACCGCAAGGTCTGCGAGGTCGACGGCCGGACGCTGCACGCCGACGAGGTCGCTCGCGGCTACGTGCTGCCGGGCGGTGAGACGGTCGTGCTCACCGACGCCGACCTCGCAAGGCTGCCGCTGCCGACGTCACGGGCGATCGACGTGCAGGCGTTCGCGCCGCTCGCGGAGATCGACCCGATCTACTTCGCACGGAGCTACCACCTGGAGCCGGAGCCGGCCGGCGTGCAACCGTACGTGCTGTTCAGCGAGGCGCTGCAGCAGTCCGGCCGGGTGGCGGTCGTCAAGGTCGCGCTGCGCGGG
>NZ_DATBKY010000009.1:0-22366 GCF_036555685.1 Actinophytocola sp. | reverse complement strand
CGGGATCGGTCGGGGACGATCCCGGCCCGCCGGCCCTTTTAGGCCGGCCCGCGCCACCACGTCCCCCAGGTATAGGACTACTCACCGTGACTCCCATGGGCATGGCGGCTCAGCCTGACCTGAGGCGGGTGGTGCGGTCGGGGGGCTCGCGGGTCAATTTGCATCCCCAGGACGCTTTGGCAGCTCAGGGCCTAAGCTCAACCCTTCGACCGATTAGGAGCTTGCGTCGGGATGATCGCAAATTGCAAGTTGCATTACCCGATCGGGTGATCGGCATTCGATGGTGCTGGAAATGATTACCGACTGCAGGCACGCTGTTCGCGGTTTCCGCGATTTCGACAAGATAGCGCCGAGTCCGGGCCGGGACGCGGCCGGCTCGACCTGGCGAGCAAGGTGAGGTGATCTGATGGTCCGTGGTCCCAGCCCGACGGTGCGTCGCAGGCGGCTCGCAGCGGAGCTGCGCCGGCTGCGCGAGACCGCCGAGCTGACCATCGACGAGGTCGGCGAGAAGCTCGAGTGCTCGGCGTCGAAGATCAGCCGTATCGAGACGGGTCACGTGGGGGTTACCCCTCGCGACGTCCGGGACATGCTCGAGGTGTACGGCATCGAGGACGACGAGCGGGAGGCGTTGGTCCAGCTCGCCCGGGAGGCACGCAAGAAGGGTTGGTGGCACGCCTACAGCGAGGTGTTCACCGGTTCCTTCGTCGGTCTGGAGTCGGATGCGTCCACTCTGCACACACACCAGGCGTTGCTGGTTCCTGGCCTGCTGCAGACCGAGGGCTACATCCGCGCGGTGATCCGGGCGACCCGGCCCGACGCCGCCGAGGCCGAAGTGGAGCGTCGGGTTACCGCCCGGCTGACCAGGCAGAAGCTGCTTACCGACACGCACCCGCCGGAATACTGGGCGGTGCTCGACGAAGCCGTGCTGCACCGGACGGTCGGCGGCCGCGACGTCATGCGGGCACAGCTGGAGAATCTGGTGAGCCTCGCCGCGCTGCCGCACGTGACCCTTCAGGTCGTGCCGTTCGAGGCCGGCGCACACGCCGGCATGGACAGCCCGTTCCTCATCCTCGGGTTCCCGGAACAAGCCGATCCCGATGTCGTTTATGTCGAGTACACAACAACTGGTGTCTACTTGGAACAGCCATCGGACGTGCGCCGGTATACGTTGATGTTCGACCATTTGCGCGCGGCGGCCTTGAAACCCGACGATACCGTCGTAATGGTCGAGCAGGCGGCCGGCCGGCTCGTCTAGCACGATTTCGAGAGGAGCAGGGTGTGACCCTTTCTGACCTGACGGCAGCCGAGTGGCGGAAGAGCAGCCGCAGTGGCTCGGGCAACGACTGTGTCGAGCTTGTCGTGGCCAGGATCGGTGCGGCGGTACGTGATTCCAAGAGTCCCGAGACGGGTCATCTCGCCTTCGGGGGCACCGGGTGGAATGCCTTCCTCAGCAACGTGAAGACGGGGCGTCTCGGCGACGCCTGACGTGTTGGTCTTCGCGATCCTTCCCGGTTCTTGACGCCGGCCAGGTGCTCTCCAGACCCTGGAGCACCGGCTGACAAATCCCCGGCCTTACGCGGGCCCTCACCCCGCGGGCCATCCCTTACCCCACCCCTTACCTCTGCGGCACGCCGCGTAAGGGATTCTCCACGCCAGTCGTGCGTGACCTTCCGATGCCCCGCTCCGGGCCTCAGCACGAACCTCGACCTCGTCAACGAGAGAAGCGGACGAGGAGTCGAGATGAACGTCACCCCGGAGATCGTCAGGGCCGAGATGGACCACCGGATCGAGCGGGCTCGCCGCAGCGCCGAGCTCGGACAAGCGCGGGCGTACCGCAGGGCGCGGCGCGCCCTGCTCCGCAACGCGCGCGAGCACCCCGGCTCCGGGCCGGCCGCGACCGTAAATGGAGCACCGCTGGCTGCCTGAGGTGTGCGAACATGCGTGCGTGGCACGCCTCGGATCCGGTATCCCGCTGGTGGCACGCGACCGGGAGATGAGCAGGCTGCGCGCCGCCTTCGACCAGGCCGCCGCGGGCACCCCGGCAGCCGTGCTCATCTCCGGTGACGCCGGCGTCGGCAAGACGCGGCTCACCGAGGAGCTGGCCGCGCTCGCGCGCGCCAAGGACGCGCTGGCGCTGACCGGTCGCTGCCTGGACGCCGGCGAGACCGGCCTGCCGTACCTGCCGTTCGTCGAGGCGATGAGCGAGGTGCCGGACCGGGAGCGGGCGGTGCGCGCACACCCGGCACTCGCCCGGCTGTTGCCGGACGCGGTGCTGCCGAGTGGCGAGCAGGCCGGGGGCGGCCCGCCGGGGGTCGCCGCGGTGGTGGCGGGTGTCGGGGCACGCACGACCGGTCGCGCCGAGCAGGACGTCGGCCAGCTGCAGCTGTTCGACGCCGTGTACGCGCTGCTCACCGACCTCGCCGCGGAGTCGCCCGTCGTGCTGGTGCTGGAGGACCTGCACTGGGCGGACGCCTCGACCCGGCGGCTGCTCGCCTTCCTGGTGTCGCGGCTGCGGGAGCAGCGGCTGCTGATCGTCGCCACCTACCGCAGCGACGACCTGCACCGCCGGCACCCGCTGCGGCCGCTGCTGGCCGAGCTGGTCCGGTTGCCGGCGACCGAGCGGCTGGAGCTCACGCCGTTCGACGAGGCCGACTCGCGCCGGTTCGTCACCGCGCTCGCCGAGGAGCTGCTGCCAGAGGACGCGATGCGCACGGTCGCCGGCCGCTCGGAGGGCAACGCGTTCTTCGCCGAGGAGCTGCTCGCCGCCTACACCGAGGACGGCGAGAGCATGCCCGCGACGCTGGTCGACGTGCTGCTGGCACGCGTCGAGCGGCTGTCCGAGCAGGCCCAGCGGGTGGTGCGGGTGGCGTCGGTGGCGGGCCGGCGCGTGCGCCACGCGACGCTGGCCGAGGTCGCCGAGCTGTCCGACACCGAGCTCGAGGAGGCGCTGCGCGAGGCCGTGCAGCACCACGTGCTCGTGGCCATGCAGGAGGAGCGGTCCGGGATACCGACCGAGGTCTACGCGTTCCGGCACGCGCTACTGCGCGAGGCCGTCTACGGTGACCTGCTGCCGGGGGAGCGGGTGCGGCTGCACAGCGCGTACGCGCGCCGGCTCGCCGGCCCGCACACGCGCCGGGGGATGGCGGCCGCACTCGCGCACCACAGCATGGAGAGCCACCAGCTGCCGCAGGCGCTGGCCGCGTCCATCGCGGCCGCGCAGGAGGCCAAGCAGGCGGGGGCGCCGGCCGAGTCGCTGCACCACCTCGAGCGCGCGCTGAAGTTGTGGGACGCAGTGCCGGACGCCGAGCGGCCGGCGGGTGTCGACGAGGCGTACCTGCTGCGCAAGGCGTCGCTCGTGGCGGGTAGCTCGGGCGAGCCGGAGCGGGCGCTGGCCTTCGCCAAGCACGCGGTGAAGCTCGCCGACAGGTCGGCCGACCCGGAGGTCGCGGCGATGACGCGGCGGCGGCTGGCGTCGGCGCTGTTCGTCGTCGAGGGGCGCGAGGAGGAGGCCCGCGAGGCGATCGAGAAGGCCTGGGAGCTCGTCAAGGATCTTCCGGCGACGTGCGAGAAGGCGTGGGTGCTCGCGGTGTACGCGGGCATCCTGCGCGGCCTGCGCGAGCCGGCCGAGGCCCGCACGTTCGCCGAGCTCGCGGTCCGCGACGCGCGGGCGGCCGGTGAGCCCGGCGTGGAGGCCGACGCGCTGATCACGCTCGGCGCGCTGGACGAGGCCGAGGGCCGCATCGACCAGAGCCGTGAGCGGCTGCGCGAGGCCCAGCGGCTGGCCACGTCCGACGACGCGCCGAACGTGGAGCTGCGGGCCCGGCACTACCTCGGCATGAACTACTACGAGCAGGCCGACCTCGACGAGGCCGTGCAGATCATCGACGCCGGAGTGGAACGCGCGAAGCGCACGGGCCTGACCTGGGGTACGTACGGCTTCGAGCTGCGTGCCATGAAGGTCACCGTCCGGTACGCCCGCGGCGACTGGGACGAGAGCGAGGCCGCCGCCGAACCGCCCGGCCGCCGGGTGTCGAGCACGGTGTCCGCCCGGCTCGCGGCGGTCGGCAGCCACGTGATGATCGGCCGCGGCAGGCTCGCGGAGGCCGCGCGGCTCGCCGCGGACCTGAAGCCCGAGTGGAGCCGGGACTTCCAGATCGGCGCGGCCATGGGCCCGGCGTCGGCGGAGCTGGCGTTCTGGCAGGGCCGCCCCGAGGACGGCGTGGCCGACGTGCGTGAGGCGCTGGACTGGGCCGAACGCGTGGGCGGCGAGTGGATGATGGTCGGCATCCGGCTGGCCGCGCTCGGCGTGGCGCTCTGCGCGGAGCTGGGGGAGCGGGCCGCGCGCCGGCGCGAGGAGGACGGGCGGCGCGCGGCGACCGACGAGGGGGAGCGGCTGGCCGAGCACGCCCGGAACACGGCGCGCTACGGCCGGCCGCGGACCGGCACGCTGGGGCCGGAGGGGAAGGCGTGGCTGGCGCGGGCCGAGGCGGAGTTGTCCCGGCTGCACGGCGAGAGCTCGCCGAAGCTGTGGCAGGCCGCGGTCGACGCGTTCGGCTACGGCGCGGTGTACGAGCAGGCCGTGTGCCGCTGGCGGCTGGGCGAGGCGCTGCTGCGGGCGGACGAGCGGGACGCCGCCGCCGCGGAGCTGCGCGCCGCCGCCGAGGTCGCCGACCGGTTGCGGGCCCGCCCGCTGCTCGACGCGATCCGCCGCCTGGCCCGCCGCGCCCGGGTCTCGCTGGGTGACGGTCCGGCGCCGCGCGAGACGCTCGACCCGTTCACCCCGCGCGAACGGTCCGTGCTGGGCCTCGTCGCGCTGGGCCGGACGAACCGGCAGGTCGGCGAGGAGCTGTATATCAGCGAGAAGACCGTGAGCGTGCACCTGTCGCGGATCATGGCGAAGCTCGGCGCCACCCGCCGGGCCGAGGCCGTCGCCATCGCGTACGACAAGGGCTTGCTCGAGGAGAAGACGCCGTAGGCTTGCGGGCCGTGTCGTGTGACTGCTGGTTGTGTGCCGGGATCGACAGCGCGGGCTCGCGCGAGCGCAACATGGCCTGGCAGGTGCAGGAGCACGGCTGGAGCGTCGTGGCGGTCGCGGCCGAGCACGAGCTGCCCGGCTGGGCGTACTCCGTCGGCATCGCGCACACGTCGGGCGCGCCGGAGGTCTGCATGTTCGGCCTGCGCGGGCGGGACATGCACGTGTGGCTCAACGCGGTGGGCCAGCAGGTCCGCGCGGGCCAGCCGCTGCGGATGGACGAGGAGCGGCTCGGCGTGCTGGACGGGTTTCCCGTGGTGGTCCGGCCGGTGCACCCGTCGTGGTGCGCGGAGCTCTTCGCGCTGGCGCTGGACTTCTACCGCGGGTCGCCGCCGCGGATGGCGCAGCTGATCTGGCCGGACCGGCACGGGGTGTTCCCGTGGCAGCCGGGGGCGGGGCAGCGGTGCCGGTCGCACCAGCCGTGGTTGTGGCTGCCGCGCGACGACCATCCGCCGGGCCCGTGGACGCGGCTCGCCTCGCTGTCGGTATCCCCGTTCCCGGACGCGCCGATCGACGAGCTGGTCCAGGGTTCGCGGCGGGTGATCAGCGGGGAGGCGCCGATCGCGGGGATCGTGCATACCGCCGAGGGGCACTGGCAGTTCCTCGACTCGCGGGGTGCGGAAGACCTCGGCGATCTCGGCATGGTGCACCTGCGGCACCTCGTGGCCGACCACCCGCACATCCGCGACTTCGCGGACCTGCCGCGCGGGCACGCGGCATGGCTGGAGCCGGACGGCAACTGGTCGCGGCGGCCGGTCGCGTGACGGTCGTCGAGCTGAACCGCCGATCCGTTGCCGGCGAAGGTATTCCGGTAGTGCTACTGCACGGGCTGGGTGACACCGCCGCGACATGGGACCGGTTCGCGTCGTCGCTGGGCCGGCCCGCGCACGCGCTCGACCTCCGCGGGCACGGCGGCAGCCCGCGCTGCGCGGAGTACACAGTGGACGCGATGGTCGCCGATGTCCTGGCCGCCACTTCGGAGCTGGGCCCGTTCGACCTCGTCGGCCACTCGATGGGCGGGCAGGTCGCCTCGGTGCTGGCGTGCCGCGCGCCCGGCGTCGTGCGGCGCCTCGTCCTCGAGGACGTACCCGTGCCGCCGCGGTCGGGGCCGGCCCTGCCCGACGACGCCCCGCCGTCGCCGCCGGACGAGCCGTTCGACTTCGACTGGGCGGTCGTGCCGGCCATGCGCCGGGCCGTCCGGGCGACGAATCCTTCGTGGTGGCGAGGGATCTCGCGGCTGGCGGTACCCACGCTGTGGCTGAGCGGCGGGCCGGCGAGCCACCTGTCACCGGCGCGGGTCGCCTCGGCGGTGGCCGCCATGCCGGACGCCACGATGCGGACGATTCCCGTCGGGCACCTGATCCACGAAGCCGCGCCCGCCGAGTTCGCCCGCGTCGTGGTCGCGTTCCTGTCCGCCGACGGCGAACCCGGCACGCCGTAAGCGAACTACGGCTCGGTGCGGCGCTTTCTTCATTAGCTTCGGGTTCATGTTGACGACTCTGGACGACACCATCTACGAGCGCCTCCTGCGGGAGCGGATCATCTACCTGGGGTCCGAAGTAGACGATGCGGTGGCGAACCGGCTCACCGGTCAGCTGCTCCTGCTCGCGGCGGATGATCCGCACAAGGACATCACGTTCTACATCAACTCACCGGGCGGCTCGGTTACCGCCGGGATGGCCATCTACGACACGATGCAGCTGATCGAGCCGGACGTGTCGACGTGGGCGGTCGGCTTCGCCGCGTCGATGGGCCAGTTCCTGCTGTCGTCCGGGACGCCCGGGAAGCGGTACGCCCTGCCGAACGCGAACGTGCTGATGCACCAGCCGTCCGCCGGGATCGGGGGCGTGGCGGCGGACGTGGCCATCCGGGCGTCGGCGTACGCGCGCATGAAGCAGCGGATGGCGGAGCTGACCGCGGAGCAGACGGGTCAGCCGCTGTCCCGCATAACCGAGGACGCGGACCGCGACCGCTGGTTCACCGCGACCGAGGCCCGCGACTACGGCTTCGTGGATCACGTGGTGGCCCGGTTGCCCGTGGCCTGAGCTACTTCGTGTCGGTCTCGTCGGCGAGCTCCGGGGCCGGCGGAGCGGCGGGGAGGTCGCCGAGGCCGGAGGCCCCCGGCTCCGGCCTCGCCTCGGACGCCGTCTCGCTCGCGTCCTGGGTTGCGGCGGCCGACTCCTCGGTGGGCTCCGCCGCCTCCGGTGTGGCTTCGGCGGACTCCTCGGCCGCGGCGTCGGTCGCTTCCGGGCCGGGGGCGGCCGGCGGCTCGGCCGCTTCGGCGACGGCCGACTCCGTCGGTGCTTCCGACGCCGGCTCGGCGGAGACGGCCCATGCCGTGTCGGAGTGGGGCTCCGGCTCGTCGGTGGCCGCCGGGGTAGCCCCCGGGGGAGTCAGCGCACTCGCGATCTCCGCGGCCGCCGGCGGGGCGGGCACGGCCGCTGTCGCCGCGGGCGTGGCGGCCGGTGCGTCCGCGTCGACGGTCGTGCGCTGGGTGATCTCCGCATCGTCCGATGTGGATGGTGCGGCCGTGGTCGGTGCATTCTGGGCCAGGGCGGCCGCCGCGGCGCCCGCACCGGCAGCGGCGGGAGCGGCGGCTGGTGTGTGGACGGCCCCGGTCGGCGCGGCGGCCGGCGGCGTGGTCCCCGCGGGCGCCGTCGGGGCAGCCGTGGCGCTGGGCGGTACGGCCGGAACCCCGCCCGCGGCGGCGACACCGGCCGGCATCCCGCTTGCCGCGCCGGCGGCGACGCCCGCCGGAATGCCGGCCGCGACACCGGCACCCGGAATCACCGGCTGCGCGCCTGTCATCGGGCCCGGGCCGTAAGGCATCGGGAAGCCCATCCGTGGCGTGTTCGGTTCCAGCCGCGCCGTGGGGGCCTGCTGCGCGCAGACGACAGCCACGATGCCGAACAGCACGCCGCCGATGGGCAGGAAGAGCCCCCACTCCGCGGTGAACGTCTGGGTCTCGCCCTCGCTGAGCGGGATCTTGTCCCACACCGCCATGTCCTGGACCGTGAGCATGGCCTGCAACAACACGGTCCCGGTCAGCGTGCCGAGGCCCAGTGCCAGCAGCAGCCGCGCGGCCGGTAGATAGCGGGTGAACGCAAGCACGGCCCCCACGCCGAGCAACAGCGCCGCGAGCACCAGCGCCAGGCCGGCGAACGCGTACGTGGTACCGATCTCGGTGTCCTGCTCCAGGCCCCACCACGTCTGCCGATAAACAACGGAGCCGCCACGGTCGACCTCGTGGATGGTCAGGAACGAACCACCCAGGGCAACACCGGCGGCAACCAGGCCGGCGAGGCCGGCGATCAGGCCCGCCACCGGACGGCGCGGCGGGCGGGCGTATCCCGGCAGTACCTGCGGCGCAGGAGGCGGGAACGGTGGACGCATAGACGGCTGAGTCACGGCACGCATGATGCCAGTGATCACCAGGTCGAGTGCCCGGAAGGGTAGGAAAAGCAGCGTCCCGGCATAACGGGCAAACTGGCCGGTTCATCGGTCAACAGGAAAATCGCGAACAATTGCGAGTGCAAACGTCACGTTCCGCGCTTGACGCCCTCTTTATGCGTAGTGGCGGTT
Source organism: Actinophytocola sp. (assembly GCF_036555685.1). Taxonomy (GTDB): domain Bacteria; phylum Actinomycetota; class Actinomycetes; order Mycobacteriales; family Pseudonocardiaceae; genus Actinophytocola. Next base: position 13,752 of record NZ_DATBKY010000009.1, on the reverse strand, counting down.
GGCCCGAGCGAGGGCCGGGCCAACCGCTACATACCAATCCCGGCTGCCACCAGCGTCTTCCACTCCGCGAGCAGCGCGGTACGCCGTGCCGAGTCCCCGCCGATCATCGCGTCGAGTGCCAGGCCGCGGATCAGGTTCACGGTCAGCAGCAACATCGTCTGCAGGCGCGCCTCGTCCACCGACGGGCCCGCGATCCGCCGGTAGAACTCCAGCGTCAGGTGGCCCAGCTCGCGATCAACGGGCAGCAGGCTGCGGCGCAGCTCGGCATCCGTCCGCGCGGCGACCCACAGCTCGACCGCCGCCGTCGAGAGCGTCCCCGAGTACGCCCGCCACAACAGGCCGATGCCCTCGTCCAGCCGCTCCGGGCCCGGCGGCAGGTTGGCCGTCGCCGTCATGATCTCCTCGCCGAGGCGCCGGAACAGGTGCTCCAGCGCGCTCGTCATCAGCTCCGCCTTCGTCGTGAAGTGGTGCTGCTGCGCCCCGCGCGACAGGCCGGCCCGCCGGCAGATCTCGTGCACCGTCGTCCGCGCGTAGCCGAGCTCCACCAGGCACGAGATCGTCGCGTCGAGCAACAGCTCCCGGGTCCGCTCGCTGCGCTCGGCCTGGGTGCGGTGGCGCACCGGAGAAGCCATGGCGAGGCCTCCTCAACAGCTTTACGTGCAGACCTGCACGCAGGTACATTCGGCCCAGACTTTACATGCCAGCCGGATTGTTTTTGGAGCCCTCATGCCGCTCACCCAGCGTTCGTCGTGGCTCGACGGCGACAACAAGGCCGACCTCGACAGCTTCCGCGAGCTCGCGCACGCGTTCTGCCAGAAGGAGATCGCGCCGCATCACGAACGCTGGTCGCAGGCCAAGCAGGTCGACCGGGAGCTGTGGCACAAGGCGGGCGACGTCGGGCTGCTGTGCCTGTCGATACCCGAGGAGTACGGCGGGGGCGGCGGCACGTTCGCGCACGAGGCGATCCTGCTGGAGGAGCAGGCCCGCGCCGGCGACGACGCGTGGGGCAACGCCGTGCACAGCGGCATCGTCGCCCACTACCTCAACTCCTGCGGCACCGAGGAGCAGAAGAAGCGCTGGCTGCCCAGGCTCGCCTCCGGCGAGCTCGTCAGCGCCATCGCGATGACCGAGCCGGGCACGGGCTCGGACCTGCAGAACGTGAAGACGAAGGCGATCAGGGACGGCGACCACTACGTCCTCAACGGCGCCAAGACGTTCATCACCAACGGCGCCCAGGCCGGGCTGATCGTCGTCGTCGCCAAGACGGACCCCGGGGAGACCGCCAAGGGCGTCTCGCTCCTGCTGCTGGAGACCGAGGGCGCGGAGGGCTTCCGCCGCGGCCGCGTGCTCGACAAGGTCGGCATGCACGGCCAGGACACCTCCGAGCTGTTCTTCGACGACGTCCGCGTCCCGGCGGAGAACCTGCTCGGCGGCCAGGAGGGCCAGGGCTTCATCCACCTCATGCAGCAGCTGCCGCAGGAGCGGCTGATCATCGCCGTGTCCGCCGTCGCCGCCATGGAGGCCGCGGTCGAGATGACGATCGCCTACACCAAGGAGCGCACCGCCTTCGGCCGGGAGATCTTCAAGTTCCAGAACACGAAGTTCAAGCTCGCCGAGGCGGCCACCGAGGTCAACGTGGCCAAGGCGTTCCTCGACCAGTGCATCGAGCGCCACCTCAAGGCCGAGCTCGACGTCGCCGGCGCGGCCATGGTCAAGTGGTGGACGACCGACCGGCTCTCCCGCGTGGCCGACGAGTGCCTGCAGCTGTTCGGCGGCTACGGCTACATGAACGAGTACCCGATCTCGCGGGCCTGGACGTCCGCTCGAGTGCAGCGGATCTTCGGCGGCACCAACGAGATCATGAAGGAGATCATCTCCCGCACGCTGTAGCGTCGGTACCGGGACCGCTCACGTAAGGGGAGTCGATGGCTGGACCGCTCGCCGGGCTCAAGGTCGTCGAGCTGGCCGGGCTCGCACCCGCGCCGTTCGCGACCACCGTCCTCGCCGATCTCGGCGCCGACGTCGTCCGGGTCGACCGGGCCAGGCCGGGGTTCGACGTGCTGACCTTCCCGCACGACCCGCTGTCGCGCACGCGGCGGTGGATCGGCGTGGACACCAAGGCGCCGGCCGGCCGGGAGATCGTCCTGCGGCTGGTCGACGGCGCCGACGTGCTCATCGAGGGCTTCCGGCCGGGCGTCACCGAGCGGCTCGGCCTCGGGCCGGACGTCTGCCTCGAGCGCAACCCGCGGCTGGTCTACGGCCGGATCACCGGCTGGGGCCAGGACGGCCCGCTCGCCTCGGCGGCCGGGCACGACATCAACTACATCGGCCTCGCCGGGGCGCTCGAGCCGATCGGGCGGGCGGGGGAGCGGCCGGTGCCGCCGCTGAACCTGCTGGGCGACTTCGGCGGCGGGGGCATGCTGCTCGCGATGGGCGTCCTCGCGGCGCTGGTGGAGCGGGCGTCGTCGGGCCGTGGCCAGGTCGTCGACGCGTCGATGGTCGACGGGGCCGCCCTGCTCACGGCCGGCATGCACGGGCTGCGCAACATCGGCCTGTGGCGGGGTGGCCGGGGGCAGAACATGCTCGACGGCGGCGCCCCGTTCTACGACACGTACGAGACCTCCGACGGCCGGTACGTCGCGGTGGGCGCGATCGAGGAGCGCTTCTGGGCCGACCTGCTGAAAGTCCTCGAGGTCGACCCCGGCGCGGTGGCCGGGCGGCTCGACCCGGAGCAGTGGCCGGCCGTCAAGCAGAAGCTCGCCGAGGTGATCCGCACGCGGACGCGCGACGAGTGGGCGGCGCGGGCGGAGGGCACGGACGCCTGCCTGACCGCGGTGCTCACCCCGGAGGAGGCGCGTGAACATCCGCACAACGCGTCTCGAGGTACGTTCGTCGACGTCGACGGCCACGGTCAGCCCGCACCGGCGCCCAAGTTCGGCCGGACCAGGCCCGACACGCCGGAGGCGCCGCACGAGCCGCGTTCGGACACCGCTGAGGTCCTGCTCTCGCTCGGCTTCTCTGCGGAAGATATATACGAACTGCGGGCTGACGGCGTGATTGCCTGACGGTATCTTTCGCGGCATGAGTACCGCCATGTCGCCGGCGCAGATCTTCGTGAACGAAGGCGCCGGCGTCAGCGTGACCGGGACACTGGACGCGTCGACGGTCGCCAGCCTCAACAGAACCGTCAGCGACTTCTTCGAGCTGGAGCAGGCTGCCGGCCTGGAGGTTCTGACGCTGGACCTGAGCACGGTCACCATGTGCGACGAGGCCGCTCTCGCCGCGGTGCGGCATGCGCGGGCCCTGTGCACGGACCACGCCGTGGCACTGCGCGTCATCCCCAGCGCCGCCGTGCGCTACGCGATGCGCCCCCGCGACTGACCGGCGTCAGCCGAAGGAGCCGTGGCGGCCCGCGCCGCCCGCGAAGCGGGACACTCCGTCGGCAGCCTCGGCGAGGACCGACATGCCGTGGGTGAACTCCGTGAGCATCGGGTCCGGGGCGTCCCACTGGGCCAGCGCCGACGCCCGGTCCGAGCGCATGCAGGCCTGCGGGAACTCCGCCAGCTGCGCCGCCAGCTCCTCCGCCGCCGCGCGGGCGTGCCCCTCGGGGACCACCCGGTTCGCCAGGCCGATCGCGAAGGCCTCGTCCGCCTCGACCGGGCGGCCCGTGAGGATCATGTCCATCGCCCGGCTCTGGCCCACCAACCGGGGCAGGCGCACCGTGCCGCCGTCGATCAGCGGGACACCCCACCGCCGGCAGAACACGCCGAACACCGCCGTCGTGTCGGCCACCCGCAGGTCGCACCACAGCGCGAGCTCCAGCCCACCCGCCACCGCATGGCCGCTCACCGCCGCGATCACCGGCTTCGACAGCACCATGCGCGTCGGGCCCATCGGGCCGTCGCCGTCCGCCGCCGTGCGGTTCCCGCGACCGGTACCGACCGCCTTCAGATCCGCGCCCGCGCAGAACGCCGGGCCGACGCCGGTGAGCACCGCGACCGAGGCCGACGGATCCGCGTCGAACTCGCGGAACGCGTCCGCGAGAGCCGCCGCCGTGGCGCCGTCGACCGCGTTGCGGGCTTCCGGGCGATTGATGAGCACGGTCGTGACCGATCCGGCGCGCTCGACACGGACTGTCTCGATCATGGCGTGTCTCCTGGATGAAAGGGTGAACAGGACATAGAGTGCTGGGCTTGGTGCTGCACGCACCGTATTGTGTGACCAGCCATCGGTGTGAAAGTCGCCTCCGGAAGCGGCGATCTGTAGGACCATGGCGCAAGGGGCGCAGGTGTCCGGTGGCATGCCGGCAGTGGGGTAGCGGCGGACGGAGTTTGCTGTGGACGCGAAAAAGATCATGATCTTCGCAGGTGTGGCGCTAGTACTGTTCTACGTCATCACCCAGCCGGCCAACGCCGCCAACGCCGTGCAGAGCCTCCTCGGCTGGCTCGAGGACGGCGCCGAAGCGATCATCACCTTCATGCGGAACCTCTTCGCCTAGACCCAAGACACGCGCGCGCCGCCCGGCCATCGCCCGGCGGCGTTGTCGTATGCGTGTCGACGCATGGGTTACCCGCTGTAACGCAAAGTCGTCGGTTCACGAGACACATTGGACCGTACGGGTGGATTCTCGGTCATACGGCCCAGCTAGCAGGCTTGAGGAGGGATCAGGTCTGGCGAACTGTCGGTGGTGGCCTCTACGGTTCCGGCATCGACTTTCGCGGGCTTGTCCGCAGTTCTCTTGAGGAGGCAGGATGCTCGACGATTCCGGCGTGGACGACCTGGTCCGGCAGTGGACCGAGGACCACACGAAGGCCGCCGAGTCGGACGAGATCAACCGCATCGCGTCGGAGTGGCTCGCGGACGTACCGGTGCAGCCGAGCCCCGGCGTGCCCGGACAGCGCGCCCGCGGGGGCAACTCTGCTTGGGCCGCAGTCGATTCCGTTGATCCCGAGTTCTTCGCGGCCATGCGCGAGCGCCTCCCCGAGGTGCCGGCCGACCTGCTCTCCGCGGCCGCCGGCTGGTGGCAGATGGTGGGCGGTCTGGCGGAGGCCAAGGAGTGGTGGGACGCCGGCATCAGCCCGCTCGACCAGCGCGCGCTGGACTACCGCGCGGCCGGCCTCGCGCCGTCGGATCTGGCCCGCCGGCTCGGCCCGCTGACCGTCCTGCAGCACCTGCGCAAGGGCAGCGCGCCCGCCTGGTGCGTGGCCCGGCTGCAGCGCCAGGCCGAGCGCCGCTCCGCCTAGCGCACCGCTCGAGATCCGGAACTCGTCAGTAACGCCGCCCTGCCCGCGTCGTTGACCTTGTGTGACCGACACCGAGCCTGATCCCGGCAGTACCCGCCCGCACAGACGCGGGCTCGGACTGCTCGTCAGGCTCGGTGTCGTCGTTTCCGTGCTCGCCGTCGCGGGCGGCGGCGTGTTCGCGCTCAAGGCCGTGACGTGGCCGCACGAGCGCCCGCCGGCCGCCGCCGAGGTGCCGGCCGACGAGGTGCCCGCGGCCGACGTCCAGCCCGGCGCCCTCGCGCCCGCGGCGGTCGGCAAGGCCGCGAAACCGCAGGCCAAGCCGCAGCCGAAGCCTGGCGAGGACCCGCTGCGTGCCTGGGCCCGCAGCCTCGCCGGGCCGACCGGCGTGCCCGCCCGCGCGCTCATGGCGTACGGCAACGCGGAGCTCGTCATGTACAGCTCCGACCCCGGCTGCCACATCTCCTGGGCCACGCTCGCCGGCATCGGGCGCATCGAGTCCGACCATGGGCAGTACGGCGGCGCCACGCTCGGCGACGACGGCCGGCCGTCGAAGCCCATCGTCGGCGTGCCGCTCGACGGCTCCTCCGGCGTGCGGGCCGTGTCGGACACGGACGGCGGCCGCTTCGACGGCGACCCGCGCGTCGACCGGGCGGTCGGACCCATGCAGTTCATCCCGTCCACGTGGGCACGCTGGGCCGCGGACGCGAACCTCGACGGCCGCGGCGACCCGCAGCAGATCGACGACGCCGCGCTCGCCGCCGCCCGCTACCTCTGCGCGAACGGTCGCGACCTCGCCCAGCCGGCGGACTGGTGGCAGGCGGTCTTCTCCTACAACAACTCCGTGCCCTACGGCCAGAAGGTCTTCGGCCTCGCCGACGGCTACGCGCGAACGGCCATGGCCCAAACCTGACCGCGCCCGCGCGGCGGATGCCTGCAAAGACGCCTTCCTGGCATTGCGGCGGGGCTTCGGCGCGTGGGAATCCCACTGTTGCGTTTCCGGCTGCGATGCTCGTGAGATCGGCGGCCGGAGGTATCGACGGTGGCGTTGTTGGGCCCGACACATCAGCGAATGCGGGTGGCGCGTCGGATCAGGGGCATGCGCGTCCAGGCGGGATTGACGCTGGCGGAGGCCGCGACCAAGCTCGACAAGACGAAGAGCGCCCTGAGCGGCCTCGAGACCGGCCAGTCCAGAGTGGACGTTCATGTCGCCCGTTCGATGATGGACCTCTACGATCGGTACGACCCGGACCTCCTCGACCTCGTCCGGCAGTCGAGGTCCGCGGGCTGGTGGGTCCAGTACCTCTCACCGCGATACCGCGACCGCGGCTTCACCGGCCTCGCGGCCGATGCCTCGGCCAAGATCGAGCTGTGCCTGGTCCTCATACCCGGGTTGCTCCAGACCGAGGCGTACGCGCGGGCCATCTTCGACGGACGTCTACATCCGTGGACAGCACAGGAGCTGGCGAACAACGTGGCGCTCCGGATGGCCCGGCAACGCAGGCTCACCGACCCTGAGCATCCGATCGACCTCGTAGCGCTCATCGATGAGTCGGCCCTGCACAAGAACGTCGGCGGTATGGAGGTGATGCACGACCAGCTCCGGCACCTCGTCAAGAGCGCCGAACTTCCCGCGGTCACCATTCAGGTGCTGCCGAACTCGCTGGGCACCCGTGTCGGCATGAACGGCGCCCTCGTCGTGCTGAGCTATCCGGACGCGGACGACCCCGATGTCCTGTACACGGAGACCATCACGGGTTCGATGCATGTCGACGACATCGAGGTCGTCGCGGAGGCAAGGGCTGTGCTTGCCCGGCTACGGTCGGCCGCCCTGAGCCCGGACGAGTCGATCTCGTTCATCGAGGCGATCGCGGATCGTATGTAACCGTGGTGCGGGGTGCTGCCTGGCGGGAGGCGCTCAGGCGCTGGTGTTAGCGTCGGTACCGTGAACGGCCGGCTGTTGGCGCGAAGGACGGGGATCGTCGCGCTGTGCGTGTTGTCGCTGGTCGTGTGCGTCGGGCTGGCGTGGTGGCAGTGGCAGCGCTTCGAGTCGGCCAGCGGCACCTGGCAGAACTTCGGCTACGTGCTGCAGTGGCCGCTCTTCGGGTTGTTCCCCGCGTTCATGTTCTGGCGCCTGCGCACGCTGCGTGCCCGCCACGGGGAGAGCGCCCCGGCGGCACCGCGCCTGACGCCGGAGCCGGCACCGCCGCCGCAACCACCGCCCCGACCGCGGCCGCGAGCGGTGGCCGAGCCCGCCGCCGAGGACGATCCCGAGCTGGCCGCGTACAACCGCTACCTCGCCGAGCTCAACGCCCGGCACCAGGAGAGGCAGTCATGAGTGAGCAACCGCTGACCGACGAGGAGCACCCGGCCCAGGCCGCGAGTGCCGGTGGCGTCCGCGGGGCGCTCGCGCGGTACCGGGTCATGGCCTACATCGTCGGCGTCGGGCTGCTCGCGCTCTGCGCGGCGATGGTGCTGAAGTACGCCTTCGCGGAGGACCGGTACGTCGCGATCGTCGGGCCCGTGCACGGCTTCCTGTACATCGTCTACCTGCTCACGGTGGTCGACCTCGCGCTCAAGGCGCGCTGGTCGCTCAAGGGCACGGTGCTCGTCATGCTCGCGGGCGTGGTGCCGCTCGTGTCGTTCTTCGTGGAGCGCCGGGTGACCGCCAGGGTTCGCGGGGGCAGCGCGCTCTAGGCGGCCACCCGGCACGTCAGGAACCGATCCCGGTCAGCGAGCGGACCTCGTCTCCGCCGGCGAGGATCGACGTCGGCGCGTCCGGGACCACCGGCGAGACGAATACGAGTCCCAGGCACGAGCCGTGCCCCGCCGTACGTGCCCCAGCGCGTGCCGCGCGGGTCGAGCCGGTCGCGTGCGCACCGCACGTAGGCGTACGAGCAGCACGTGGTCAGGTACCAGAGGAAGAACAGCCGTTGCCGGGAAGACGAAGCGCGGAAGCGGCGCCGGAGAACGCGCGGCAATCGGGGAGTGAACTCGCTGAGTCATATGTTCCTCCGCTGAAGATGGGCGGCGAACTCCTAATTCCACGGTGTTCGCAATCAGGTTCGCCAGTGGAGTTGGCGTCTCGTAATCGCGGCCGCCGGCCACGGATGCCGGGACGGGACTATACGACGGCGATCCGGGTGTTCGTCAAACCTGGTGAGTAGTTCGGTGTTACGCCGGCGAGCGAACTTCTTGTAGACATTCACACCTATCGGTGAATCCCTGAGCCACGTTGCGTTGCGACGGTCGCGGGCCGGCGGTTCAAGGTCACCGATCGTGGCGCGCGGACGGGCGACGAGCGTGCGCCTTGCCAGGCACGGCAACGGTTCCCCGGCGCGGCCGCGGTGCCCACTTTCCGCAGTTGAGCTACCCCGGCCGGGCCGAACGGGCCGGCCGGGGCGGCCGAGGCGGTGGGGCAACCAGCTCGTTCGCGACTCCGTCAATCGCCCGAGCCGGGAGACGATTACACGATCGGGTTATTCAGCAGGTGTCGTTCAGACACAAAGTAGTACGGCCATGATCAACTGCGCCCGGATTGGGGTTCGGGCGGCCCATTCGATCGCCTTTGTGGTTGTCCGCCCAGGTCAGCGGGCATTTAGCGGAACACTTTCGTATACCGTTGATTCCTGTACGATCGTTCCTCAGTTCCCGCCGTCGCGGATGTGTCTGGGGCATGAAGCGACGCGCTCGGCTCGAATCACCATTCCTCATTCTGAAATTGAGGCTGCTGTCTTGACAGACAACGTGACAAGCACCGGGCAGCCGGGCCGCCTGGCGGCACTGTGGAGCGTGCTCGCCAACTGGCGCGACTGGAACCTGCCGATCAAGCTCGCCGCCGTCACGCTGGTGCCGGTCGTCTTCGCCATCGTGCTCGGCGCCATGCAGATCAGCGACCAGATCGACGAGGCGGCCGCCTACCGGAGGGTCGACCGGCTCGTCGCCGTCAACTCCGAGCTGCGCACGCTGATCCAGTCGCTGCAGCGGGAGCGGACCACCGGCGTGGTCCTGATCGCCGCCGGCGCCGCCGACATCGAGCCGGAGACCGCCGGCGAGCGCGCCGCCTCGGACGCCGCCCGCGCGGGCTTCCTCCGCGCCGCCGGCCGCGTCACGCTCGACGAGGAGGTCACCGCCGCCGCATACGACGACGCGGACCGGTTGCTGAAGGAGCTGCCCGGCATCCGCGAGCAGGTGCTCGCCCGCAGTATCGACCCGTCGACCGCGCTCCGCCGCTACACCGGCGTCATCGACGCGCTGCTGCGCTTCGACCGGACGATGGCCGCGGAGGCACTCGACCCGCGGCTCGCCGCGACGTCCTCCGCGCTGTACGAGCTCGAGGTCGTCCGCGAGCAGGTCGCCTTCCAGCACGCGCTCATCGGCGCCGGCATCGTGCGCGGCGGGCTCGCGGGGCCCGACCTCGAGGCGTTGCGCAACTCCGCGCGCCGCCTCGCCGACAGCACCACCGACTTCTACACGGTCGCCGGCCCCGAGCGCCGGCACGCGTACGACGACGAAGTGAGCGGCACCGGGATCGCCGGCCGGAACAACGTGGTGAGCAACGTGCTCGCGACCCGTCCCGGCGTCGACATCCCGGCGAACGCCCCGGAGTGGAACGACGCCTCGAAGCTGACCGAGGACCGGATCGGCGACGCCTCGTCTTCGCTCGGCCGCCAGTTGCGCGACCGGTCCGCCACCCTGCAGGACGAGGCGAGCGACGGTGCCGGGCTCGCCGCGGTGATCCTGCTGGTCGCGCTGGTCGTCGCGATCGTGGTGATGTTCGTCGTGGGACGGCACCTGCTGAGCTCGCTGTCCGCGCTGCGACGCAGCGCCCTCGAGGTGGCCGAGCACCGGCTACCGGATGCGGTCGCGAGGATCCGGGACCGGGGCGACGATGCCGGGCCTATCGCGGTCGAGCCGGTGCCGGTCACCTCGATGGACGAGGTCGGCCAGGTGGCCCGCGCGTTCGACGCGGTGCAGCGCCAGGCGCTGCGGCTCGCCACCGAGCAGGCCGGCCTGCGGGCGAAGTACTCGAGCGTGTTCGTCAACCTCTCCCGCCGCAGCCAGGGCCTGGTGCAGCGCCAGCTGCAGCTGCTGGAACGGCTGGAGCGCGACGAGGAGGACGCCGACCAGCTCGCCACGCTCTTCCAGCTGGACCACCTGGCGACCCGGATGCGGCGCAACAACGAGAACCTGATGGTGCTGTCCGGCAGCGACGTCGGCCGGCGCAACCAGAAACCCGCGAGCCTCGCCGACCTGCTCCGTGCGGCCGTGTCGGAGATCGAGCAGTACCAGCGGGTCGTCATGCTGCCGCCGCCGAGCGTGCGGATCGTCGGCTACGCGGTCGGCGACATCGTCCGGCTCACCGCGGAGCTGCTCGACAACGCGACCGCGTTCTCCGCGCCGGACACGCAGGTGACGATCGCCAGCCACTTGTTCGAGGACGGCTCGGTGTGCGTCGCGGTGCTCGACGAGGGCATCGGGATGGGTCAGGCGGAGCTCGACGAGGCGAACGACAAGCTCGTCGACTCCGGGTCGATCGACGTGTCGACGTCGCGCCGGATGGGCCTGTTCGTGATCGGCCGGCTCGCCGGCCGGCACGGCATCGAGGTCCGGCTGGGTGGCGGGCACGACGTCACCGGCGTGCGGGCCACCGTGACGGTCCCGGCCGACCTCGCCACCCCGGTCGGGACCGAGACGATCTCGCCGGCCAAGCGGGCGGACACGAGCACGCTCTCGGCCGACGGGACGCCGAAGGTCAACGGCCACACCAGCGGGCACGCCGACGGTTCCCCGGTCAACGGCACCAACGGCCTCCCGTCCGGGTTCGAGCCGGCACCGCTGCCGCGCCGCAAGCCGGACGTGGACAACGCCGCCGACGAGCCGGAGCACGAACCGGAGCACGAAGCCGAGCCCGAGCCGGCCGCGGAGTCTACTTCGGGGTCTACTTCGGACTCGAAGGCGGCCGCGCCCGAGGACGAGCTCGGCCCGCTGCCCCGGCGCACTCCCGGCGCGCGCATGCCCGGTCCCGCGGCGGGTTCGCCCGGGAAGCCGTTCACGCGGCCGGGCCGCGAGGTCTCGCCGGCGACCGGGCTGTTCAAGCCGGCGTCGCGCGACACCCAGAACACCGGCTGGTGGACCACCACAGGATCGGGCCGGCCGGTCGATCCGTGGGCGCTCGAGGAGACGACGCCGATCTTCGACGCGATGGTCTCGGCCTGGTTCCGGACGATCTCGGACAAGCCCGCTTCGCGGAAGGCCGGGGCGAACGGCTCGCCCCCCTCCCCGGAGCAGGATCCGGATTCCGCCCCGGACACCGCGGCGAACGCCGCGCCGGGACCCGGCGAGCAGCCGCGGCCGGACGGCGGCTGGCGGTTCGCCGCGGACTCCGGCTTCGACGTGGCGCGTTCGGTGTCGCGGGCCGAGCCGGAGGCCTTCACCGAGCACGGCCTGCCCCGGCGCAGTGCCGGCCGGCGCCTGGTGCCCGGCAGCGCGGGCGACGCGACGACCGGGCCGCCCCGGCCCGGGCGGGGCGCCGAGGAGATGCGCGAGCGGCTGAGCGACTACCGCCACGGTGTGCGCCGGGCGCGGGACCGCCGGGAGGGCCGCGCCGGCGGCGACGAACCCGATCCCGCCGCGCCGCCGGTGGCCCAGCCCCGGAACCCGGGCGAGGTCGACCTGACCGGCGCCGGCTGGCGGTTCGCGGCGGACATCGGGTGGTGCGCGGCGAACAGCGTGTCCACGTCCACGCCGGTGGACTTCACCTCCGGCGGCCTGCCCCGGCGCAGCGCCGGACAGCACCTGGTGCCGGGCGGCGTGGCCCCGGCCGGCGGCGGTCCGCTCCGGCTGGACCGGGCCGAGGAGTTGCGTGGCCGGCTCGGCAGCTTCCAGCAGGGGCTGTCGCGCGGGCGGCGCAACCTCGCCGAACGAGGAACAGCGAACGGTCACCCCGAGAACGAGCAACAGGAGAGTGAATGAACCCGCACACCCAACCGAACCAGTTCGGGTGGTTGGTCAACGACTTCGCCGAGCGGGTCCCCGGAGTAGCGCATGCCGTCGTCGTGTCGGCCGACGGTCTCCTGCTCACCTCGTCGGCCAGGTTGCCGGCGGACCGGGCGGACCAGCTCGCGGCCGTCGCGTCCGGACTCGTGAGCCTCACCCACGGCGCCGCGCGGTGCTTCGAGGCCGGGGCCGTCAAGGAGACGATCGTCGAGATGCAGGGTGGGGTCATGCTGCTGATGGCCATCGGCGACGGGTCCTGCCTCGCCGTCCTCGCCGCTCCGATCTGTGACATCGGTCAGGTGGCGTACGAGATGACGCTGCTGGTCGACCGCGTCGGGCAGATCCTGACTCCGGAGCTTCGAGCCCAGCTCCAGGGCGCCGGCGGGAGGATGGTTGGGCAGCCGGCGTGACCGGCTTCTTCGGCCCACCGCCCGACGGGGCGGCCGCCGGTCCGGGGCAGACGTTCGCCGACGTGGTCGACGAGCTGACGCTCGGCGGCGGGCGGCACAAGCGAAGGAAACGACTCCACCCGTCCCTGACGTCCACAATGGAGCAAACCGGACCCGTGTCCAGTCAGGAGATCGTGCCGCACGCCGGCCGGCCGGCACCACCCAGCCCGGTCCCCCGGCCGTACCCGAGACCGGTGCCCCGGCCCGAGACGCACCTGGACGCGGTGGAGGCCGAGCTCGCGGACGCGGCCGACGCCGCGATCGTGCGCCCGTACGCGTGGACCCGCGGCCGCACCAGGGCGACGATGGACCTGCGGATCGAGGCCCTCGTCACCACCAGCGAGCTCGGTGCGGACATCGAGGCGCTGACGCAGACCGAGCACCGCTGCGTCGCGGAGCTGTGCGGCGAGCCCCGATCGGTCGCCGAGGTCGCCACCCTGCTGCACGTGCCGCTCGGCGTGGCCAAGGTGCTGCTGGGCGACATGGCCAACCTCGGCCTCGTCATCGTGCACAAGACCGCTACCGGTGGCGCCAACAAGGCCCACCTCGTGTTGATGGAAAGGGTTCTGAGTGGACTCCGTCGGCTTTGAGGCCCCGGCCGAGCGCCCGGCCGCGTCGATGACATCGGTGAAGATCGTCGTCGGCGGCGGGTTCGGCGCGGGCAAGACCACGTTCGTCGGCTCGGTCTCCGAGATCATGCCGCTGACCACCGAGGCGGTGATGACCGAGGCGAGCGCGGGCATCGACAACCTGGAGGCGACCCCGCACAAGCAGACGACCACGGTCGCGATGGACTTCGGCCGGGTCTCGCTGGACTCCGACCTCGTGCTGTACCTGTTCGGCACGCCCGGACAGGAGCGGTTCTGGTTCATGTGGGACGACCTCGTCCGCGGCGCGATCGGCGCGGTCGTGCTGACCGACACCCGGCGGCTCGCGGACTCGTTCTCGCCCATCGACTTCTTCGAGGACCGCGGGCTGCCGTACGTGGTCGGCCTGAACTGCTTCGACGGCAAGCAGAGCCACGGCATCGAGGAGGTCCGCGACGCGCTCGCGGTGCCCGAGAC
>NZ_DATBKY010000008.1:0-16723 GCF_036555685.1 Actinophytocola sp. | reverse complement strand
AGCCGCGTGATGTTGAACGGCTGCAGCACCGCGCTGTGCGGGCCGCTCCTTCCGCCGGCCACCACGATCCCGATGTCGTCGGGCGTGACGGCCGGGCGCAGCAGCTCGCGGTCGCCGTCGACGTGGTAGCAGCGGGCCTTCCACTCGCGCATGGCCTTGCCGTCCGTGCCGCCGACGCCGGTGATGTCGAGCGTGCCCTTCTCCCACAGGTACTCGCGCACGGACTTCTTGTCATACCCGTTGCGCGCCAGGTGTTTCGCGTGCACCGGGCCGATCACCACGAGCGGCTGGGCGGTGAACAGCAGCAGGTTCGACCCGCTCGACATCAGCGCGCCGGCGATGCCGTCGAGGATCGCGATCGGGTCCTGGGAGAGGATCGCGATGTTCTGCGGCGCGGTCACGCCGGCCGCGGTCACGACCGACCGGTCCGCGGCGAACCCACGTTCGACATGGAACGGCGCCCAGGGAGACTCCTCCTCGTTCTCCGCGATGCACGAGCCGTACTTGTTCGGGTTGCCCAGCGTGGACATGTCGCCGAGCTCCGGCAGCCCGCCGCCGATGTTGATCAGGCAGAGCCGGATGGCGCGGCCGATCGTGGCGTTCGCCCGCCAGCCCTGGCCGAACAGGTTGTGCCCGCTGTTGACGTCCAGCTCCGTGCGCGCCGGCCCGTTCACGACGAGCATCACGCCGGCCGGGTTCGTGGTGCCCTGCACGCCGTACAGGTTCAGCCCCGGGTCGAGCACCGCCCGGATCCCGGCCAGCACGACCGGGAAGTAGTCCGGGCGGCACCCGGCCATGACGGCGTTGACCGCCACGTGGTGGACGTAGGTGCGCCGCCAGCGCGGCGGCATCGTGCCGAGCGGCTCGGTGCCGTCGTGGTCGCCGAGCATGCGGGCCACGCGTTCCTCGGTGGGCGCGACGACCGGCAGGCCGTCGGTCCACCGTGACGCGTAGAAGTCGTCGGACATCGCCTCGGCGTCGTCGTAGGCGATGGGCTCGCCCGCGATCTCCTTGCCGGCCAACGACATCAGGCCCTCCCGTTCTCGGTGATGCCGGCGAGGATCTGGCCGAACGCGCGGTGGGCCCGCGCGACGGCCTCCTCGGTCGGCACGCCACCCATCGGGTACTCGACCATCGCGAGCGGCAGGCCCGGCAGGCCGAGCCCCTCGCTCTCGTACTCGGCGATCATGCGGAAGGTCTCGCCGACGATCGTCACGGTAGGGATGTTGCGCTTCTCCAGCTCCACGGCGTCATGGACACTCCACGACGTGCAGGAGCCTCAATCGCCGAGGGCGACGACGGCCGCGTCGCAGGTCTCGCCGATCTCGTCGAGCATCGCCGCCGGCGCGCCGCTGCTGCAGCTCGCCTTCTCCCGGTAGACCGTGCCGGCGATGCCCTGCCGCTCGCCGAGCAGGTCCTCGGTGGTGTGCAGCAGGACGTCGCAGTTGGGCTTGAGGTTGCCGATGAAGCCGATCCGCTTGCCGCGCAACGTGTCCAGCCGGCGGGCGAGCTGGAGCAGCTGCTGGTCGTCGAACGGTACCGGCCGGAACACGTACAACACTTCCGCCTCCCCGCATTTCAATGTGTTGGTTACGTTGGGCATGGAAGGTTTCGTTTGGTCACGTACCTGTGGCCGGCGTGCGTCACGTTCCCACTGAGGTGCGGTTTGCGAAGCACTCGGCCTGGTTCCCTATGCGCGGCCGTCCTCGCGGACGTCCACGGGGAACTCGACGGGTCCGGTCTCCTCCGACGGCAGCGCCATGATCCCGGTGCCGGGCATGATGTCGTCGCCGCGGTTGTTGGTCGTGTGGAACTCGACCTTCACGTAGCCGGTGCCGGTCTTGGCGCCGCGCCACTTGTCGACGACCTTGCCGTTGATACGGAAGACGTCACCGTTGAAGAACATGCCGCGGTACTGGAAGTCCAGCTCGGCCACCCAGCCGTCGTCGCCGACCCAGTTGGTGGCGAAGTAGGTCGCGTAGCCGCCGCGCTGGGAGCCGTAGTCGTACGCGGCCGGCATACCGATCTCGGCGGCCATGAAGTTGTCCCAGTGCACGCGTTCGACGGCCTGCGGGATGCCGGTCTCGGGGTCCTTGACGGCGACCTTGGGCGAGGACTTGCGGTACTGCTGCCAGTACTTGCCGCTGCGCACGTGCGGCGAGCCGATCGCCTGCAGCCAGGTGACCATGTCCGGCAAGGTGAGCGGTCCCTTCACGACGGGGTCGACGTCCTCGCCGATCTCCGTGCGCTCCCAGTACCGCGGGGTGGCGCCGCGCGGGATCTCGGCCTCGTACTCGGCATCGATCTGCGCGATCTCTTCATCGGTGTAGGTGGCGCGCTGGATGTCGGTGTACTTGCCGCGCTTCTTGGACTCCTCGCGCTCGGCCCGGATGACCGGCATGACCTGGATGGCGACGAGCTCGTCCTTCTGGTTGTAGAAGCGGATCTCGTCGGCCTGGATGTACATCTTCTTGCCCGCGAGCCGGCCCTCCATCGGGTCGGCGCGGACCAGCTCCTTGGTCGCGTGCATCTCGTCGCCCTCGTAGAGCGGGCGGAAGTAGCGCCACTCGTCGCCGGAGTGCAGGCCGTGCACGCCGGGCAGACCCTGGCCGCGGCGCAGGTCCCAGCTTCCCCAGGCGCCGGCGTAGAAGATCGCGGGCGGCGCGATGAGGCGGCCGTGGCGGGTGGTGGAGGCGTACTTGGGGTCGACGTAGAGCGGGTTGTCGTCGCCGACGCTGCGGGCCACGTGGGTGATGCTGTCCTGGTTGATGTGGCGCAGGTACGGCTGCTGGATGGGATACCGCTTGCCGAGCCGGGCCTTCAGCCTCGCCACCGCCTCATCGGTGATCTTGCCGTACTCCGGATTCGTGTCGTCGCTCATCAGACCTCCCGTTCACACACCCGTGCAGCAGCTATAGTAGAAGATATATTATCGCCTGTGCGTGGTCGAGAACAGTGGCGGCGCTGTGACGAATCCCCCAGGCGGCGGTTCGGGGTCAGCGGTCGGCTATGCGGCGGAGGTTCGCGTCCACTCGGACGGTGATGCCCAGCGAGTCCAGGTGCTCGAAGAACGGCACCGCCACCCGGCGGGTCGTGTGCAGCGCCTGGCGGGCGTCGGACAGCGTGAACGGCTGCGGCAGGGCCACGAGCACCGACCGGGCCGCCTCGGGGGCCGTCGGATGCAGGATGACCTCCGTGGGCAGGCGGAGGACCATGCCCGCGGCCGCGGCGGCGGCCAGGATCTCCCGGGTCAGACCCGCGTCGGCGAGCTCCGGCACGCTCGGGGCGTCCAGCGGGTTCGCCGCCAGGCGGCGGCAGACCTCGTCCAGGGCGCGCCGTGCCGCGTTCGAGAAGCCGGGCGCCGCGCCGGGACGTGTGATGCGGCCGCCGCGGGCCACGAGCGCGCCGCCGGAGTCGCGCACCAGCGCCTCGACCAGCCGCAGGTCGGGCACGCCGATCGCCTGGGCGGCCGCCTTCGCCGGCAGGCCCGGTTCGAGGGGCGCGGCGGCCCGGTGCTCGTCGACCGCCGCGGCGAGGTCCTTGCCCCAGCGTTGCCACGTCGCCGGGTCCACCAGGTGGTCGCCGACCGACACCAGCTCCGGAGGCGCGGGATCGGCGCCGCCGAGCACGCCCACCGCGGCCAGCCACTCCCGCGTGACGCTCCCCCGCCGCGCCACCTCGGCCAGCACGTCCGGGCTGCCGGTCGCCTCCTCGAGCTCGATCGCCCGGTTCAGCGCGGCCCCGCGGCGGCGCAGCTGCGGCGGGTCCACGTCCAGCACCACCACGCCGGTCGCCAGCCGGCTCGACGGCTCGCGCAGCACAGCCCGGTCACCGGGCTGCAGCGGCAGCGGCGAGGCGAGCCGTACCCGCGCGGTGTCCTCGCCGAACGGGCGCACCCGGCACGGCACCGCCGCGGAACCGATGTGCAGCAACAGGTCCCCGGGCAGGTCCGCGGGGTCGAGAGAGGACAACCGGACGTCGAAGGCGGAGGTACGGACCCAGCGGTCCGGCGTGATCAGCACGTGCCCGCGGCGCACCTCCTCGACCGGCAACCCGCGCAGGTTGACCGCCACCCGCGCCACCGCGGCGACCGACTCGTGCCGCTCCCCCATCGACTCCAGCCCGCGCACCCGCACCTCGGTCCCCGCCGGGGCGAGCAGCAGCCGGTCGTTCGTGTGCAGCGTGCCCGCGCCCAGCGTGCCGGTGACGACCGTGCCGCTCCCCCGCACGGTGAACGCCCGGTCGACGAACAGGCGCACCCGGCCGTCCGTCACCGGCGGCGGCAGCGATGCGACGAGCCGGTCCAGCGCCGCGCGTACCTCGGGGAGGCCGGCGCCGGTGACCGCGCTGACCGCGACCGCCTCGACGTCGCCGAGCGAGGTGCGGGCGAGCCGCTCGCGCGCGTAGGACAGGGCGGGAGCGGGGTCGGCGAGGTCTGCGCGGGTGACCACCAGCAGGCCGTGCCGCACGCCCAGCGAGTCGAGGACCTCGACGTGCTCGCTGGTCTGCGCGCGCCACCCCTCGTCCGCCGCGACCACCACGACCACGCCCGGCACCGGGCCGACCCCGGCGAGCATCGTGCCGATGAACCGCTCGTGCCCGGGCACGTCGACGAACGCCACGGTCTCGCCACCGGGCAGCGTCGTCCACGCGAAGCCCAGGTCGAGCGTCATGCCCCGGCGGCGCTCCTCGGCGAGCCGGTCGGGCTCGATCCCGGTCAGCGCGCGGACCAGCGTCGACTTACCGTGGTCGACGTGGCCGGCGGTGGCGAGCACGTGCATGGCGAGACGTCCCTCGGGGAAAGCTGGCGGAGGCGGACAGGAATCGAACCTGCCTGACCCGGATACCGGGCCACGTCGGTTTTGAAGACCGCGGCGTCCACCAGGAACACGTACGCCTCCGGATAGAGAGTATAGCGGCGTAGGCTTACCGGTATGACGACCGCGGTCCGCCTCACCCAGTACGCCCACGGCGGTGGCTGCGCCTGCAAGATACCGCCGGGCGAGCTCGAGGACATGGTGAGTGGCCTGCTCGGCACCGGGCCCGCGGAGACCGAGCTGCTCGTCGGGCTGGACAGCGGCGACGACGCGGCCGCGGTGCGCCTCGACGGGGACACCGCCATTCTGTCCACAACGGACTTCTTCACGCCCGTGGTCGACGACGCCTACGACTGGGGCCGCATCGCCGCGGCCAACGCGCTGTCGGACATCTACGCGATGGGTGGCACGCCGCTGCTCGCGGTGAACCTGCTCGGCTGGCCCCGCGACGTGCTGCCGGCCGAGCTCGCCACCGAGGTTCTTCGCGGCGGGCTCGCGGTCGCCGGCCAGGCCGGCTGCCACCTCGCGGGCGGCCACTCGATCGACGACCCGGAGCCGAAGTACGGCCTCGCGGTCACCGGCACCGCGCACCCGGATCGCCTGCTGCGCAACGACTCCGCGGCCGCCGGGCTGCCGATCAGCCTGACCAAGCCGCTCGGCGTGGGCGTGCTCAACAACCGGCACAAGCAGACCGGCGAGGTGTTCGCGAACGCGGTCGAGTCCATGGCCGCGCTGAACCGCGACGCGGCCGCCGCGGCCCTCACGGCCGGCGTGCGCGCGGCCACCGACGTGACCGGCTTCGGGCTGCTCGGCCACCTGCACAAGATGGCGCGCGCGAGCGGGGTCACCGCGGTCGTGTCGGCCGCGGCCGTGCCCTACCTGGACGGCGCCGTCGCGGCCGCGCGCGAGGGCTTCGTGTCCGGTGGCACCAAGCGCAACCTCGACTGGGTCCGCCCACACCTCGACGCGGGCGACGCGGACGAGCTCACCCTGCTGCTGCTCGCGGACGCGCAGACCTCCGGCGGCCTGCTGATCGCCGGCGAGATCCCGGGCGCACCGGTGATCGGCGAGTTCGTGCCGGCGGTGCCCGGAACGACCGTGCGGCTCCGCTAGGCGACGTGCTCGCGGGCCGGCAGCCAGCGGTCGGGCCGACCGGGCTCCCAGCGGACGCGGCCCTCGACGGCGAGCCGGTATAGGTGGGAGAACGTCTCGCCGATGGCCGAGCGCCGCGCCCGGCCCTGCAGCCGCTCGAACGGGCGGGACCAGCGCACCGCGCAGGCCACCTCCCACACCGTGCCGGCCCCGGCGCCGACCGCCGCCACGATCTCCGTGAGCCGCTCGTCGTGGTGGGCGGCCAGCACGTCCAGCCGGTCCCACAACCCGGTGAAGGCGCGCTCGTGTCCGGGCAGGACGGTGACGTCGCCGAAGGCGCGGACCTTCCGGACCGAGGCCATGAAGTCCCGCAGCGGGTCCACATCGGACTGCGGGCGCTTCGAGATGTTCGGGGTGACGCGGGGCAGGATGTGGTCGCCGGTGAACAGCAGGCCGCGCTGCCGGTCGTGGAAGCAGAGGTGACCTGGCGTGTGGCCGGGCGTGTGCACGGCCACCAGGGCGCCGTCCGTGCCGGGCACCGCCTGGCCGTCGACCAGATCGCGCTCGGGCACCACCGTCGAGATGCGGGCCTTGATGTCCTCCTCGTCCGCGGCGAGCTCCGCGAACTCCGAGGGCGGCGCGCCGGCCTGGCGCAGCCACTCGGCGAGGTCGGCGATCGCCCGCTCCCGGTCGTGCCGGTTCGCGGCGATGCGCGGCCGCTCCGCCGGGTGCACCGCGATCCACGCGGGCGAGGCGGCGCGGATCCGTTCCGCCAGCCCGTAGTGGTCGGGGTGGATGTGGGTGACCACGACGCCGACCACGTCGTCGAGGCCGGCGCCCGCCGCGGCGAGCCCCGCGCGGAAGGCGTCCCAGCACTCCGCGGAGTCCCAGCCGGCGTCGACGACGAGCACGCCGCCGGCCACGGGTAGGACGTAGGAGAAAGCGAAGCCGAGCGGGTTCGGGAACGGCAGGGCGACGCTCCACACGCCGCCGGCGACCTCGGCCGGTCCGGGCACGGTCTCCATCACCCCTCCTCGCGTCGACAGTGTGCTATATCGTATAGGAGGAGCGGTCACGCGCCGAAGGGGCGCGTCGTGTGGCGTGGATCAGGCGTCGACCTCCGATCGGTCGCCGGCCCACACCGTGTGGAACGCGCCCTCGCGGTCCACGCGGCGGTAGGTGTGCGCCCCGAAGTAGTCGCGCAGGCCCTGGATCAGCGCGGCCGGCAGGCGCTCGGCACGCAGCGCGTCGTAGTACGCGAGCGACGAGGAGAACGCCGGGGTCGGGATGCCGGCCCGCGCGGCGTGGGCGACCACGCGCCGCCACGCGTCCTGGCCCTGCCCGACCGCGTCCGCGAAGTACGGCGCCACGAGCAGCGACTCCAGGTGCGGGTTCGCCTCGTAGGACTCCCGGATGCGGTCGAGGAACCGTGCGCGGATGATGCAGCCGCCGCGCCAGATGGTGGCCATCGCGCCCAGGTCGATGTCCCAGCCGTACTCGGCGCTCGCCGCGGTCATCTGGTCGTAGCCCTGCGCGTAGGCGACGACCTTGGACGCGTAGAGCGCCTTGCGGACGTCGTCGACGAACGCGTCCCGGTCGGCCACCGGCACCGAGCCGCGGTCGGGACCGGGCAGCGTCGCGCGCGCGGCCGACCGCTGCTCCGGGTGTGCGGACAGGCCGCGGGCGAACGTCGCCTCCGCGATACCCGTCACGGGCACCCCGAGGTCCAGCGCGGTCTGCACGGTCCAGCGGCCGGTGCCCTTCTGCTCGGCCTGGTCCAGCACGACGTCGACGAAGCTCTTGCCGGTCGCCGCGTCGCTGTGCCCGAGCACCTCGGCGGTGATCTCGATCAGGAACGACTCCAGGTCACCCGAGTTCCAGTCGGCGAAGATCGTGGCGAGCTCGGCCGGCGAGGCGCCGAGGCCGTCGCGCAGCAGGTCGTAGGCCTCGGCGATCAGCTGCATGTCGGCGTATTCGATGCCGTTGTGCACCATCTTGACGAAGTGACCCGCGCCGTCCGGGCCGACGTGCGTGCAGCACGGCGTGCCGTCGACCTGCGCGGCGATCTTCTCGAACATCGGGCCCAGCGAGGCGTACGACTCGGCCGAGCCGCCCGGCATGATGCTCGGTCCGAGCAGCGCGCC
Source organism: Actinophytocola sp. (assembly GCF_036555685.1). Taxonomy (GTDB): domain Bacteria; phylum Actinomycetota; class Actinomycetes; order Mycobacteriales; family Pseudonocardiaceae; genus Actinophytocola. The sequence goes on along the minus strand of NZ_DATBKY010000008.1, from coordinate 8,670 downwards.
CTCCTCGCCGCCGGACACGCCCGCGCCGACGAAGTGCAGGCCGTGCTCGCGCAGGGCCGCCTCGCGGCGGCGGGTGTCGGCGAAGTGCGCGTTGCCGCAGTCGATCACGATGTCGCCGTCCTCGAGCAGCGGCACCAGCTCGTCGATGACCGCGTCGGTCGGCGCGCCGGCCTTCACCATGATCACCACGCGCCGGGGCCGCTCCAGCGCCGCGACGAACTCCTCCATCGTCTCGGCCGCCACGAAGGTGCCCTCGTCACCGTGCTCCTCGACCAGTGACTTCGTCCGCGCCACGGAGCGGTTGTGCAGCGCCACCGCGTACCCGTTGCGGGCGAGGTTGCGGGCGAGGTTGCGGCCCATGACCGCGAGGCCGGTGACGCCGATCTGTGCCGGAGTGGGCATTGGGGTCCTCTCGTCGCGTGTTCTCGCCGCAACCTTGCCGCAGGACGGGCCCGATGTCAGCACGGAGATGGCGTCCGCCTCAGCGATATCGTGGTGCCATGTTGCTCGCCGAGGAGTTGCTGCTGCTGGCACTGGACGACGAGTCGGGCAAGGTCGTGGTGACCGAGCTCGACAAGGGGCTCGCCGGCGCCGTGCTCGTCGAGCTCACGCTCGCCGAGCGGGTCCGGGTGGCCGAGAAGGGCGAGTCCGTGCGCGCCGGCCGGCTGGTGCTGCGGCCGGGCCCGGCACCCGCCGATCCGATCCTGGCGAACGGGCTCGCGGTGCTCGCCCACCGGGAGGGCCGCAAGCCCGAGTACGTCCTCGACGCGCTCGCGAACGACCTGCGCCGCAAGCTCGCCGACCGGCTCGTCGAGGCGGGCGTGCTGCGCCGCGAGAAGCGCAAGGTGCTCGGGTTGTTCCCCGCCGAGCGGCTGCCCGCCCAGGACAGCACGCACGAGGCGACCGTCCGCGAGCGGATCCGCGCCGCGCTGGCCGGTGCGCGGCCCGACGAGCGCACCGCCGCGCTCATCTCGCTGCTCTCCGCGCTGAACGCGGTGACCACGGTGGTCGCCGTGCCGGACAAGCGCGCGGCGAACCGGCGCGCCAACGAGATCGCCAAGGGCCAGTGGGCGGCGGCCGCGGTCCGCAAGGCCATCGAGACGGTGTACGCGGCGACGGCCGCGGCCGCGGCGGTGGCCACGACGGCCGCGGTGAACTCGGGAAACTAGTATCCCGCGGAAATTCGGTGCCTAGGTCGGTGGAGCCAGGTTTCTGCTGGCAAGGCGCCGATTCGCCCTCGTACTGGACCGTACTCGCGTGGATCGGCAACGCCGCCAGCAGGAAGCTGGACCAGCGAATTATGTGCCAGATTTCCGACTCAGGACACTAGTCACGCCGCGACACGATCGCCTGGGTGGCGGCGAGGCTGCCGGCGAGCACGGCCACGGCCAGCGCGAGGTACGCGAGTTCGGGCAGCAGCATGTCCGCGGGCTCGGTGCGCTCTTCGGTCAGCAGCATGACGAGCGTGTTGACCGGCGGCAGGCCGCGCACGAGCAGGAAGGTCATGATCAGCACGAGCGTGGCGAGCAGCGCGTAGCCCTGGCGGCGGAACACCAGCCGGGAGGTCGGCATGCCGATCGCGATCCCGAAGCACGCGCCGGTCAGCAGCGCGGCCGCGCCGACGATCAGGTCGACCGGCCCGTAGGCGCGGTTGCCGAGGACGAAGGGCAGCGTCAGCAGGACCGCGCTCAGCACCGCGAACGTCGCCAGCACGACCACCGCCACGGCGGCCAGCTGTGGCCACGACCGGCCCGCGTTGACCGTGGTGATCGCGCGCTGGACCGGGTCCTCGGCGGTCACCAGCACGACCGTGAGCCACGCGGCGCACACGAACGCGACCGCGGTCATCGGGGCGAAGATCGGCACCATCGGCTCGACGCCCGCGTCGTGGGCGAACGTGCCGATGCAGATGACGAACAGCAGCACCGGCGGCAGGTAGCGCTGCGAGTGGACCATGACGGCGACGGTGTAGCGGACGAGCGCGATCACGCCGCACCTCCGGCGGCCTCGGCGGCTGCCTCCGCGCCGGCCCCGGGAGCTGGCTGGAGCGCCGCGCCGAGCCCGCCCGTCACCACCGCGACGGGCTCGTCGACCCGCAGCACCGACCAGCGGTCCTTGAGCACGGACATCAGCAGCTCGTCCGCCTCGGATCGCTTGACCTGCACGAAGACCTTCTCGCCGTCGTGGGCCATGGACATCGCGCCGGAGAGCTGCTTGGGCAGGGCGAGGGGCTGGTCGAGGTCGGTGTCCGGCGGCGGGGCGAGCACGAGCCGGGTGACGAGCACCGGTTCGGCGTCGAGCTCGATCAGCCCGCCGGCCGCGACTTCCAGCACGCGGGTGGCGCCGACCGTCTGGCGGTGGTCGGTGTAGACGACCGTGCCGTCCGCGCCGGCGATCTCCTCGACGAGCTCGGCGAGCACGGTGTGCGCGGTGGCGTCCAGGCCGGCCCACGCCTCGTCGAGGACGAACAGCCGCGGCCGGACCATGACGGCCTGCGCGATCGCCACCTTCTGCAGGTTTCCGTTGGACAGCCGGCGAAGCGGCGTGCCCCGGCCGCCGGAGAGCCCGAGCCGGTCGAGCAGGCGGCCGGCGCGGTCGACGGCGTCCTTGGTGGTCAGCCCGCGCACCCGGCCCATGTGGGTCAGGTAGGACAGCGCGCTGAGGGCGTCGTCGTCGGGGAAGTACTCCGGGACGTAGCCGACCTCCCTCGGCCGGCCGGTGACCGTGCCGCTCGTCGGCCGCACGACGCCCACGAGCAGGCGCAACAGGGTCGACTTGCCCGAGCCGTTGAGGCCGGTGATCGCCACGACCTCACCGGGCACGAGGTCCAGGTCGACCTTGTCGAGCACCATCCGGCCGGTTCCGTATCGCTTGCCAACTCCCCGAAGCCGCATCGCCTTATCTAACGCCATCACATGCCGTGATCACGTCGGCCGATGGTCGGGGATTTGCGACTGTTCACCCGAGTTCGGCGGTCACAGTCCGAGAAGGCCGCCGAGAAGCCCGCCGTCCTCCCGGTCGTGCCCGTTGCCGTGGCCGCGCCCGTTGCCCGGATCGCGCTGGTCACTGCCGTCGCCTTGCTGCGGCGGCGCGGTCGGCTGGGACGGCTGCGACGACTGCGGCGGGCGCGCCGGTTTGGACCGGTTCTTGGCGCTGCTCGAGGACTCCGGCGGCGCTGCCTGCCGCTGACCCGGTGCCTGCGGGTACGACTGCCCCGGTGGCTGCGGGGCGTTCCGGTCGGTCGGCTGCACGACCTGGGGCGGCTGCTCGCCGGAGGGCCGGGCCGGCTGCTCGGTGCCCGTGGTCGCGAGCACCACGGCGAGCGCGGAGATGGCGAGGCCCATCCCGGTGAGCCCGGCGTAGGCGGGCCGGATGTGCCGGGCGGTGCCCGGTTCCTTGCGCTCCTTGGTCTCCCTGCCGGGAAGCGACGGCTCGACCGCGTCCTCCTCGCTGCGCGGAAGCGGGAGCGGGAACTCGGCGGTGTCGCCGGCGAGGATGTTGCGGAGCATCTCGGCGGCGCGGTCCGCGGTGGGGCGCGCGTCCGGGTCCGGGTCGGTCATGGCGGCCAGCACCACGCGCCACTCGCCGCCGAGCCCGAAGGGCAGGCACTCGGCGAGCAGCATCCCGAGCGAGTAGACGTCGCCGGACACGGTGCCGAGCCCGTAGTCGGCGCCGAAGCCGGTCAGGTGGCCGTCGCCGTCCGCGTCGATCAGCACGTTGTGGGCGTCGACGTCGCCGTGCACGACGCCGCGCTCGTGCACGTAGGCCAGCACCTCGGCGAGCTGGGCGCCTAGCCGGGCCACGGCCCTGGGCTCCAGGCCCTCCGGCTGGACGAGGTCGCTCAGCGGACCGCCGTCGATCAGCCGCATGACCATGTACGGCGTCTGGGCGTCGAGGTTCACGTCGTAGACGGTGACGAGACCCGGATGGGACAGCCCACCCAGCACCTGGGCCTCGTTGGCGAACCGGGCGAGACCGTCCTGGTCGGGAACGGTGTGGAAGGCCTTGACCGCGACCTCGCGCTCGAGGCGCACGTCGTCGGCGGAGTACACGGTGGTGGTACGGCCGGAACCAACCCTGGTGCGCAGTACGTATCTGTCGCCCAGAGTTCCCGTGGTCGTCCAGTCCGTGTGGTGCATGATGGGTAACCCTCCGTCGAGCATAGGGGCTACCCGGGTGATCGCGTGGCGAAACGGGCAAGATCGCTAGCCGGGAAAGTCGAAACGATAGCCCTGACCTGCGAGCCAGGGCAGCAGAATGCGTAGCGCGGCGACCGTCTGGTCGCGCCGGCCACCACCGTCGTGAAGCAGGATCACCGAGCCCGGCCGGACGTTCTGCCGCACCGCCGCGACGATCTTCGCCACGCCCGGGCGGCTCCAGTCGCGCGGGTCGACCGACCAGCCGAGTGGCCGCATGCCGTGCCGGGCCGCGGTGTGCTCGAGCGTCGGCGTCCAGTTGCCGCCGGGTGCGCGGAAGTACCGGATGCCGACGTCGTCGCCGGCCGCGTCGCGCAACAGGTCGCTCGCCTCGACCAGCTCGCGCTCGATGGCCGCCGCGGACCGGCGGGACAGCTGCTCGTCGTGGCTGACGGTGTGGTTGCACAGCCGCATGCCGGCGTCGACGACCTCGCGCACGACGTCCGGGTGCTCGCGGACCTGCTTGCCGACCATGCAGAACGTGGCGACCGCGTGGTGGTCGGCGAGCACCTCGAGGACCTGGCGGGTGTAGTCCTGGTGCGGGCCGTCGTCGAAGGTCAGGGCCACGACCTTGTCGGTCGTGCGCAGCTGGCGGACGACGTCGGGAGCCACCGGGGCCGGCTTGCGCACCGGTGCCGCCGAGGGTGCGACGTTCGCGCGGTCGGCGACCACGGGGTCGGGCTGGAGCGCCTGGAGCGCTAACGCGACCAGCAGCACCGTGCTCGCGATGAGAACGGCCCAGCGGTAGACGTACGGCGGCCTCAGTACCTGACTACGCACGGTCGCCTCCGGCTATCCGTACCGCACTCACTCATTCGGGGTGCACGGTAACCCGCAGGTGTCACAACAGGCCGCTATCGTGCAACGACACGCCGCAGCCGCGTCACGAGCGTGGGTCTACGATCGTGACGCACAGGAATCAATCGACCGGACTACGCGGTGACGACGGTGGACGGACCGAGCAAGGAGAGCGGCCGGGAACGGGTCGGGCGCGCCGCCTACGAGTTGTTCAGCCGGGAGGGCACGGCGACGGTCGGCGTCGACGCGATCATCGCCCGGGCCGGCACGGCGAAGATGACGCTGTACCGGAACTTCCCGTCCAAGACCGACCTGATCCTCGACTTCCTCCGCCGCCGCGAGCGGCTGTGGACCGAGGAGTGGCTGCAGGCCGAGAGCCAGCGCCGCGGCAAGACGCCCGCCCAGCAGCTGCTCGCGATCTTCGACGTGTTCGCCGAATGGTTCGCCCGGCCGGACTTCGAGGGCTGCTCGTTCCTGACCACGATGCTCGAGACCGCGGGCAAGGACGCCGCGGTCCACCAGGCGAGCGTGCAGCACCTTGCCAACATCCGGCACTACCTCAAGGGCCTGGCCGCCGCGGCGGGCGTGGCGAACGCCGACTCCTTCGCCCGCCAGTGGCACATCCTCATGAAGGGCTCGATCATGGCCGCGCACGAGGGCGACACGGCCGCCGCGGGCCGGGCCCGCGAGGTGGGCGTGATCCTGCTGCGCGCGCACGGCGTCGATCCCGAGTAGCCGACCACCCGTTGTGTGGACCCGCGGCGGATCCGGCATCCTGTTGCCCGCGCGGTGAGCCGCGCGGGGTGGAGGGAAACGGATGGACGCGGCACCGCGGCTCGCCGTACCGGAGAGTGTGGACAACCCGGCGCGGCAGAGCCCACCCCGTCGCGGACTCGCGGGCTGGCTGCTCAAACACCAGGTCGCGCCGGTCGGCCGGGCGACCGACGAGGCACACGCGCACAAGCCGCAGGCCTGGTGGAAGGTCATGTGCCTGACCGGAGTGGACTATTTCTCCACCCTGTCGTACCTGCCCGCCATCGCCGCGCTCGCGGCCGGGGCGCTCTCCCCGCTCGCCACGCTGCTGATCGTCGCGCTGACGTTGTTCGGGATGTTGCCGATGTACCGGCGGGTCGCGCGGGAGAGCCCGCACGGGCAGGGCTCGGTGGCGATGCTCGAGTCCCTGCTCCCGTTCTGGCGCGGCAAGATCTTCGTGCTGGTGCTGCTCGGGTTCGTCGCCACGTCGTGGATCATCACGATCACGCTGTCGGCCGCCGACGCGTCCGTCCACATGGTGGAGAACCCGGCGCTGCCGGGTTTCCTGCACGGCAAGGAAGTCCTCATCACGGTCGTGCTGCTGCTGATCCTCGGTGGCGTGTTCCTGCTCGGCTTCAGCGAGGCGATCGGCGTCGCGATCCCGCTCGTGGCCGTGTTCCTGACGCTCAACGCGGTGATCGTGGTCGTCGGCGCCGGCGAGGTGTTCGCGACGCCGGACGCGCTGTCGACGTGGGTGGACCGGCTGACCGAGAACGGCGGCGGCTTGTTCGGCATCGTCGGGCCGGCCGTGCTCGCGTTTCCCTTGCTGGTGCTCGGTCTGTCCGGGTTCGAGACCGGGGTCAGCATGATGCCGCTGATCAAGGCGGACGGTGAGAACGCGAAGGACCGCCTGGAGTCGCGGGTGCGCAACACCGGCCACCTGCTCGCGACCGCCGCGCTGATCATGTCCGTGTACCTGATCGCGACGACCTTCATCACGACCGTGCTGATCCCGCCGGAGGAGTTCGAGCCCGGCGGCGCCGCGAACGGGCGCGCGCTCGCCTACCTCGCGCACGAGTACCTGGGCAACGCGTTCGGCACGATCTACGACGTCAGCAGCATCCTCATCCTGTGGTTCGCCGGCGCGTCGGCGATGGCCGGGCTGATCAACATCGTGCCGCGCTACCTGCCCGCGTACGGCATGGCGCCGGAGTGGGGCCGCGCGGTACGGCCGGTCGTGCTGGTCTACACGGTGATCAGTATCGGCATCACGATCGCGTTCGGTGCGGATGTGAACGCGCAGGCCGGCGCGTACGCGACCGGCATACTGGCGATGATGGTGTCGGGGGCGGTCGCGGTGACGATCTCCACGCTGCGGCACCGCCGGCCTGGCGCGGCCGTCGCGTTCTCCGTGCTGACGCTGATCCTGCTCTACGCGCTGATCGCGAACGTCGTGGAGAAGCCGGACGGGATCGCGATCTCGGCGGCGTTCATCGCGGGGATCATCGTCGTGTCGCTGATCTCGCGGGTCACCCGGACCACCGAGCTGCGCGTGGAGCAGATCGACTTCGACGAGACCGCACGGCGGTTCATCACGGAGAACATCGAGCATGACGGCCGGCTCGACCTGGTGGCGAACAAGCGCCAGGCCGGCGACGACGCGGAGTACCGGGCCAAGGAGGAGGAGCAGCGCGGGCTGAACCCGCTGCCGGGCCAGGCGGACGTGCTCTTCCTGGAGGTCGACGTGGTCGACCCGTCGGACTTCGCGAAGGTACTGCGCGTGTACGGCGTCGACGTCGGCGGCCACCGGGTCCTGCGGGCGAAGGCGCCGGCGGTGCCGAACGCCATCGCGGCCGTCCTGATCGCCCTCCGCGACGCGACAGACGTGCTGCCGCAGTGCCACTTCGAGTGGTCGGAGGGCAACCCGCTGGGCCTGCTGTTCCGCTACCTGATCCTGGGCCAGGGCGACACCCCGCCGGTCGTCCGCGAGATCATCCGCCAGCACGAGGGCGACCCGTCGCGCCGCCCGGGCATCCACGTGGGCGGCTAGAACAGGTACAGGCAGAACGGGTGGCCGTCCGGGTCGAGGCAGACGACGACCTGCTCCTGCGGCTGGTACTCCGCGACCTGCGCGCCCTGCGCCAGCGCGAACTCGCGGGCCGAGGACAGGTCCGCGACCTTGATGTCCAGATGGCACATCGGCTGCTGCTCGCCCGCCTTGCTGGGCCACACGGGGCGCACGTAGTGCTCGTCGGCGTGGAAGGACAGGCCCGGGCCGCCGTCCGGGCGGTCGAGCATGACCCAGCCCGGCTCGTTCGTCACCACCGGCCAGCCCAGCAGCCGGTGGTAGAAGTCGGCCAGCGCCTCGGGATCCGGCGAGCTGAGCACGGTCGCGGTGAGCGTCATCGCTGGTCGGTCACTCATCGAAACCACGGTAGGTGCTCCCCGGCAGGCCCCGTTCGGCGAGAATGATCGTCGTGCGGTTCGGGATCCTGGGGGGCTTGGCGGTACGGGACGACGCCGGCGAGGCGGTCTCCGTCGGTGGGCCGCGGCCTCGTGCGCTGCTCGTCATGCTGCTGCTCGACGCGGGCCGCGCCGTGCCCGTCGAGCGGCTCATCGCCGGCCAGTACGGGGACGCGCCACCCGCGGACGCGCTCAATGCCGTGCAGGCACAGGTCTCCCGGCTGCGCAAGACGATCCCGGGCATCGAGCTCGACGCCACCGGCTACCGGCTCGACACCGACCCCGACGACGTCGACGCGCTGCGGTTCGAGCGCCTCGTGGGCGAAGGTCGACGGCAGCTCGCGGCAGGCGACCACGCGGCCGCACGCGAGACGCTGCGCGAGGCGCTGGGCCTCTGGCGCGGCGAGCCACTACCCGACCTGCCGCACGCCGGCACCCTCGTCACCCGGCTCATCGAGCT
>NZ_DATBKY010000007.1:0-7342 GCF_036555685.1 Actinophytocola sp. | reverse complement strand
CCTCGCCGCGCGCGACGATGAGCGCGACGTTCTCGGTGCCGGAGCGCAGCCCCCGTTCCTGGCCGCCGCCGTAGGTCGCGGGTTCGAGGGTGAGCCCGTCGCGGACGTACAGGGCACCGACGCCCTTCGGGGTGTACATCTTGTGGCCGGCGACCGCCAGCAGGTCCACGCCCAGCTCCCGTACGGAGACGCCGATCTTGCCGATGGTCTGGGCGGCGTCGGTGTGGAACAGCGCCCCGCGGGCGTGGGCGAGCTCGGCCAGCTCGCGGACCGGCTGGATGGTGCCGGTCTCCGCGTTGGCGTGCATGACCGACACCAGCACCGTGTCGTCGGTGAGCGCCGCCGCGAGGTCGGCCGGGTCGACCAGGCCGTGCCGGTCGACGGGCAGCACCGTGACCCGGAAGTCGTGCAGCCGCCGCAGGGCGTCCACCGTGGAGAGCACGGCCGGATGCTCGGTCGCCTGGGTGATCAGGTGGGTGCCGCGATGGGCCAGCGCCGCGCCGCGGATGGCGAGGTTGTCGCTCTCGGAACCGCCGCCGGTGAACACGATCTCGCCCGGTGCGCACCCGACGAGGTCGGCGACCGCCCCGCGGGCGGTGTCGACCGCGCCGTGGGTACGCCGGCCGTACGCGTGGCTGCTGGAGGGGTTGCCGAAGTGCTCGGCCAGGTACGGCAGGCATGCCTCCACCACCCCCGGGTCGACCGGTGGTGTGGTGGCGTGTGGTCCAGGTAGACGGGCTCCGTCACGAGCCAAGGGATAGGAAGCGCCCCTGGCCGGTGGCGAGGCCGACGAGGCGGGGCAGCCACCGGGCGCGAATTACGCCGGCGAAATCGCGTGGCGCCGCCCGCGTTCCATGGCAGTGATATTCGGCGTTCCGCCGGAGTGCCGTTGGGCCATTCCTACCAATATCAAATACATTCCCATATTTCTGTGGAAAACCACTCCTTGACGCCTGTTGAGATCATTTGAGAGCGTCAATTTTTGCGTGCGCCGAGTTCGTGATCATCCATTAAGGAGTTTCGGATGGCTGTGGACATGTCGTTCCTGATCGCGGATTCGGACTATTACGAACCGTGGGACACGACGGATCCCGGTGCGCGCTTTCACCCGGCTCCGCTGCCGGACGGCTGGGTACGGCTGGACGAGGGCGCGTGGACCCATTGGGGGCCGCCCGATCTGGCGCTCCCGGACCAGGGCTGGAAGGTGCACGTGTCCAGTTCCCTGGCCAATGCACGGTCCGTGCTGGCGATCGTGTCGTTGGCGTGCGCCGAACTGGGTGTGCCGTTCAAGCACCTCGCGGGCGAGCGCATCTTCCTGCTGGCGCACGACAAACACGCGGCCCGCCCGCAGAGCGGCAAGTTCTGCACCCTGTACCCACCCACCGAGGAATGCGCGCTGCTGGTGATGCGGCGCCTGTCCGCGGACCTGGCCGGGATCGGCGGCCCCTTCGTGCTCACCGACCGGCGATTCGGCGAGAGCACGTGCGTGTCGTACCGATATGGCGCATTTCGCGGCCGCACGAGAGTCGACGCGGAAGGAACCCACGTACCGATCTTGACCGGCCCCGACGGCCGGGACATCGACGACGAGCGCAAGCCGGCGTTCCACCTGCCGCCCGGAATTTCCGATCCGTTCCGCGAGGCCGCGCCCGCGGCGCCCGCCGGTCCCGTGAAAATGCATGGCTACGCGTTCGACAAGGTCCTGCGACACAGCAACGCCGGCGGCGCCTACCGGTTCCGCACCGACGACGGCACCGCGGTGTTCGTCAAGGAGGCGAAGGCGCACAACGGGTACACCGCCGACGGTGCCGACGCGAAGACCCGGCTGGCCGCGGAGTACCTGGTGCTTCGGGAGCTCCACGCCCGCGCGCCCGGCCTGTGCCCGCGGCCGGTGGAGCTGTTCCACCACTGGGAACACACCTACCTCGTCTCCGAGCTCGTGCCGGGCGTGTCGCTGTACCGGTGGATGGTGACCAACAACCCCGCGGTGCTCGACCACACGGACGTGGCGGCGTACGCCGGCTACCACGAGCGGTGCCTCGACCTCCTCGACCAGCTCGAGGCACAGCTGCGCACTCTGCACGGCCTCGGCTACGTCTTCATCGACCTCAGCCCGACCAACGTCCTCGTCGACGACGACGACCGCGTCCGGCTGGTCGACTTCGAAGCGGTGCAGCCCGTCGGCGACGTGCGGCGGTTCATGGGCACACCCGGCTACCTGCCGCCGGAGCCGCGGGCCGTCGTGCGGCGTGATCCGAAGGACCTCGACCGGTACGGGCTGGCCGCGCTGGCGCTGCTGCTCGTGTTCCCCGCGCACGAAGCGGCCGAACGGCATCCGGCAGTGCTCGACCACCTCCACGCGGACCTGTCCGAATTCGCGCCCGTGCGGCCCCGGCTGTGGCAGTGGGCCACCCGCTGTCACGAGCGCGCCGGGGATACCTGCCTGCCCACGCCGGCCGCCGTGCGCGCGGACCCGATCGCCGCGTTGGCCGGCCTGGCCGAGCGGACCGCCGACGCCGTCGAGGAGATGGCACGACCGGACCACCCGGCACGGGTCTACCCGACGATCCCGCTCGGGTACCAGACGGACACGCGGGCGCTGGCCGCGGGCACCGCCGGCGTGCTGTACGCGCTGCACCGCGCCGGCCGCGCCGCCGATCCCGCGGTGGTCCGCAGGCTGCGGGACGGGGCCGTGGCGGCCGCCGAGACCAGTGCGCCCGGCCTGCTCCACGGCAGCGCGGGCATCGCTGGCGTGCTGGCCGAGCTCGGCGAGGCCGACGCGGCCGAGGACCTGCTCACCACGGCCGCCGCGCATCCGCTCAACGACGCCGCCGCCACGCTCGGCGGTGGCGCGGCCGGCACCGCGCTCGGCCTGCTGGCCCACCACCGGCGCACCGGCGAACAGCGCTGGCTGGACCGGGCCGCCGGCCTGCTCGAGAGCGTGCCGGACGGTGCGGAGCTCACCACCCGGCTGAGCACGACCAACCGCTCCGGGCTGGTGGGCGGGCGCACCGGCGTGGCGCTCGCGCTGTACCGCCTGTACCGGACCACCGGGGACGAGCGGCTGTTCACACGCGGCATGCGGCTGCTACGCGAGGAGCTCGCCTACGCCGTGCCGCTGCCCGGCGGCGGCCTCGGCTTCCGCATCGCGCAGGCCGACCGTCGCGTCTACCCCTACCTGTTCGCCGGCAGCGCTGGCTACGCCGCGGTGCTCTCCCGGTTCCTCGCACACCGGCCGGGCGCGGAGTTCGACGTCGTCGAGGACGACCTCACCGCTGCCGAGGTACTGGAGCGTTGCCTGCGTGCGTGCTCGGCCCGGTTCACCGTGTTCCCCGGCCTGTTCCCGGGTCTGGCCGGCCTCGTCATGACGCTGGCCGGCGCCGGAAGGCGGCTGCGCCGGCCGGAGCTCGTCGACACCGCGCTGGCCAGCGCCCGGGGTCTGTTCCGGTACGCCGTGCCACACGGGAACGGGGTGGGCTGGCTCGGCGAGCCGGGACAGCGGCTGTCCGCCGACCTCTGGTCGGGCGCGGCGGGCGTCCTGCTCACCCTGCGGCACCTGGCCGACGCCCTTCCGGACTCCCTCGACGCCGTGCACACGCCGAGGGACGCCGTTGCACCAACACTGGAGGAAAGGAGTGATCAGCATGGAGGAAGTCCTGCTTTTGCAGGCTGAAGCGGCTCAGGAGGACGACCTGCTGGCCTGCAACGTGCTCACCATGAGCAGCAAGGGCAGCGTCTGTCTGTGACGCCTCGGCGTCCACGCCTGCCGGGCACAACACCGTGCCCGGCGGGCGCGAGTCCATTATGGACGCTCCGGTCCGCGTTCGTCGTCGAGCGCCCGGGAGGTCATCGGGTGTTCGACGAGCGCGAGAACCTTGCTGGCCATGAACCGTGCCGTGCGTACCGGGTTGCCGGTACGCGTGACCTCCACGACCTCGACCACACCACGCCCGATGCTGACCTCGACCCGCCGGCCGGCTCGCGTCGCCACCACCTCGTAGGTGCGGGTCGAGTCACCGGCGTCCACCACGATCTCGACCCGGTCGCCCTTCATGGCTCGCCTCCCGGCCGCGCCGACGCGTACCACCCATGCACACTGTACCGAACTTGTGTTCGACAACAAGGTTCCAGGTCGTCGCACGACCGGTCGCGCGCGGTCCGGCTCGCACCTCAGCCGGTCGCGTACCGCGGGCGCCCGGCCGGCCGGTAGACCTGGAGCGTGATGCCCTTCGGGAATGCTCGCGACTCGACCAGGTCGAGTGCCTTGTCCGGGCCCGCGTCGGGGAACAGCCGCGCGCCCTGGCCGACGATCACCGGGACGACGAGCAGGTTCATCTCGTCGACGAGGTCGTTCTCGAGCAGCCACCGGACCAGCGCGCCGCTGCCGTGCACCTGCAGCTCTCCGCCCGGCCTGGCCTTCAGCTCGCGGATGGCCGCCGCGAGGTCACCGGAGAGGACGGTCGTGTCGGCCCACTTCGGGTCGGTGAGCGTGTTGGACGCGACGTACTTGGGCTTCGTGTTCAGCGCACCCACGATGGGGTTCGCCAGATCCTCGCGCACGCCCCAGTAGCCGGCGAAGAGCTCGTAGGTCCGCCGGCCGAAGAGGAACGCGTCGGCGCCCTGGTACGCCTGGTCGACGAATGACATGGCCTCGGTGTCGAACAGCGGCCTTGCCCATCCGCCTCGCTCGAATCCGCCGCGGCGGTCCGGCCCGCCGTTGCCCTGCATCACTCCGTCGACGGAGACCTGCGTGTTGGTCGTCAGCTTCATGGTCGCGGTTCCCTTCTCCCTCGGGGCGCCTTTCGCAGGCGGTCTTCACCCCGGCTACGAACGCCGCTACCCCGATCCGACACCGCCGGCCAAACTTTCGCGAAACGGCCACCTTCACTGTGACACTCTGCCAGAATTCGTCTCACTGGATCATCGGCGAGAGGGAGACCAGTGTCGGGAAACCTCAGCAGGCGTAGGGCCCTCCTCCTGGGCGGCGGTGCCGCGCTCGGCACCGTGGCCACCGTGGCCGGCCTGGGACCAGCGTCCGCGGCCACGGACTGGATCCGGCTGCCGATCGTCACGGCCAACATCGGCCGCAAGCACCTCGGCGCGCGGGATGCCGCGATCCACGCCGTCCGCCACGGGGTCGGCGAGGATCGGCCGCTGGTCGGCTGGCAGGAGATCAGCGAGCAGGACAACGGCGAGGAGGCCATGATCGAGAAGCACTTCGGGAACGCCTACCGGACCGCGTTCCTGCGGGACAGGAAGTCCTTCCGCGTGCCGATCTCGGTGCCCCGGCCGTGGCAGATCGTGAACCCGAAACACACCTTCGCGCACGGTGGCATCAAGGGAGTGACGCCGCCGCGCTGGATCAACGAGGTCGTGGTGCGGCACGAGTCGAACCCGAACCTGCAGTTCGTCCTGATCAACACCCACTACCTCTTCGGCGCCTACAACGGTGCGACGCGCCCCGACCTGCGCGACGAGTACGACCACCACCACAGCGTCCACAAGCAGCGCGTGCTCGCGCACCACCGGCAGGGCCGCCTGGTCATCTGGACCGCCGACACCAACAACCCCCACTACGCCAAGGCCACCGGCCGGCAGGCGGAGAAACAGGTCTTCGACAAGGGCATCGACCGGATCAACTGGCTGCCCGGCGACGGCTCCGTCAAGCTGGAGCTGCGCCACACCAAGTCGGTCGACATGCGGGTCGACGGCCACGACGCACGCGTCGCGATCTTCCGGATCCGGCCGGCCTGACCCCGGCCATTCGCGATACCGCCGACAATATCGTCGAAAACTATCGTCGAAAACGCGAACACCTGTCACCGCCTCGATGCGGCGGCGGCGAACGCGTTCAACCGGTTCCACCGTGAAGCCGAAATCAAAGGGCGGCGCTGCCGCGCGATTCGACGACATCGCGGGACGGTGGGAACACGATCCATTCGCCGCCGATATCACCGAATTCGTGTGGCCGTTCCGGGCGGGGTCGTGGTACGGCGACGGCCGACGCCGAGGACGCTCCGGGTAATCCACGTGACCGAACCCGACCTGGTCGGCAAGCGGTAGAGCCGATCGTCGGGAACCGTCACGGGACCTGCCGTGGATCATGCCGGGGACTTATTACCAGTTGAACAGTTTTGACCGGCGAGACGGATCGGGACAAATGCAGCAGCCCGCTGGGTTGTTCGGTTCACAACCAAAGTAGGTTTTCGCGGCAATACCGGCGAATTCACCCTACGTTCGCATTGAGTATCGCCGAAGGCCCCCTTCGCGTTTCAGCTGAACGTCGCTACCGGCTCCATTCTCACCTGTGCATGATCGGAATGCCCGAGATCGCCGGCGTCCGCTGAACCCGACGATTTCCCTGCTTCGGAGGAATGAGGAGCCCACTCATGAAGCGTTCGACCCTGTGCTGGGTCGCCGCGGCCTCGGTCGCGGTCGCTACCACGATCGGCGGCACCGTGCTGGCCGCGACGGCGGCGCCCACGGCGGACAAGCCGCTCGCGACAAACGCCATGCAGATGGCCAAGACCGAGTCCGCCAAGGTCGCCTCGGCGGCCGGCGTCGGCTCGCACGAGAAGCTCGTCGTCAAGGACGCGATCGTCACCTCGGACGGCATGCGCCACCTGCGTTACGACCGCACCTACAACGGCCTGAAGGTGCTCGGCGGCGACATGGTCGTCACCGAGAACACCAACGGCAAGGTCCTGTCGGTCAACAAGGCGACGCAGGCGAGGTTCGCCCTGTCGACCACGCCGGGCATGGCCGCGCCGGCCGCCGCCACCAAGGCGATGACCGCGCAGAAGAACGTCAGGTACTCGGTCGCCGAGCAGCCGTCGCTCGTGGTCTACGCCGTGCGCACCGCGCCGACGCTCGCCTACGAGACGGTGCTGAGCGGCATGAAGGCCGACCAGACGCCGAGCAAGCTGCACGTGTTCACCGACGCCAGGACCGGCAAGGTGCTCTACTCCTACGACGACATCGAGCAGGCCGCCGGCACGGGTAACAGCGAGTACAGCGGCCAGGTCGCGCTCGAGACGACCGAGGGCGGCGACGGCTTCAACCTCGTCGACGGCACCCGCGGCAACCAGCAGGTGTCCAACGCGGACACCAACGTGCTCTACACCGACGCCGACAACACCTGGGGCACCGGCGAGGGCACCGACGACCAGACCGCGGCCGTCGACGCCGCCTACGGTGCGGCGAGCACGTGGGACTACTACAAGAACGTCCACGGCCGCAACGGAATCCGTAACGACGGCGTCGGTGCGGAGAGCTTCGTGCACTACGGCGACGCCTACGTCAACGCCTTCTGGGACGACTCGTGCTTCTGCATGACCTACGG
>NZ_DATBKY010000006.1:0-11243 GCF_036555685.1 Actinophytocola sp. | reverse complement strand
CGGACACGTCGTCACCGGCATCTACCGCACCACCACCCGACCCACCTACGACGACCAAACCCGCACCCAAGTCACCACCGCCACCCAAACCACACCACCCAACCTCCAAGCACTACTCAACGGCAACGACACCTGGACGGTGGGCTGACCTACTTGGCGGCCGCCTTCTTCTTGTGGTTCCAGGCGGCGAAGCCGGCGTTCTCGGCGTCGGCGGGCGTCTTGAACCAGACGTCGGCCTTGGTGCGGCCGAAGTAGGGCGACTCGGCCGTGTGGAAGAGCTTCGAGGACTTCTTGCCCTTGACGGTGTACTCCTCGCCCGGGGCGCCACCGTCCGGCAGCGGCTTGGCCGAACCGGGGCCGAACGGCCCCTCCTCCCCGGCCGCGGGCGCGTCGACGGCCGCCGCGACGGTGGCCGGTGCCTCGGACTCGGCCTCGGACTCGGGGTCGGGCTCGGGGGCGACCTTCTTGCCGGCGGCGGCCTCCTCGGCGGCCGGGGTGTCCTCGGCGGCCGGGACGTCCTCCGGCGCTTCCGCGGGCTCCGCCGGCTCGGCGGCCTCCACGGCGGCCGGGCTGTCCTCGGCCGGCTCGGGCAGCTTCGCGGCCTCGCGCTCGCTGTCCAGCTTGTTGATCGCCGGGTCCTCCGCGCTCGCGGCCGGCTCCTCGACCTCTTCGGTGACGGTCGTGGACGCCTTCGGCTCCTCGGCCGCGACCGGCTCGACCGGCTCGGGTGCCGGCGGCGTGACGGGAGCCGCGGGTGCCACAGTGGTGGAGGTTTGCTTTGCCGAGCGCTTGGCCACGATGGACTTGAGCTTCTCGAACAGCCGGGTCAACCAATTCACGGGCCCTGCCTCCTCGCGAACGACGGGGTGCGGTCACGATCACCGATGTGGCGAGAACAATAGGGCACCAGGTGATCGCTACTTTTTCCGGTTGTCACCGGCTAGGTGACCGGCCGGAAACCGACCCGCTCCGCGTCGGCCGGCGTCTTGAACCAGACTTCCGCGATCGTGCGGCCGAACTGCGGCGACTCCGGCGTGCAGTACCGCAACGCGCTGACGCTGGCCTTGATCGTGAACTCCGGGGACGGCGAGCCCCCGTCCGGCAACGGCATCGCCGAGCCGGGGCCGAACGGGCCGCGGCCGTTCCCGTCGCCGCGCACGCGGTGCGGCGGCGGCACGATGGGCGTGTCCTCGGCCGGCACGACGGGCTCGAACAGCGCGCGCGGCGGCTCGCTCGCGGCCTCCGCACCGCCGCCATCCGTCGCGGTGGCAGCGCCCACCGGCTCGAGCTTCGACGACGTCTCCACGCCGAACGGCGTGTGGCCGCGAGGTTTGCCGGGCACGCGCTTCGGTAAGGGGTTGCCGGCCGGCTCCGCGCTGACGGTGACTCCAGGCATGATCTTCGGCTCGTTGGTCCCTGGTCGGCTCTTCTCAGCGCCGGAACGCCGTCCGCTCGCGGTACGCACCGCGTCGGCGGGGGACTCGGCACGTATCGCCGGCATGACCTCGGTCTGGCCTTGCGCGCTGCGATCCGGAGCGCTCGGCTCGGGCTCCGGTTTCCGCTGGGAGGCTACCTCCGCTCCACTGCCGACCCCGGTCTTCGACGCGCCGGGCGTGGCGGCCGGTTCGGACTCGAAGCTCCGTTCCGCCTTGCTCCCGGCGTCGTCTACGTCCGCGAGATCGTCGACGAGCGCGTCGGCCGGCTCGTCGCGCCGTGCCTCGCCCGACTCGTCGAGCCGGCGGATCAGCTCGCCGGGTATCGGGTGGGTCGTCTCGCTGAAGACCGTGCCGCGCCGTGCCGCGGGCTCCGGTTCGGGCTCGGGGGCGGCGTCGGCCTCGTCGTCCACCAGGCGGCCGACACCGAGCTGCCCCGGCTCGAACGCGCTCAGCGAGGTGGTGGCCTCCAGCGGCTCGGCGCCGGGGGCGTCGCTGTCGAACCAGCCGCGGCCCTTGGGCTGTGCCGGCACCTCGGGCGGCACCTCGGGCGGCGCCTCGAGGTCGCTGCCGCCGAGGTTGAAGTAGTGCGTCGCGGCGGCGCCGCTGTCGGCGAGCTCGGTGTCGGTCGAGTCGCGTTCGCTCGGCGAGCTGGTCTCCGGGGGCGCGCCGAGGCTGCCTGTGGTGAACGCGGAGCGCAGGCTTGAGGGCGACCGCTCGGCGGGGTCGCGGGAGGGGAGGGCGTAGGAGCGCGTGAGCTGCTCGGCCTCGTCCGGCGCCACGGGCACCGGCGAACGTCGTGCGTGACGCTCCTCACGCTCGGCGTCGTAGGCGTCGTACTCCTCGTCGAGGGCACGCCGGTCGGCGGGCTCGGCCGGGCGGCGGTAGCGGTTGGCCATGAGCTCGCCCTCGAGCCGCCCGACGCGCCGGCGGGCCGGACGGGCCACGAGAACCCAGCAGAGCAGTGCGCCGAGCAGGAAGGCCAGCGAACTCCACAACCAGACCTGCCCAAAGATCGGCATGGGTTTTACTCCCTCCGCGCGCCACCGCGACGCTGCAAGCGGTGCTCAGGCTACTGCGGTCGGTGTAGCGGTGGTCACGAGCCAGGCAATTACCTACCCGGGACACGCCAAGTGATCATGACCGGTGGCTCAGCGCGTCCGGGCCACCACGTAACGTGCCAACATGTCCAGGGCCTCGCGGGCCGGCCCCTCGGGGAGGTCGGCGAGCTCGGCGCGGGCGCGGTCGGCGTACTCGCTGAGCGTTCGCACCGCCTGCTCCAGACCCGGAGACTTCCGGAGCAACGTGAGCGCCTCGTCGACCAGCTCGTCGTCGGTGATGGGGGCGGCGAGCAGCGCACGCAGGCGCGGGTCGGGCTCTCCGGCGTTGTACTCGGGGGACAGCGCGTACAGCATCGGCAGCGTGAGCACGCCCTCGCGCAGGTCCGTGCCCGGGGTCTTGCCGGACTCGTCCGCGGGCGAGGCGATGTCGATGATGTCGTCGGAGATCTGGAAGGCGGTGCCGATCAGGTCGCCGAAGCGGTGCAGCGCCTCGATGTGGTCGGCCGGCGCGCCGGAGAACATCCCGCCGTAGCGGCCGGCCGTGGCGATGAGCGATCCGGTCTTCTGCCCGATCACGGCGAGGTAGTGGACGACGGGGTCGTCGCCGTCGAGCGGCCCGACGGTCTCGCGCATCTGCCCGGTGACGAGCTCCCCCATCGTCTCGGCGATGATCCGGGCGGCCTCGCTGCCCAGCCGCGCGACGAGCCCCGAGGCGTGGGCGAACAGGAAGTCGCCGGTCAGGATGGCAATGGTGTTGTCCCAGCGGGCGTTGACGCTCTCCTCGCCGCGCCGCATGGTGGCCTCGTCCATGACGTCGTCGTGGTAGAGCGTGGCGAGGTGCACCAGCTCGACGGCGGCCGCGGCGGTGACGACGTCGTCGTTGATCGACCCGGACACGCTGCCGGACAGCAGGGTGAACAGCGGACGAAAACGCTTGCCACCGGCCTTGACCAGGTGCGTAGCGGCCTCGTCGACGAACGAGACATCACTGCGCACGATGGTGCGCAACAGCTCCTCGACTCGCACGAGCCCCCCACCGACGGCGTCGACGAGCGCCGGATCGGCTCGATCCAGGCCCAGGGAAGCAGGGAGCCGCGGCATGGCTTGGTCGGCTGTCACGTGGCATCGCTCCCCACTTCGATTCCTTGCGGCACAGCCTAATGTCCCGGTTGCGAGCAGAACGCTGTGAAGGCGCTTACGGTGGCACTTCTCACCGGTTCCGCGGCAGCCGAGCCGGTTGGCAAGTGCCACGGCGGGGTGGAACCGACCCGGTCCGCCGCGGCTGGGCCTGTGACGTGCGCAAGGCCACGACGGAGGCCCAGGCAAGATCAACGGCGGCCTCCGGCCCCCCGATCATTCAGCCTAGCGACGGGGACCGACAAGATCGGTGCGAGCGGTTGAGTCCTGTGGACAACCGGCAGGTCGGTAGTAAAGCGAAACCCGCGAGTCCCAACGTAGGACTCGCGGGTTTCGAGCACTGGGCCTACTGGAGGGCGAAGTTGCCCGCGTTGGCCCAGTCCAGGGCGAAGGCCGGGATGATGCCGAGCAGCAGGGTGACCACCACGCCCAGGGTGATCGCCGCCGTGGTGAACGCGCCCGGGACCGTCACCGTCGGGCCGTCGGGGGCCGGCTCGCTGAAGTACATCAGCACGATCACCCGCAGGTAGAAGAACGCCGCCACCGCGGACACCACCAGGGCGATCACCACGAGCGGGGCCATGCCGTCGGACAGGGCCGCCGAGAAGACCACGAACTTGCCGATGAAGCCCGACGTCAGCGGGATGCCCGCCAGGGCCAGCAGCAGGAACGTGAACACGCCGGCCACCAGTGGCGAGCGTTTCGCGAGGCCCGCCCACTGGGACAGGTGCGTCGCCTCGCCGTCGGCGTCGCGGACCAGGGAGATCACGCCGAAGGTGGCCACCGTGGTGAAGCCGTAGGCGAGCAGGTAGAACAGCGTAGAGGACAGGCCGTCGGGGGTCAGCACGATCGCGCCGATCAGCAGGAAGCCCGCGTGCGCCACCGACGAGTACGCGATCATCCGCTTGATGTCCGTCTGCGTCAGGCCCAGCACCGCGCCGATGACCATCGACACGATCGCGACGCCCCACAGGATGCCGCGCCACTCCCAGCGCGTCGACTCCAGGCCGACCGACAGCACGCGCAGGATGCCGCCGAACGCCGCCACCTTCGTGCACGCCGCCATGAACGCCGTGATCGGCGTCGGCGCGCCCTGGTAGACGTCCGGGGTCCACGCGTGGAACGGGCCGACCGAGCCCTTGAACAGCAGGCCGACGATCAGCAGCGCCATGCCGCCGAACAGCAGCGTGTCCGACCGGTCCGTGCCCGCCGCCGCGTTCGCGATGTCCGCTAGCCGCACCGAGCCCGCGTAGCCGTACAGCAGCGCCAGCCCGTACAGGAAGAACGCCGACGCGAACGCGCCGAGCAGGAAGTACTTGACCGCCGCCTCCTGCGAGAGCAGCCGGCGCCGCCGGGCCAGGCCGCACATCAGGTACAGCGGCAGGCTCAGCACCTCGAGCGCAACGAACATCGTCAGCAGGTCGTTGGCCGAGCAGAAGACCATCATGCCGCCGAGCGCGAACAGCGTCAGCGGGAAGACCTCGGTCTGCATCTGGTACCGGGCCGCGTCGCGCCGGGCCGGGTGGGCGCCCAGCCGCTGCTCGCGGTCCTGCACCGTGCCCGGCCGGATCGCCGCCTGCGCCACGAACGCGCCGCCCGGCTCCACCGACCGGTCCGCGATCATCAGCACCGCGCCCAGCGCGAGCGCGAGCAGCGTGCCCCACAGGAACAGCGCCGGCCGGTCGATCGCGAGCGTGTTGGACAGCGTGAGCTCGCCGTCCGCCGGCGCGTCGGCGATGTACAGCGCCATCGACAGGCCCGCTGCCACGAGCGCCAGCAGCGTCAGGACCACCTGCGCCGGCCAGCGCTGGTGCCGCGGCAGGAACGCCTCGAACAGCACCCCGACGCAGGCCGCGCCGAGGATGATCAACATCGGCATGATCGCCGCGTAGTTGATCGGCGCGAGTGTCTCCTTACCCTGCTGGGCAGCGAAGGCGACGCCGGAAACGAGTGCGGACAACTCAGTTGCCTCCGTCCGAGATTCCGACCGCGTCCAAAGTGGAGTTGACGGTCGGGGTGATCACGTCGAGCACCGGCGCCGGGTAGAACCCGATGCCCACGACCAGCGCCAGCAACGGGGCGAGCACCAGCTTCTCCCGCCCACTCAGGTCGAGGATCGCCTTGCGGGCGCCGATCTCGGGCGCCACCACGGTGCCCGGGCCGCCGGCCACGTCGATCAGCGCGTTGCCGCGCACCGGGCCGTGAAACACCCGCTGGTAGAGCCAGAGCACGTACATCGCGGCGAGGATCATGCCGACGGTGGCGAGGATCGTGTACACGGGCTCGTTGCCATAGGACCCGATCAGCACCAGGAACTCGCTGATGAACGAGTTCGTGCCGGGCAGCGACAGCGTCGCTAGGCCGGCCACCAGGAAGAAGCCGGCGAGGACCGGCGTCAGCTTGGCCATGCCGCCGTAGTCCGCGATCAGCGTGGAGCCGCCGCGCACGATGACCATGCCGATCACCAGGATCAGCATGCCGGTCGCGATCGAGTGGTTGAGCATGTAGGTGACCGCGCCGACCTCGGACTGCGCCGAGAACGCGAAGATGCCGACCGCGATGAAGCCGAAGTGCGCGATGGACACGTACGCGATGAACCGCTTCATGTCCCGCTGCATCGTCGCGAGCAGCGCGCCGTAGAGGATGCCGGCCACGCCCATCACGAGCACGAGCGGCGCGAGCGTCTTGCTCGCCTCCGGGGTCATCGGCAGCAGGTAGCGCAGGAAGCCGAACGTGCCGACCTTGTCCAGGATGCCGACCAGCAGCACGGCCACGCCGATCGGCGCCTCCGCGGCCGCGTCCGGCAGCCAGGTGTGCAGCGGCACCAGCGGCGCCTTCACCGCGAACGCCAGGAAGAAGCCGAGGAAGATCCAGATCTGGTTCTCCAGCGGCGCGTCCGAGACGACCCGTACCAGCGTGGCCCAGTCGAACGTGCCGGAGCCGAGCTCGTCGGAGGCCATCGAGTAGGCGCCGATGGCCGACGCCAGCATGATCAGGCCGCCGAGGAACGAGTAGAGGAAGAACTTCACCGCCGCGTACTGCCGGCGCGCGCCGCCGTAGTTCCCGATCAGGAAGTACATCGGGATGAGCATGACCTCGAACAGCACGTAGAACAGGAACACGTCGGTCGCGGCGAACACGCCGACCGTGAGCGCCTGCTGCAGCAGGATCAGCGACAGGAAGCCGCCCGCCGACCGCTCGGCCGGCAGCTTCTCCGTCCAGCCCGCACCGATCACCAGCGGCACCAGCAGGCCGATCACGGCGATCATCACGAGCGCGATGCCGTCGATGCCGAACGACAGGTGCACGCCGAGCGCCGGGATCCAGTCGACCGAGAAGTACTGCTGCAGCCGCGCGCCGTCCGGGTCGTAGGCGGCCCACGACGCGATCGCGACGGCGAGCTCGACGATCGAGAAGCCGAGCGCGGTCTGCTTGGCCAGCCGGTCGTTGTCCCGCAGGAACGCGACAACGATCGCGCCGACCAGCGGGATCACCAGCAGCGCAATGAGCAGAATCGACGAGGAAGAGGAGGTCATGACTGCGCCCCCGGTGTCAGAGCCGGGTGCTCCCGGACCGCACCCAAGGGGAACGGAACGCGAACCGGCCACAAGTACGTGCTCGACGGGAGGGTCCGCGCCCAACGAGACCCACACTTTGAATTCCGGGGAGGCGGCACAGTCTCAGGCATAGCGCACCGCCAGGAACGCGATAAGGACCAGGATCGAGCCGCCGAGCATCGTCGCCGCGTACGAGCGGACGAACCCGGTCTGTGCCCTGCGCAATCGGCCGGAACTGCCGCCGAGCGCGGCGGCGATGCCGTTCACGATCCCGTCAACTCCCTTGTTGTCCACGTAGACCAGTGCGCGCGCGAGCCAGGTGCCCGGCCGGGCGACCAGCGCCTCGTTCAGCGCGTTGCCGTACAGGTCCTTGCGGGCCGCGCGGACCGGGAAGGCGACCCGCTCCGGACGCTCGACGGGCGTCGTGCGGCGGCCGACGAACAGCCACGCGAGCACGGCGCCGAGGAGCATCAGGGCGATGACGATGATCGTGGACGTGCCGTCCGGGATCACGTGCTGCTCGCTCTCGGACAGCTCGCCCAGCGACGGCGTGAGCCAGTCGGCCAGGCGGTTGCCGATCATGAAGTACGCGCCGGCGCCGACCGAGCCGATCGCCAGGATGATCATCGGCACGGTCATCACGGACGGTGCCTCGTGCGGGTGGAACTCCCGGCCGTCCGCGGACTTGATCGACTCCCACCGCTTCTCGCCGAAGAACGTCATGAACATCAGCCGGGTCATGTAGAACGCGGTGAGCGCCACGCCGAGCATGGCCGCGCCGCCGAACACCCAGCCGCGCCAGCCCTCCTCGCCCAGCGCCGCCTCGATGATCGCGTCCTTGGTGAAGTAGCCGGAGAGGAACGGGAAGCCGATCAGCGCGAGGTAGCCGAGGCCGAACGTGACGAACGTGATCGGCATGAGCCGCGCCAGCCCGCCGTACTTGCGCATGTCGACCTCGTCGTTCATGGCGTGCATGACCGAGCCGGCGCCGAGGAACAGCCCGGCCTTGAAGAAGCCGTGCGCGAGGAGGTGGGCGATGCCGAGCGCGTAGCCGAACGGGCCGAGGCCGACCGCGAGGATCATGTAGCCGATCTGGCTCACGGTCGAGTACGCGAGGACCTTCTTGATGTCGTCGTACGCGCAGCCGATGATGCACCCGATCAGCAGCGTGACCGTGCCGATGATCATCACGACCAGCCGGCCGTCCGCGGACATCTGGTAGATCGGGTTGGCGCGGGCGATGAGGTAGACGCCGGCGGTGACCATGGTCGCCGCGTGGATGAGGGCGGAGACCGGGGTCGGGCCCTCCATCGCGTCCGGCAACCACGCCTGCAGCGGGAACTGGCCGGACTTGCCGCACGCACCGAGCAGGAGCAGCAGCGTGAGCGCGGTGATCGTGCCGGGCGAGAGCTGGTCGAGGTTGCCGAACACCTCGGTGTACTGCGTGGTGCCGAGCTGGCTGAACATGATGAAGATCGCCAGCGCCAGGCCGACGTCGCCGACCCGGTTCATCAGGAACGCCTTCTTGGCCGCGGTCGCCGCGGACGGGCGGTCGGTGTACCAGCCGATGAGCAGGTACGACGCGAGGCCCACGCCTTCCCAGCCGAGGTAGAGCGTCACGAACCCGTTGCCCAGCACCAGGATCAGCATCGCGGCGACGAACAGGTTGAAGTACCCGAAGAACCGCCGCCGGTCCGCGTCCTCGGCCATGTAGCCGATCGAGTAGATGTGGATCAGCGCGCCGACGCCGGTGATCAGCAGCACGAAGCTGATCGACAGCGGGTCGATCCGCATGCCGAACTCGACCTGGAGGTTGGCGACCGGGATCCAGTCGAACAGCGAGACCTCCTGCACCCGCTCGGCGTCCGGCAGGCTCGTGAAGTCGAAGAAGAGCAGTACGCCGTAGACGAACGACGCGACGACGGTCAGGCTGCCGAGCAGGTGTCCCCAGGCGTCGGTGCGCCGGCCGCCGAGTAGCAGCACGACCGCGCCGATCACCGGGAACAGCACCAGGAGCCATGCCGAGCCCGCGAGGCCGGTGGCTTCGGTGACCTCGGCGGCCTGCTGTGCCGCCAGGTGTGTTGCAGTCACGGCCTTCCCCTCAGTACTTCAGCAGGTTGGAGTCGTCGACCGAGGCCGAGCGGCGGGTACGGAAGATCGACATGATGATCGCGAGCCCGACCACGACCTCCGCGGCGGCCACCACCATCACGAAGAACGCCATGACCTGGCCGCTCAGCGAGCCGTTGATGCGCGCGAAGGTGACCAGCGACAGGTTCACCGCGTTCAGCATCAGCTCGACGCACATGAAGACCACGATGGCGTTGCGCCGCACCAGGACGCCGACCGCGCCGATCGTGAACAGCAGCGCGGAGAGCAGCAGGTAAACGGTAGGAGTCACAGTTCCGCCTCCCCGGAATTCGAAGGGTCGGTCGCGCTGGGCAACGACGCTGCCGCCGACCACGTACTTGTGGCCGGCTCGCGTCCCGTACCCCCTGGGTGCGCTCGTGCGAGACGCGGCTCTGGCACAGGGAGGGTCATGACTCGCCTTCGTGCTTGGCCGACGGGTTGAGGGCGCGGCCCTCGGGCGCGGTCGACTTGCCGGCGACCGCGCGGCGCTCCTCGTCGAACTGCTCCGCCGCGGCCGAGTCGAGCAGCCGGGACAGCGACTCCGGCGCGACCGAGCCGTCGGGCAGCAGGGCCGGCGTGGCGACCGAGTTGGACGTGGCGAACACGCCCGGGCCGGGCAGCGGCGACGGGCGGTCGTGCTCGCCGCGGAAGCGGGCCTCGACGAGCTCGCGCTGGGTCTTGCGGCCGCGCGTGTGCCGGTCGACGTAGCCGAGCACCAGCCCGCCGACGGCGGCGGTGATCAGCAGCGCCGAGGTGAGCTCGAACGGGAACAGCCAGTCGGTGAAGATCGAGCGGCCGATGTTCGCGACGTTCGCGGCCCCGGTGCGGCCGTTGGCCTCGTCGCCCTGCAGGCCGACCGGGGTGACCGAGGTCAGCGACCGGGCCACCGCGGTGACCACGAGTGCGGCGAGACCGACGCCGAGCACGGTCGCGGCGAACCGCTGCCCGCGCAGTACCTCGACGACCGAGTCCGACGAGTCCCGGCCGACCAGCATCAGCACGAACAGGAACAGCATCATGATCGCGCCGGTGTAGACGATGATCTGCACGAACCCGAGGAACGGCGCCTGCTGGACCATGTAGATCACGCCGAGCGAGAGCATCGTGAGCACCAGGAACAGCGCCGAGTGCACCGCGTTCTTGGAGAAGATCATGCCGAGCCCGCCGAACAGCGCCAGCGGCCCGAGCACCCAGAAGGCGACGGACTCGCCGGTGGACATCGTGTTCTGCACGCCTTGCGCGAGAACCATTGCCGTGCTCACTTGACCTCCCCCTTCACCGGGTCGGGGTAGCCCCACTTGCGGGCCAGGCGCGGCGCTTCGACGTAGTAGTCCTGCTCGGTGTCGCCGAGACGCATCGGGTGCGGCGGTTGCTCCATGCCCTTCAGCAGCGGCGCGAGCAGGTCCTCCTTGGTCCAGATGAGGTCCTGCCGGTTGTCGTTCGCGAGCTCGTACTCGTTGATCATCGTGAGCGACCGCGTCGGGCAGGCCTCGATGCACAGGCCGCAGCCGATGCAGCGCAGGTAGTTGATCTGGTAGTCCATGCCGTAGCGCTCACCGGGCGAGAAGCGCGCCTCTTCGGTGTTGTCGGCGCCCTCCACGAAGATCGCGTCGGCCGGGCACGCCCAGGCCCACAGCTCGCAGCCGCCGCACTTCTCCAGCCCGTCCGGGTGCCGGTTGAGCTGGTGGCGCCCGTGGTAGCGGGGCGCGGCCGGGGCGCCCGCCTCCGGGTACTCCTCGGTGACCACCTTCTTGAACATGGTCCCGAAGGTGACACCGAAGCCCTTCAGCGGATCAAAGATCCCCATCGTCTGACTCCTTCTCGGCATCCTGACCGCCGCCGACGGTCGCGGGCCGCCGCCGTGCCGACCGGCCGCGGACCGCCTTGCGCCTGGACGGCTTGGGTATCTCGAGATCGAGCGGCGG
>NZ_DATBKY010000005.1:0-3777 GCF_036555685.1 Actinophytocola sp. | reverse complement strand
CATGCAGGGCCTGCGCGACCGGGCCGAACGTGCCGAGCAGGAGCGCTACCTGCTCGCCGAGCAGGCCAGGGCCGAGGAACGGGCCCGGCTCGCGGGCGAAATGCACGACGTCGTGACGCACCGGGTCAGCCTGATGGTGCTGCAGGCAGGCGCGCTCGGTATCACCGCCAAGGACGAAGCGACCAGGCAGGCCGCGGAAGAACTGCGGGCCGCGGGCTGCCAGGCGCTGGATGAGCTGCGAGATCTGGTCGGCATCTTGCGGACCGAGCCCGATGGCGATCAGACGCCGTCAACGCCGGGGCTGCCCGCGCTGATCGCCGAGTCCACGGCCGCCGGCGCCCCCGCCGAACTGGCCGAGGACGGCGACCCCGCGCTCGCCTCACCGGTCGTGGGGCGCACGGTGTACCGGATTGTGCGCGAGGCGCTCACCAACGCCCGCAAGCACGCGCCGGGCGCACCTGTGCTCGTCCAGATCGGCTACCGCGAGTCGCAGGTCAGGGTCGTCGTCAGCAACGGGCCGGCCACGCGAAGCGGGGACAGCGCGCTGAGCGGCACCGGATCCGGCCTTGGTCTGGCCGGCCTGCGCCAGCGGGTCGAGCTCATGCACGGCACGTTGCGGGCCGGGCCGACGCCGGACGGCGGGTTCCGGCTAGAGGCCGTGTTGCCCGCGTACGTCCCGACAGCTGAGCCGGCCGAGCACACCGAACGGGCGGCGGAGCAGCCCGCCCCGGCCGCGCGGCCCGCATGATCCGGGTAGTCGTCGTCGACGACGAGCCGATGGTCTGCGCCCACCTGCGCACGATCCTCGGCTCGTCTGGTGACATCGAGGTCGTGGACGAGGCTCACGACGGAGCGGCCGGGGTCGAGGCCGTCGTCCGCAGCCAGCCCGATCTGGTGCTCATGGACCTGCGCATGCCCGGCGTGGACGGCCTCACCGCGATCGAACGGATCGGCAGGCTCGCCGACCCGCCCGTAGTGGTCGTGCTGACCACCTTCGACGCAGACCAGTATGTGCTCCGCGCGCTGCGCGCCGGCGCGGCCGGGTTCCTCGTCAAGTCGACGCCGCCGGCCGACCTGATCGGGCTGGTGCGGGTAGCGGCGGACGGGCATACCGTGCTCTCCCCCGCTGCTGCCCGGCGCCTGGTCGCCGCGTCCGCCGACAGCCAGCCGGCCCGCGAGCACGCACGCAAGCTGGTCGGAACGCTGACCGAGCGAGAGGCCGAGGTATTGAGCTGCCTCGGTGAAGGGCTGTCGAATGCCCAGATAGCGAGCCGGCTGTACCTGTCCGAGGCGACGGTCAAGGGATACGTGTCGCGCATGCTCGTCAAGCTCGGCTGCGCCAACCGGACCCAGGCAGGGTTGCTCGCGCACGACGCCGGGATCGTTCGCCGAGAAGGCGGCGCATAGCGGCCGTCGTAGGCGTATCCGAGCGAGGAAATGCGGTGATCACGCGGTGAAGGCGGTGCGGTTCCACGAGTACGGCGGGATCGATGTACTGCGGGTGGAAGAGGTGGCGCGGCCGGTGCCCGGCCCCGCGCAGGTGCTGGTCGAGGTCAGGGCAGCCGGGATCCAGCCCGGCGAGGTCCATATCCGTACCGGCGAGCTGCACGAGCGGTGGCCAGCGATGTTCCCCTCCGGGCAGGGCAGCGATCTGGCCGGCGTCGTGGCGGAGGCCGGCTCGCAGGTCCGCGGCGTCGCGGTGGGCGATGAGGTCCTGGGCTTCACTCATAACAGGGCGAGCCACGCGGAGTTCGTCGTGGTCGACGATGTGGCGTTGACCTCGCGTCCGGTGGGGCTGCCCTGGGACGTGGCCGGGTCGTTGTACGTGGCCGGCACGACCGCATACGCCACCGTGTTCGCGGTAGACCCCGGACCGGCCGACACGCTCGTCGTCTCCGGGGCGGCTGGCGGCGTCGGGTCGCTTGCCGTGCAGCTCGCACGGCGGCGCGGCGCCACGGTGATCGGGCTGGCGAGCGAACCGAACCACGCCTGGTTGAGGGCTCGCGGTGTCGTCCCGGTCGAGTACGGGCACGGCGTGGCCGAACGGATCCGACAGGCTTCCGATGGGAGCGTCGACGCGTTCATCGACACGTTCGGCGACGGCTACGTGGAGCTGGCCGTGGAGCTGGGCGTGCGGCCCGAGCGGATCAACACGATCCGCGACTGGCAGGCCGCGGCCGAGATCGGTGCGCGGACCTACGGGGAAGGCTCGGCGGCGTGCGCGGTCGTGCTCGGCGAGCTGGCCCGCCTCGCCGCGCGCGGGGAACTGGAGGTGCAGATCGCCCGCACCTATCCGCTGGAGCAGGTGCGAGACGCGTTCCGCGAGCTGGAACGGCGGCACACCCACGGCAAGATCGTGCTGCGGCCATAGCCCCAGCGCGCTCGGACCGTGCGCGGGGCCAGAATCGGTGAGACCATCGAACCTGCGGGCGTCGGCGCACCCCGCCGGTGGCCGTTGCGTCACCGCCAGGGGGAGGACTGGTCATGCGTCGTGGTTCCGCGGATACGCGCGAGGCGGCCGGTCGGGTGCCGGGGCCGCGGACGAGCTTTGTCGGCAGGGATCGTGAACTCGGCTCGGCTCACCGCCTCCTCGACTGCACCAGGCTGCTGACGCTGACCGGACCTGGTGGTCAGACACTCACCGTATCGTCGACTACCTGCGCCGTCTCGAGCGAGATGACGGCGACTTAGGACCCACCGCCATCTGCCACGCGGCGGGTACCCGGCCACGTTAGGCATCTATCTGGCGTTCAGGGGTACGTGGCTCCGCCCGGGGCGCTGGTCTTTCCGGCAATCCGCCGCAGCACCGCTTTGCGGGCCTCGGCGGCTACCACGACCGACAGGGCCACGGCGGTGCAGATCAGCCACTGCCGGACGTCGAGCCTGACGGTCCTGATCACGGTCTGGAATATACCCAGGACGGTGGACAGGATCAGCAGGACGAAAGACCCGCTGGTCGTGACGATGAACGTCTTGTCGGAAAAGGTGTCGAGAGAGAACGCCGAGTCCCGCTGGTCTTTCGACTCGATCGAGAAGAACAGAAGAAACAGTGCGAACGTGACCATGCCCATAGTCCGGGCGATGGCGAGCCCGTGCTCGTGCTCCGCCCAGCTGATCACGCTGAGGGTGCCGACCGTCATCACCAGGCCGACGAAGGCGAGCCAGACGATGAGACCGCGGGTCAGGATCGGCTTGGTGGGCGGCAGCGGCGGGCGGTCCATCAGCCCGGCGGCGGGCTTGCTGTAGCCGAGCCCGACCGACTGGATGGAGAGCATGGTGAAACTCACCCACAACGTCTGCAGCGGAAGCAGCGGTATGCCCTTGGCGACGTCGAAGATGCTGGCGGACAGGAACGTGAGGATGTAGCCGAACAGGCCGCCGATCTGGAACCGGACGTACCGGGCAAGGTTGTCATAGAGCCCGCGGCCCACTTCCACGGCCTTGACGATAGTGGAGAAGTTGTCGTCGGTCAGGATCATCACCGCGGCTTCCTTGGTCACCTCGGTGCCGGTGACACCCATCGCGATGCCGATGTCGGCCTTCTTCAACGCGGGCGCGTCGTTGACGCCGTCGCCGGTCATCGCGACGACCTGACCGGTGCGTTGCAGCAAATCCACCAGGCGGACCTTGTCCTGCGGGGTGACCCGGGCGATCACCCCGATGCCGTCGATCGCGGCCCGCGCCTGCTCGTCGCTCATCGCGCCGAACTCGGCACCGGTGATGACCTTGCCGTCGATGCCGAGCTGGCTGGCCACCACGGCCGCGGTGACCGCGTAG
>NZ_DATBKY010000004.1:0-69694 GCF_036555685.1 Actinophytocola sp. | reverse complement strand
GACTCGATGATCCCGGCCAGCCGGCCGGCAGGATCGGTCATCGCTCACTCGTAGAGCATGGACTTGATCTTCTCGTCGTCCACGTTCGTCTTGTCGTACCAGTAGAAACCGGTGTCGATGGTCTTCGGCTGGTCCTCGCCGTTGATCGCCTTCATCGCGGCCTTCACCAGCTCGCGGCCCATGTTGATCGGGTCCTGGGTGACCGCACCGGCCATCGAGCCGTCCTTGATCGCGTCGATCTGCGCCTTGCCGGAGTCGAAGCCGACCAGCGTGATGCCGGTCTTGCCGCTCTCCTCCACGCCCTTGATCGCGCCGATCGCCGAGCCCTCGTTGGACCCGTAGATGCCCTTGAGGTCCGGGTTCGACGAGATGATCGACTTGGTGATGTTGGCGGACTCCGCCTGGTCGCCGCCGCCGTACTGCGGTGCCAGCACGGTGATGCCGGGTGCGTTCTCCTTCATCCACTCCATGAACCCGTCGCGGCGGTCGATGCCGGACCTGCTGGTCTGGTCGTGCACGACCATCGCGACCTTGCCCTTGCCGCCGATCAGCTCGGCCATGTGCTTGGCGGCCTCCGCCGCGGCGGCCTTGTTGTCCGTGGCGACCGTGGTCACCGGCACGTCGCTGTCCACACCGGAGTCGAACGCGATCACCGGGATGTTCTGCGACTTGGCCTGCTGCAACAGCGGTTCCGCGGCCTTGCTGTCCAGCGCGGCGAACCCGATCGCCCTCGGTTCCTTGGCGATGTCGTTGGTGAGCATGTTGATCTGCTCCTCGACGTCCGCCTCGGTGGGCGGGCCCACGAACGTGACCCGCGCGCCCTGTTTCTTCGCCTCGTCCTCGGCGCCCTGCTTCACCGCCTGCCAGAACTGGTGCTGGAAACCCTTGGAGACGATGGCGATGTACGGCTCACCGCCGCCCACGGGGGTGTCGCTCTCCTCGCCGCACGCGCTCAGCGCGACGGACAGGGCGGCGGTGAGCAGGACGGTGGCGGCCGTGCGCATCTTCATGGGTCAGGCCTCTTTCTTGCGGAGGATGTCGGTGTAGACGGCCACGAGGATCACGCAGCCGAGGATGACGTTCTGCCACTCCTGCGGAATCGACATGATCTGCAGGCCGTTGTTCAGCGTGGAGATGATCAGCGCGCCGATGAGCGTGCCGACGATCGAGCCCTTGCCACCGGACAGCGACGTGCCGCCGATGACGACGGCGGCGATCGCCTGCAGCTCGTAGCCCATGCCGGTGGCCGGTTGCGCGGAGCCGAGCCGCGCGGAGATCATGATGCCCGCGAGGCCGATGAACAGTCCCGCGAAGGTGTAGATGACGATCTTCCACCGGCGCACGTCGATGCCCGACAGCGCGGTGGCCTCCTCGTTGCTGCCGATCGAGTAGGTGTAGCGGCCCAGCAACGTCTTGGTGAGCAGCACGCCGGCGATGATCGCGACCACGATCAGCACGACCACCGCGTTCGGGAACTTCACGCCCGGGATCAGGTTGCCCGTGGAGATCTTCGTGTACGACGGGTCGTCGCTGAAGTAGATCGGCGCGCTGTTGGACAGCACCAGCGCGAGCCCCTCGGCCACGAGCATCATCGCCAGCGTCGCGATGAACGGCGGGATCCGCAGTATCGCGATGTTGAACCCGTTGACCAGTCCCATGAGCCCGCCGAACAGGACCGTCCCGAGCAGACCGACCGCGATCGGCAGGTCCAGCTTCACGATGAACACGCCGGACATGACCGCGCAGAGCGCCATCCCGGTACCGATGGACAGGTCGATACCGCCGGTGATGATCACGAACGTGGTGCCGATCGCGAGCGTGCCGATCACGACCGTGGAGAACAGGATCGCGGTGAAGTTGCCGTAGGTGAAGAAGTACGGGCTCGCGAGCGAGAAGAACGCGTAGATGACGATCAGGCTCGCGAACGCCAGGAACTGTTGCAGCCGGCCCTTGGCCACGGTCATGAAGCCGCTGCTCACCGCCTCGCGCGTCTTGACCGCGGTCATGTCGGTTCCGCCTCCCCGGATTCCGGCGCCGCGCCCGTCTCGACCGGATCCAGGCCGAGCTCGACCGCGTCCTCGATGTTCTCGTCGGGGCGCAGCGTCGCGTAGTGCATGATGCTTTCCTGCGTCGCCTCGGCGGCGGTGAGGATCCGCGTCACCCGGCCCTCGCTCATCACCACCACGCGGTGCGACATGCGCAGCACCTCGGGCAGCTCCGAGGAGATCATGATGATCGACTTGCCCTGCTCGGCGAGCTCGTTGAGCAGCCCGTAGATCTCCTCCTTGGCGCCGACGTCGATGCCCCGGGTCGGCTCGTCGAAGATCAGGATGTCGCAGTCGCGCACCAGCCACTTGGCGATGACGACCTTCTGCTGGTTGCCGCCGGAGAGGAACTTCGTGGTCTGGTCGACCGACGGCGTCTTGATCTTCAGCGCCCCGACGTACTCGCGGGCCTCGCGGCGCGCGGCGCGGTCGTTGATGAACCCGAGGGCGGCGAACTTGTCGCGCAGCGCGCCGAGCGTGACGTTGGCCCTGACGTCGGAGTCCAGCAGCAGGCCGTAGCGCTTGCGGTCCTCGGACAGGTAGCCGATGCCGTGGTCCACCGCGTCCGCCGGGTGGCTGATGCGGACCGGCCTGCCGCGCAACAGGATCGTGCCGCCGTCGGCGGGGTCGGCGCCGACGATCGCGCGGGCGGTCTCGGTGCGCCCCGCGCCCATCAGGCCGGCGAAGCCGAGGATCTCGCCCTCGCGCAGGTCGAACGAGACGTCCTTCAGCAGTGTCTTGGTGCTCAGCCCGACGACCTCGAGGACGGTCTCGCGGTCGTCGCGCACGCCCTGCGGGCCGGTGTCGTCGGCGATCGTGCGGCCGACCATCATCGAGATGATCTCGCGCGTGCTGGTGGCGGCGACGTCGACCGTGTCGACGTACTCGCCGTCGCGGATCACGGTGACGCGGTCCGCGATCCGCTTGATCTCCTCCATCCGGTGGGAGATGTAGATGACCCCCGTGCCGGGTCTCACGAAACGTCGGATCAATTCGTGAAGGGTCGACACCTCGGCCTCGTTCAGCGCCGCGGTCGGCTCGTCCATGATCAGGACCTTGGGCTCGTACGACAGCGCCTTGGCGATCTCGACCATCTGCTGGTTGGCCACGGTCAGGCGGCCGACCACGGCGTTCGGGTCCAGCGGCAGGTGCAGCCGGTCGAGCAGCGAGCGGGCGTCACGGACGAGCCGCCGCTCGTCGAGAAACATGCCGGCCATCCGCGGCTCGCGGCCGATGAAGATGTTCTGCGCGACGGTCAGGTGCGGCACCAGGTTGAACTCCTGGTGGATGATGCTGATGCCGAGCTCCATCGCCTGCTTCGGGCCGGCGATCTCCAGCGGCTCGCCGTTGAAGCGGAAGAAACCCGTGTCCGCGGTGTAGATGCCGGAAAGCAGCTTCATCAACGTCGACTTGCCGGCACCGTTCTCCCCGACCAGCGCGAGGACCTCGCCGGCCCGCAGCTCCAGTCGCATGTCCGACAGGGCGCGCACGCCGGGGAAGGTCTTGTTGACCTCCTCGACCTCGAGCAGGGGGACGGTGGCGGCACCCGGCGGCACCGTGTCGACCTCAGCCATCGGCACGCCCCGAGCCGGGGCCGTACGAGCAGCCATACGTCGGATGACCCGGCGATCGTGCCGTGTCCAGCGCGTCGATGCGTGCCACGAACGCTCCTGCTCCCTGGGCGTGATCTAATCCGGAGGTTAGACATCGGATGTATTCGCCGTCAAGGTTCGATATTCACCCCCGGCTGGCATCGTAGGACCGGGACGACGAAGGAGGTCGGATGGATTACGCGCGACTCGGCGGTTCCGGGCTCGCGGTGTCGCGGGTGGTGCTCGGCTGCATGAGCTTCGGCGACCCGGCACGCGGGCGGCACGAGTGGTCGCTGGACCTCGAGGCGGCGCGGCCGCTGATCCGCCAGGCCCTCGAGTCGGGCATCACGACCTTCGACACGGCGAACGTGTACAGCGACGGGTCGAGCGAGGAGATCACCGGCAAGGTGCTGACCGAGCTCGCCCGCCGCGAGGAGGTCCTGATCGCGACGAAGGTGAACGGCCGGATGGGCCCGGGCCCGAACGGTGCCGGCCTGTCGCGCGGCGCGATCATGACCCAGGTCGACGCCTCGCTGCGCCGGCTCGGCACCGACTACATCGACCTGTACCAGATCCACCGGTGGGACCCGCGGGTGCCGGTCGAGGAGACGATGGAGGCACTGCACGACGTGGTGCGGGCGGGGAAGGTGCGGTACCTGGGCGCGTCGTCGATGTGGGCATGGCAGTTCGCGCAGGCCCAGTACGTGGCGGATCTGAACGGGTGGACCCGGTTCGTGTCCATGCAGGACCAGTACAACCTGATCATGCGCGAGGAGGAGCGCGAGATGCTGCCGTTCTGCCTCGACCAGGGCGTGGGTGTGCTGCCGTGGAGCCCGCTGGCACGCGGCCGCCTGACCCGCGACTGGGACGCGACGACCCGCCGCACGGAGCGCGACCGCTTCGGCGGCACGCTCTACCACCAGGCCGAGGACGCCGACCGCCGCGTGGCCGACGCCGTCGCCGCGGTGGCCAAGGACCGCGACGTGCCCCGCGCTCGGGTCGCGCTGGCCTGGCTACTGCACCAGCCGGCGGTCACGGCGCCGATCGTCGGCGTCACCAAGCCCGAGCACCTGTCCGACGCGGTGGCCGCCGTGGACCTCCGGCTGAGCGACGAAGAGCTGACCCGCCTGGAGGAGCACTACGTGCCACACGCCCCCGAAGGCTTCTAGTGTGCTGAGGCCACTGCTGGATCCATCGCCGGAGGCCGTGCGGCGAGGCCGACGTGCCTGGAACCACCGACTCAGGACGCTAGTCGGGGCCGCGCAGGGTGAGCACCACCCGCATGACCTGCTCGACAGCCGCCGGGAACGCCGCGGCCCGCAGCTCGTCGCGGGCGGCGAGGTTGCGGGAGGCGAACTCCAGCATCCCTTCGGTGCCCATCCGCCGGACGACGAGCGCGGCGATCTCGTCCAGCTCCAGGCCGGGATGGTCCAGGCGGGCCAGCGCGAACTCGACGACGAGCTCTTCGTCGGTCATGGGTTCCGCCTCCCTCCCGGCCTCGGCCGTGACGTCGTCATGACATCGTCGTGCCATCGTCGGGAACGAGACGAGACTAACCCCAGTCCTCCGTCGCCTTCCAGGTGTCGAGGTAGGCCTCGGCGCCGCGGCTCATGTCGTGGATGATCGCGTCCGCGTCCGGGCCCGCGGCGATGCGCAGGTCCGCGAGCCAGTCCGGCATCAGGCCGATGTGCGCCATGCCGTCGACGTTCAGGTCGAACACCCGGTCACCGGTCCGCTGTTTGTCCACAGTGGACCCGCCGTCGAACGTGGGGAACGGGTACCGCAGCGGGCGGCTGGCCGCGTCGGCGCGTGGTGCCGCCTGCGCGCCGAACCCACCGGTGTCGAACCCGACCCCCAGGGCACCCGGGTAGTTCGGCGTGCCGCGCAGCGTCCGCCAGTCCGCCACGAACTGGTCGGTGCCGTTGCCGTACGGGCCGGCGATGCCGCCGAGGCCGAGGATCCGGCCGTAGAAGTGCGTGTCCAGCCACGAGTGCCCCGACACGACGCCCGGGTAGTGGTTGGCCTCGAGCAGCGACAGCGACTGGTCGATCGACTTCACACCCATGTGGTCGACGTCGATCATCATGTGCCGCGCCATCATGCCCTGGATCGCGTAGCCGCCCAGGTCGGTCAGCCCGTGGATGTTGCAGTGCGGGGCCGCCGGGTAGATCGGCAGCGTGACGTCCGGCGGCAGCAGCGCCTTCAGCGGGCCGGCCAGGTCATCGGCCTCGAAGGCGATCGTGTTGTCGTGGTACGGCGTCGTACAGGTCTCCGCCTCCCAGAAGCGGCCCGTCATGTAGAAGTTCCCGGCGTTGACGACGGCGCCCTTGGTCTCCTCGTCGAACCGCACGCCGCACAGCGCGTTGTCGAACTTGTGGCAGACGAACATCCGCCGCACGCCCATGCCGTACAGCTCGTCCAGCCCGGCGTCGATGCCCGCCTTCGTGCACTGCGGCACGTTCTGCTTGATCCCGCAGTTGAACGGCTGCGACACCTCGACGCCCAGCACCACCGCTAGCTTGCCCTGCTCGATCACCGAGCGCGCCTGTGCCTCGTCGGTGACGATCCGGAACCAGCCCTTGCCGGGCCCGCCGTTCTGGTCGTCGATGAAGTCCTGCAGCTCGTGGATCGCCTGCGACTGGATCCGGACCTGGTCCATGTCGTTGCACGAGTTGTGCTTGAGCGGGTAGATCTCGCACAGCGCGGCGTTGTTCACGAACAGGTTCGTGTAGATCCGCAGGCCGCCGCGCCACGCGCGCTCCAGCCACTTGTAGTACTGCGCCTCGTGGGTGAGCGAGTTCCACTTCGGCCAGTCCTTGAACGTGGGCCAGCCCTTCGTGTCGTGGGTCAGGCCCGGGTACGCACCGGACACGACGTTCTCCAGCCACGCGCCCAGGCCGTTCGGCTCGTGGTCGGGGCAGTCGACGAGCGCGTCGGTGATCCCGTACCGGCTCCACGGCTTTCCACAGTGGACGTTGCCGCCCATGAACTCGAACGCCGTCAGGTGGTTGTGCAGGTCGACGATGCCGCGGACCTCGCCGTCAGGCGTCGTGCCGGTGAACGGCGTGCCCTGGATGTCGATGTCGGCCTCGGGTGCGGTGGCGCACCCGGTGGTCTCGACGAGCGTGAACTTCGTGCCGCTGCCCCGCATCGCGAGGATCGTGAAGATCGGGTCGACGGCGAGCTGCTGCCCGGACGCCGGCGAGCTGATCGTCACCGTCTCGCCGGACGGGGTCAGCTTCCAGTCCGACTGCGGGCCCGCCGCGGCCGACTTCAGCACGCCCAGCGTGCCGAGCCCGGTGGACAGGAAGTCCCTGCCGGTACCGAAGAACAGGTAGCTCGCCTGGCCGGTGCGCTGCAGGCGGAACGGCTGCTCCGGGCCGGACGCCGTCGCCTGGTAGCCGCCGAGCACGTTGCGCATCACGAACTTGCCGTTCGGCGCCTTGAGCGCCACGCACGCGCCGTTCAGGTTGTTCACGTCCGGCGCGGCCTCCGCCGGGCCCGGAATCGTCACCAACCCGGCCACGAGAACCGCGGCGACCAGCCCGGACCAGCGTTTGCGCCCCATTTGCTACTCCCCGGTAAGTAGGCTGGCCCATACCTTGGCGGGGCGTGGTGGCGCCCGTCAACCGCCGTTCAGCGGGCAATACCTGCCAGAACTGTGCGCCCATCTGTGAACGCGGAGGTGTCCAGACCGGACAGCCGCGCGCGCACGGTCCGCAGGAACTCCCGCTGCGCGTCCGGGGCGAGCCGCGCCAGCCGGCGGGCGCCGCGGGAGCAGTTGGCGTTGTGCTCCACGAACCGCTCGAAGTCGGGCTCGAGCGACCACGGCACGGGCCCCACGTCGACGTGCGCGAAGCCGGCCGCGGTGAAGACGTCAGCCAGCTTCTCGGGCGTGTTCAGCACGACGTGCATGTTGACGCGGGCGTCGTCCTGCGGCGCGCCGGCCCGGTCGAGCTCCTCGTGCCAGATCTCCACGGCGCGCACCGGCCGCTCCTGCCCCCACACCGCGACGCCGACCGTGCCGCCGGCGCGCACGACGCGGCGCACCTCCCGCACACCCGCGGCCGGGTCGGGCAGGTGGAAGAGCATGAACGCGAGCACGGCGACGTCGAACACGCCATCCGCGAAGGGCAGCCGGGCGGCGTCCGCCACCGCGCGCGGGAACTCCCGCGGTGCGCGGCGCAGCATGCCGATCGCCCGGTCCGCGCCGACGACCGTCGCGTCCGGAGCGTCGCGGCGCAGGTCGGGCAGCAGCGTGCCCACCCCGGTGCCGAGGTCGAGGACCCGCCCCGCGGCGGCGAGCGGCAGCCGGTCCAGCAGCCGCAGGGTCACCGGGTACAGCACCCCCGCCCACTCGCGCTCGTAGGCGGCCGCCGTGCCGGAGTAGTGATCGGCGAGCGTTCTGACGGGGTCGTTCTCGTCCATCGGGCCACCGTACGACCCCGTGCCGGGCGTACGTTGACGCCATGCGGTGGCCGGACTTCGCCGATCACGCCCCCGAGCTCGCCTGGCGAGGCTGGCGCCTGCTCGCCGAGCGGCACGGGTACGCCTACCTCGCGACGACCGCGGCCGACGGCAGCCCCCGCATCCACCCGGTCGCGCCGATCCGCGCCCGCCGCGGCCTGCTCGTCGCGGTCCGGCGGAACTCACCGAAGCTCGCCGACCTGCGCCGCGATCCCCGGATGGCGCTGCACACCACGGTCCTGCCGCCGGACGACGAGGAGTTCGCGCTGCGCGGCACGGCCGTGGAGATCACCGCACCGGACGAGCGGGAACAGGCCGTCGCCGGTGCGACCGATGGCGCGCAGCTGTCCGACCACCTGGCCCTGTTCGAGATCGACCTGCTCGAAGCGAGCTGGGCCCGGTGGTCCGGCGGCGCTCCGGTCCGCGAACGCTGGCGGGCCTAGCCGCGTTCCACCAGGCGGCCGACCATGTCCGGTCCGGGATGCGCCACACCCGAGCCGTCGCGGCGGTCGTCGGGCGCGGGGAGCTCGACCGCGGAACCGGTGCGCGAGACGCCCGCCGGACGGGGCCCGACCCAGCCCAGCACGAGGCGGTTCTCACCCTTGAGGAATCGCTGCGAGCGGACGCCACCGGTGGCGCGGCCCTTGCCCGGGTACTTCGCGAACGGCGTGACCTTGACGCTCTGCCCGGTGGCGGTGACGACCATCGGCTCGCCGTGCTCGTCGTCGTCGGTACGGAGCGCGGCGAAGAACACGACCTCCGCGCCGGCCGCCAGGTTGATGCCGGCCATGCCACCGCCCTTGAGCCCCTGCGGGCGCACCAGCGAGGTCGCGAACCGCAGCAGCGAGGAGTCCGACGACATGAACACGCACGTCTCCGACCCGTCGGTGAGCCACGTGGCGCCGACGACCTCGTCGCCCTCCTTGAGCCCGATCACCTCGAACTCGTCGGAG
Source organism: Actinophytocola sp. (assembly GCF_036555685.1). GTDB lineage: Bacteria > Actinomycetota > Actinomycetes > Mycobacteriales > Pseudonocardiaceae > Actinophytocola. The sequence continues at coordinate 60,637 of NZ_DATBKY010000004.1, read as the reverse complement.
CGCACCGGCCAGTCCGGCGCGCACACCTTGACCGCGCCCTGCCGGGTGCCGAGCGCGAGGCCGGGCGAGCCCTCGGCGCGCTCGCCGAGCGGGGCGATGCCGACGACCTTCTCGCCCATCTCCAGCGGCACGAGCTCGCTCGCCGCCATGCCACCGCCGAGCGACACGGTGCCGGCGTGCTCGGGCAGCACGGGCAGCGGCAGCACGTCGGTCTTGAACGCGCGTCCCCGGCTGGTGATGACGAGGATCTGCCCGCGCGCGGTGGTGTGCACGAGCGCGGCGACCGCGTCGTGCTTGGCGCGGCCGCTGCGCCGGCGGGCCTCGGTCGCCTCCTCGGACTCGGCGGCGGTGCGGGCCACCAGCCCGGTGGCGGACAGCAGCACCTGGCACGGGTCGTCCGCGACCTCGAGCGGCCCGGCCGGCTTGGACGCGGCCAGCACCTCCTTGAGGTCGCCGTCGATCAGCGCGGTGCGCCGCTCGCCCGCGAGGTCCTTGGCGATCTTGGCCAGCTCGCCCGCGACGACCTTCTTGAGCTCCGACTCGTTCTCGAGGATCCTGGTGAGCTCGGCGATCTCGGCCCGGAGGCGCTCCTGCTCCTGTTCCAGCTCCAGCTTGTCGTACTTCGTCAGCCTCCGAAGCGGAGTGTCCAGGATGTACGTCGCCTGGATCTCGGTGAGCTTGAAGCGCTTCATGAGGCCGGCCTTGGCCTCGGCGGCGTTCTCGCTGGCGCGGATCAGCCGGATCACCTTGTCGATGTCCAGCAGGGCGATCAGCAGGCCCTCGACGAGGTGCAGGCGTTCCTCGCGCTTGCGGCGGCGGAACCGCGTGCGCCGGGTGACCACCTCGTAGCGGTGCCGGAGGAACACCTCGAGCAGCGCCTTGAGGCCGAGCGTCCGCGGCTGCCCGTCGACGAGGACGAGGTTGTTGATGCCGAAGGACTGCTCCATGGGCGTCAGGCGGTAGAGATCGCTCAGGAGCGCCTGCGGGTTGACGCCGACCTTGCACTCGATGACCAGGCGCGTGCCGTTCTCGCCGTCGGTGAGGTCCTTGACGTCCGCGATCCCGGTGAGGCGCTTGGACTTCGTCACCTCGTCGGTGATCTTCTCGATGATCTTCTCGGGCCCGACCGCGTAGGGCAGCTCGACCACGGTGATGGCCTGCCGGCCGCGGCTGCCCTCCAGCGGGCCGATCTCGACCTTGGCGCGCATGCGGACGACGCCGCGGCCGGTCTCGTAGGCGCGCCGCACCTCGTCGAGGCCGAGCAGCATGCCCCCGGTGGGCAGGTCGGGCCCGGGGACGAACTCCATGAGCTTGTCGAGTGTCGCGTTCGGATGGTGGATGAGCCACCGCGCGGCCCCGATGACCTCGCCGAGGTTGTGCGGGATCATGTTGGTGGCCATCCCGACCGCGATCCCCGACGTGCCGTTGACGAGCAGGTTCGGGAAGGCGGCCGGCAGGACCGACGGCTCCTCGAGCGACCCGTCATAGTTGGGCCGGAAGTCGACCGTGTCCTCGCCCAGCTCCCCCACCAGCAACATCGCCTCGGGCGAGAGCCGGGACTCGGTGTTGTGGTTGACGAATCCACCGGCGAGGAACGAGTGATCCGCGGAACGAACGCGCACCGAGTACACCTCGGCTGGCTCGGCGGCGTCCACCGAGACGATCTCTTCGAACCGGTACCCGGAATCCATGATCGGCAGGATCGTCGCGAGGACCTCGTCGTCGGTGATCCGGTCGATCAGCCGGGCGCGGTCGGTCGTCCAGCGGGCCAGATCGACCCCGGCGTACTCGTGCACGTACGGCACCGTGTCCACATGCGACACCTCGAGAACGCGGTCGCGCCGCACGGCTACGACGCCGAGCTCGGCCAGCAGCTCCTGGAGCTGCGCCGCCTGCTCGACCGACCCCGCCGTGTGCCGGCCCCGCAGGTCGGCACCGAACGCGGCCGTGGCGTAGGCGCGCTTGAGCCCCCAGCCGCCGGTCCACACCTGTTCCGGGATCGGACCACCCGCGGCGTGCGCGCGCGATCCGGCCAGCAGTTCGGCTTCGCTCGGCCGGACGTCGGCGCCGACGTTGCGGGCGATGCACACGACCTCGCCCGGTCGCAGCTCGTCCAGGCGCCGCCACTGGAACAGCGGCACGCCCATCGGTGCCGCCAGGCAGAGGACCAGGTGGTTCTCGCTGCCACGCAACGCGAAGCCGGACCTCGAGGTGATCCGCAGCGTCGGGTGCACGCCGGAGTTGAAGACCTTCTCGACCCGGACGGCCTTGCCGTCCTTGTCGAGGACCTCGAAGTCTGCGTCCGCCTCGGCGTCGGCCGGCAGGTTCACCAGGTCACCGATCCGCGGGCTCGAGCCGTCGGCCAGCCTTATCCGGGTGTCGCCCACGACGCAGTATCGCGACGCGGCCGGGCCGTCGTCCGGGCTGCCGAAGTTGCCGTGCCCGTCGATCAACGGCGCGTTCATCGAGAAGTCCTGTGCCAGGCGGACCATCGCGTCGTAGATGGCCATGTCGCCGTGCGGGTGGTAGCGGCCCATCACGTCGCCGACCACGCGGGAGGACTTCACGTACGCGTGCGTGGGCCGGTAGCCGTTCTCGTTCATCGAGAACAGGATCCGTCGGTGCACCGGCTTGAGCCCGTCGCGTGCGTCCGGCAGGGCGCGGGAGTGGATGACCGAGTACGCGTACTCCAGGTACGAGTCCTCGATCTCCGTCTTCAGCGCGTTGTCGAAGACCTGGGCGCCCGGCTGGTCGAACGCGGCCGGGTCGACGCGGGTCGTGCGTGCCTTGCGGCGTGCCATGATTCTCTATTCCTCAGATGTCGATCGTCGACTGGTCGACCCGCACGGAGGACTCCACCAGCCACGCCCGCCTCGGCTCGACCTTCTCCCCCATCAACAACTCGAGCGCGGCCTCCGCGGCCTCGACGTCGTCGAGGGTGATCCGGCGGACCGAGCGGGTCGCCGGGTTCATCGTGGTGTCCCACAGCTCGTCCGCGTCCATCTCGCCCAGGCCCTTGAACCGGGGCACCGGCGTGACGACCTGCTTGCCGGCCTTCTCCAGCGCCGCGACCTTCGTCTCCATCTCCCGCTGGGTGAAGGTGAAGATGGTCTGCGGGTTCTTGCCCTTCGTGGTGATCTTGTGCAGCGGCGGCATCGCGGCGAACAGCCGGCCGTCCTCGATCACGGGACGCATGTACCGGGCGAACAGCGTGATCAGCAGCGTGCGGATGTGCGAACCGTCCACATCGGCGTCCGCCATCAGGATCACCCGGCCGTAGCGCATGGCCGGCAGGTCGAACGTGCGCCCGCTACCCGCCCCGAGCACCTGCACTATCGACGCGATCTCCGCGTTGCGCAGCGTGTCGGCGAGGCTCGCCTTCTGCACGTTGAGAATCTTGCCCCGCAGGGGAAGCAGCGCCTGGTACTCCGACACGCGAGCGTGTCTCGCGCTCCCGAGGGCGGAGTCCCCTTCCACGAGGAACAGCTCGCTGCGGGAGATGCCCGTCGCGCGGCAGTCGACCAGTTTCGGGGGCATGGCCGCGCCCTCGAGCGCGGTCTTGCGGCGGGCGGCGTCCTTCTGCTGTTTCTGGGCGAGCCGCACGCGGGAGGCGTCGACCACCTTCTGCAGCACGGTCTTCGCCTCGGTCTTGGTCCGCCGGGCCTCGGTCCACGCCTTCACCTGCTGCTCGACGATGCCCTGCAGCACCTTGGTGATGCCCGCGGTGGACAGCTCGTCCTTGGTCTGCGAGGTGAACTGCGGCTCGGGGATCCGCACGTGCACGACCGCGGTCATGCCCTCCTGGACGTCCTCCAGGGTCGGCGGGTCCTCCTTCGGCTTGAGCAGCCCGCGCGTCTTGCCGATGGCCTCGTTGACCGCCTTGAGCACCGCGCGATCGAAGCCGCGGCGGTGGGTGCCGCCGTGCACGTTGCGGATCGTGTTGGTGAAGCACTCGACCGTTCGGTCGTAGCCGGTGCCCCAGCGCAGCGCGACCTCCACCTCGGCCCGGCGCTCCACTTTGGACTGCATGACGCCGTTCTCGTCCGCCGCGTTCTCGCGGTACACGCCCTCGCCGGTGATCATCAGGGTGCCGGAGACGGGCCGGTCGGCCGAGGGAGTGAGGAACTCGACCATGTCCGCGAGGCCGTTCGGGTAGGAGAACGTCTCCTCCTCTATCGCGCCCTCGGTCGTGTTGCGCAGCACGTAGCTGACACCCGGGACGAGGAACGCCGTGTTGCGCAGCTTCGCCCGGACGGCCTCGATGTCCAGCGCCGCGCCGTTCTCGAAATAGCGCGCGTCGTACCAGTAGCGGATCGACGTGCCGGTCTTCTCGCCGCGCTTCATCTTGCGCTCGACCTGCAGGCCGGACTGCTTCTTGAACTTCGCCTTCGGGCCGGCCGCGTCGAACACCCCGGGCACGCCGCGGGCGAACGACATGTGGTGCACCTTGCCGTCGCGCTTGACGGTGACGTCGAACCGCAGCGAGAGCGCGTTGACCGCGGACGCGCCGACGCCGTGCAGGCCGCCGGAGGTCTTGTAGCCCGAACCGCCGAACTTGCCACCCGCATGCAGCCGGGTCAGCACCAGCTCGACGCCGGACAGCTTGGACTTGGCGTGCACGCCCGTCGGGATGCCGCGGCCGTCGTCGTCGACCTGGACGCTGCCGTCGGCGTGCAGCGTGACGACGATCTTGCTCGCGTGGCCGGCCACGCCCTCGTCGGTGGAGTTGTCGACGATCTCGTTGAAGAGGTGGTTGATGCCGCGGCTGTCGGTCGACCCGATGTACATGCCGGGCCGCTTGCGCACCGCCTCGAGTCCCTCGAGATGCGTAAGATCGTCGGCCCCGTACAGCGTCTCCGCAGTCACCCTCAACTCCCGAATCACCGGTGCGCCCAAGATCGACATGCCCGCGGACGAGCCGGGCATCGGCGTGCACCACCGTAGAGAAGGGTATCCGCCGACACTGACATCCCCTGGTATTTGCCCCGGGGTTGCCCGCGTGAGGTAATACTGGCGGCCGCGCTCATGACGCCGTCCACGACCCTTCGTCCCGCGAGTGACCTGGGCTTTCTGCCGCCCGAACACCCGGGATGCCCGCGGCGGTTCGACGTGGCGGCCGGGGTGGCGCACGTCATGTGCCCGGAGTGGCGAGGAGCGCCGCGCGGCGAAGCCGGGCGAATCGCACCCGGCTCGCGAACGCGGCGGCGTTCACCGAAGCGTACGGCCGTCACTGCCGGCCGGGGTCGCGCCGGCGCCGTTCGCGGCGCTCGCGGCGGAGTGCGGCGACCGCGACCGGGATTGGCACCCCGACCGGCTCGACCGGCTCGACCGGCTCGTGGCGGCGGGCGCGGACCTTTTCCGCACGACCCGGTGGTCCACTGTGGACGTGACGGACGCGGCGTCCGTGGATCCGGACGTCGCCGGCCAGGATCCGCTAGCCCCGGCCCACGTACGGCATGTTCGTGGCCATCAGCGTCACGAACTGCACGTTGGCCGACAGGGGCAGCGCGGCCATGTACGCCACCAGCTCGCCCACGTGGGCCGCGTCCATGGTGGGCTCCGGGCGCAGCGTGCCGTCGGCCTGGCGCGTGCCCGAGCCGAAGCCCGCGGTCATCTCGGTGGCCGCGTTGCCGATGTCGATCTGGCTGACCGCGATGTCGTGCGCGCGGCCCTCCAGCGCGAGCGCCTTCGTCAGCCCGGTGATCGCGTGCTTGGTGGCCGTGTACGCGACCGCGTCCGGCCGGGGGACGTGCGCGGAGATCGAGCCGTTGTTGACGATCCGGCCGCCGCGCGGGTCCTGTCCGGCCATGATCCGGAACGCCTCGCGGGCGCAGCGGAACGAGCCGGTGAGGTTCGTGTCGACGACGGCCTGCCAGTCCTCGTCGGACACCGACGCCACCCCGGCCGCTGGGCCGAACACGCCGGCGTTGTTGACCAGCAGGTCGAGCCGGCCGTAGGCCGACCTGACGTGGTCGAACAGCGCCGCGACGGCGTCCGCGTCGGTGACGTCGGCGACGAACGGGTCCGCCCCGTCGACCGACTCGAGCGACGCGCGGGTGCGGCCGGCGACGACCACGCGGTGGCCCGCGTCGAGCAGCGCGGTCGCCATGACCCGGCCGAGGCCGGACCCGCCACCGGTGACCACCGCGATCTTCGGGGCGACCTTCGGGGCGATCTTCGGTGTCGACAAGGCAGCCTCCCAGGAGGTACGCATTGACGCCATGGACGGTATCCGGGTCATCACCTGCGACATCTTCGGCACGACGGTCGACTGGTACACCGGGGTCGCCGAGCAGGTGGCGAAGCTGCTGCCGGACGTCGACGCGGGGTCGTTCACGAGCCAGTGGCGGGAGAAGTACCTGCCCTCGATGGCCAACGTCCGCGAGGGCCGCCGCGACTGGGCCTACCTCGACGCGCTGCACCGCGAGTCGCTGGACGAGCTGCTGGCGCGCCACGGCCTCGACCCGGACGAGGACACCCGCGGGCGGCTCGTCCGGGCCTGGCACCGCCTGCCGGCGTGGCCCGACTCGGTGCCGGGCCTGGCCCAGCTGAGCGGCCGGTACACCACCGCCGCCCTGTCCAACGGCGGCTTCGCGCTGCTGACGAACCTCGTCAAGGCCGCGCACCTGCCGTTCGACTGCATCCTGTCCGCCGAGCTCGCCCGCAACTACAAGCCGGACGCGTCGGTGTACCGGACCGCGGCCCGCCTGCTGGACGTCGAGCCCGGCGAGGTCCTGATGGTCGCCGCGCACGGCTGGGACCTCGACGGCGCCCGCGCGGCCGGGCTGCGCACGGCGTTCGTGGAGCGGCCCGAGGAGAAGGGACCCGACCACCCGGCCGACCGCGCCGAGGACGTCACCGCCGACCTGTCGGCCGGCAGCTTCACCGAGCTCGCCGAGCTGCTCAGCCGGGGGTGAGCCGGCGCGGGCCGATCAGCGCGGCGACTCCGCTCAGCGCGTAGCCGAGCGCCGGCCCGTACGCGCCGAAGCTCGGGCCGTCGCCGCCGGCGAACAGGTCCTGCACCGCGTAGACGTGCACGCCGGCCATGGCGAGCAGGATCAGCCCGGCGATGCGGCGGAACATGGCGAGGCCCATCTTCACCATGGACAGCACGATCACGAGCGCGCCGACCGCGATGCCGATCGTGGTGAGCTCTCCGCGGGAGAAGTCGCCCTGGTTCTCGCCGAACAGCCCGGCGGCCGGCCCGACGCCGTAGCGCACCAGCAGGTAGCCGATGCCGAGGATCGCGAGCGCGGCGAAGAGAGCCTTGCCGACGACCGACTCGATCACCGACACGAGCGCGAGCACGATGCCGAGCGCGGCGAGCGGGTAGCTGAACAGCACGAGGTACCAGCCGCCGAAGCCCTGCGCGTTCGCCTCCGTCGCGAGGTCCCACAGCTGCGGCAGCGTGAGCGACTTGCCACCCGCGGCGGACGCGGACACCCACGGCAGCACGAGCATGCACACCAGCTGCACGGCGATCCCGACCAGGCTGAACAGCAGGCCGATGCCGGGCAGCCGGAATCTGAAGCCGCCCTCGTCCGGGTACATCTCCTGCGGCGTCGGCCGGCGCGATGGCGGGCCGGGCCGGTACGGCTCTCCGTAGGGCTGGTACGGCTCGGGCTCCCGATAGGACGGCTGCCGGTACGGGTCGTCCTCGTAGACCGGCTCGCGGTAGCCCTGCTGCTCGGGATGGTTCCCGCGCTGGTGCTGCCGGTAGTCGGGCTGCTGGAACTGCCGCTGCCAGTCGTACGGCCGGGGCGGACCGCTGTTGGGACCGGGACGGGACATGCAGGGCACGGTACCGGGCGCAGATTTGTGCGCAAGGCTAACCCGGTACGGATTCCGCCCAGAAATCTCTCACCAGCTGGGCGAACTCCTCGGCACGCTCGATCTGCGGCATGTGCCCGGTGTCGGCGAAAAGGTGCGTGCGCGCATGCGGCAGGAGCCGTTTCGCAGCGTCCAAATGGGCCACCGGCAGGATCAGGTCGTGCGAGCCCCACACGATGAGCGTGGGCACGGCGGCGGCCGCGGTGGCCGCGATGATCGCGTCGCGCCACGGCCGGCGCACGCCGCGGAACGTGCCGAGCGAGCGGGTCAGCTGGAGCAACACGTCGGGACCGTGCGAGCGGCGGGCGAGCTCGAGCGCACGCTCGACCCGTGCCTCGGTGACGAAGCCGCGGTCGCGGAAGATCGCCTGTTCCATGCGCCGCGAGGTGCTGAGCGACGGGCGGCGCAGCAGCAGCCGGCCGAGCGGGCGCAGCGCCAGGACGCGCAGCGCGATCGTCACCTCGCGGCCGAAGCCGGCGCTGTCGACGAGCACGAGGCTGCGCACGCGGTCCGGGTGGCGCAGCGCGAGCAGCATGGCCACCGCGCCGCCGAGCGAGTTGCCGACGAGGTGCGCCGGGCGGGTCTCGCCGATCTCGTCGAGGAACGCGGCCACCGCGTCGGTGATGCCGGGCAGCGTGCTCTTGCCGGGCAGCGGGTCGGACTCGCCGAAGCCGGCGAGGTCGACGCTGTAGACGCGGTAGCGGTCGTCGAGCAGCTCGTGCTGGTCGGTGAAGTCCTCGAGGCTGCGCGCGATGCCGTGCAGCATGACGACCGGCGGGTTCGCCGTGTCGCCCGTGGCGCGGTAGCGGACGGACCGGCCGGCGATGCGGAGCGTCTCGTCGGTGACGGTCACGTGCCCTGTCCGGACAGGACGGTCGCGGGCGCGCGGTCGAAGCGCATGTCGTCGTCGACCGGGCCGTAGCGCATCAGCACCACGTCGCGCGGGTAGTTCTGGTACAGCCGCCACGGGGCGGCCGGGCCCTGCTTGGGCAGCTTGTCGATGCTGCGCAGCACGTACCCCGACCGCAGGTCGACGAGCGGCACGGTCGCCTCGGTGCCGGCCGGCGGGCGCGGGGTCGCGATGTCGTAGCGCTGTGCGGCCATGTGGTTGAGCAGCCGGCAGACGTAGCGGGCGACGAGGTCGCTCTTGAGCGTCCAGGAGGCGTTCGTGTAGCCGATGGTGAGCGCGAAGTTGGGCACGCCGGAGAGCATCATGCCCTTGTAGGCCAGGGTGTTGCCGAGCGCGACCTCGTCGCCGTCGACGGTCAGCCTCATGCCGCCGACCGGCAGGAGGTTGAGGCCGGTCGCGGTGATCACGATGTCGGCGGGCAGGTGCTGGCCGGAGGCGGTGGTCACGCCGTCGGCGGTGAAGCCGGCGATCGTGTCGGTGACGATCGAGGCGCGGCCGTCGCTGACGGCCTTGAACAGGTCGCCGTCGGGCACGAAGCACATGCGCTGGTCCCACGGGTCGTAGCTCGGCGCGAAGTGCGTGTCGACGTCGTAGCCCTGCGGCAGCAGGCCCATCGCGCCCTTGCGCAGCAACGACTTCATGAGCTTGGGCGCGCGGCGGCTCAGCTGGAACAGCAGCTGCGCGCCGAGCACGTTCTTCCACCGCAGGAGCGGGTAGAGGTAGCGGTCGGGGATGCGGCCACGCAGCTTCTGGGCGAGCGGGTCGAGCGCGGGCAGGGAGAGCACGTAGCTCGGTGAGCGCTGCAGCATCGTGACATGCGCGGCGGTGCCGGCCATCGCCGGCACGAGCGTCACGGCGGTCGCGCCGCTGCCGACGACGACGACCCGCTTGCCCGCGTAGTCGAGGTCCTCGGGCCAGTGCTGCGGGTGGACGACGGGACCGGTGAACTGGTCGATGCCGGGCAGGTCGGGGGTGTAGCCCTGGTCGTAGCGGTAGTAGCCGGCGCAGACGAACAGGAAGTCGCAGGTGAGCGTCGTGTCGCCGGTCGGGCCGGTGGCGTGCACGGTCCACCGGTGGTCCGATGTGGACCATTCGGCGCCGGTGACCTGGTGGCCGTAGCGGACCAGCTCGTCGACGCGGAACTCGCGGGCGGTCTCGCGGACGTACTCGCGGATCGCCGGACCGTCGGCGATGGCCTTGGCCTGGTTCCACGGCCGGAAGGAGTAGCCGAGGGTGTACATGTCCGAGTCAGACCGGACGCCGGGGTAGCGGAAGAGGTCCCACGTGCCGCCGATGGCGTCGCGGGACTCGAGGATCGCGACCGACCGGTCGGGGCACTCGCGCCGCAGGTGGCAGGCGGCGCCGATGCCGGAGAGCCCGGCACCCACGATCAGCACGCCGACATGCTCGGGAACGTGTTCGGACACGTGCTCCATGGACTCTCGAGCCATGCCGGCCACGGTATCGACAGCCTGTCGAGTCAGTCAACAGGGTGTTGAGTGCGCGCGTGGCCGGACGGTAGCGTGGCCGGTATGTCCAGCCCCGCCAGGTCCGGCACGAGGTCCGCTCGCGGCCGCCGCGGCGTCCGGCCGTCCGGCGACGACCGGGAGGGCGCGATCCTCGCCACCGCGGAGCGGCTGCTCGGCGAGCGGTCGATCAGCGAGATCTCCACCGACGATCTCGCCCGTGGTGCCGGCATCTCCCGGCCGACGTTCTACTTCTACTTCCCCTCCAAGGACGCGGTGCTCCTGGCGCTGCTGGACCGGGTGGTGGCCGAGGCGGACGCGGCGCTCGACCGCGTGCCGGACGACATGGCGAGCGATCCGCCGCGGTACTGGCGGCGCTGCATCGCCGCGTTCCACGAGACGTTCTCCGCGCACCGGCCGGTGGCGCTGGCGTGTGCGGCGGCCCGCGTGACGAACGCCGAGGTGCGCGAGCTGTGGGCGCGGGTGATGTCGTCGTGGACGCTGCTCGTGGCGGAGGCCATCGAGTGCGAGCGCCGGCGCGGCGCGGCCCCGCCCGGGCTGGCGGCCCGCGACCTCGCGGTGGTGCTGAACTCGATGAACGAGCGGGTCCTGCACGCGACGTTCGCCCAGGACGGCCCGGCGGTGGCCGAGGCGGACGTGGTCGACGTACTGCTGACGGTCTGGCTGAACGCGATCTACCAGACGACGACGCCGCCCGGTGACGCCGACAGCCCGCAGGCCACTCCGGACTCCTCGTGACACACGCCGTCCCGGGAGGCGGCCCGCGCGCGGTGACCGGATCGACAGTTCGGGTTAGCCGCGGTTCGGTCCGGGTAGGCCACCTCGAGTCCGCCGAGGAAGCGAGGTGTCCCTTGCTGCACATCACCCCCGAGGCCGGCCTGGCCATCAACCGGCTCGTTCAGGGCCAGGGGGCAGCCGGCCTGCGCATCGAGGCCAGGTTCGGGGCCCCGGACTTCGCGGTGTCGATCGCCGCGTTGCCGGATGAGACGGACCTGGTGGTGACCGAGGAGACGACGGGCGCGCGGGTCATGCTCGACGCGCTCACCGCCGACTACGTCGAGGACAAGACCCTCGACGTGGACGACACCGTCGAGGGCACCGCCCGCTTCCAGCTGGCGCAGCAGGGCGCGATCTGACCGCTTGACAACCCTGGCTAATGTCATTAGCTTTACGGCTATGAACATTGGCCGGAGTTGTCGTGCCTAGGGCCGGGCTGTCGACGAGCGCAGTCGTGGACGCCGCGCTCGCCCTCGTCGACGAGGCCGGGCTCGCCGCGCTGACGCTCGCCGCGGTCGCCGGGCGCACCGGGGTCGCGACGCCGTCGCTGTACAAGCACGTCGCGGGCCTCGGCGAGCTGCGCACGCTGCTCGGCATCCGGGTGCTGGAGGACATGACCGAGCGGTTCACCACCGCGGTCCTCGGCCACAGCGGGGACGACGCGGTCGCCGCGTTGCTGCACGCCTACCGCGACTACGTCCGCGCACACCCGGCCCGCTACGCGGCGATGCCGCTGGACCCCCTCCACGACCCGGCACTCGCCGCCGCCGGGGGCAAGCAGCTCGAGGTCGTCCTCGCCACGCTGCGCGCGTACGGCCTCGCCGACTCCGCCGCCGTGCACGCCGCCCGCTGCCTGCGCGCGGTCGCGCACGGCTTCGCCTCCCTCGAGGCGGGCGGCGGGTTCGGCCTGCCCGAAGACCTCGACCAGACCTACGACCAGCTCGTGCGGGCCGTCATCGCGAGCCTGCCCAGAACCTAGGAGATCCTCATGTCCAGACTCGCTCCGCTCTCCCTCGCCGCCGCCGGCGTCCTCTTCCTCCTCTACCCCGCCGTCCGGCCGTGGACCGATGAGACCACTGTGGACGGTGCACGCGAGGCGATGGCGTCCGGCGCCTGGGTCGCCGCACACGCGTTCGCGATGCTCGGCTTCATCCTCGTGCCGCTCGCGCTGCTCGCCCTGCGCGAGTCGGTCGGCCTCGCGCCGATGGTGGTCATGTCCGTCGGCGCGGGGCTGGTGCTGCCCTACTACGGCGCGGAGGACTTCGGCCTGCACGCGGCCGCCACCAACGGCGGTGACCTGCTCGCGATCGCGGAGGCCACCCGGTACAACCCGGTCGCGATCACGATGTTCGGCGCCGGGCTGCTCCTGCTCGCGGTCGGCGCGATCATGGTGGCCGTCGCGATCTGGCGGACCGGCGCGCTGCCGCGGACCAGCGGCCTCCTGTTCGCGGCCGGGTTCGCGCTGTTCCTGCCGCAGTTCTTCGCCCCGGCGCCGGTCCGCATCGCGCATGGCGTGCTCATGCTCGCCGGCCTGCTGTGGCTCGCGGTGGCGCTGTGGCGGGCGAGCCCGCGCCCGGCGAAGGCGCCCGCCGCTGGAGCACAGCCGGCCGCTCCCGCCCATGGCTGACGAGATCTTCGGGCACCCGCGGCTGGCGGCGATCTACGACGCGCTCGATCCGGACCGCACCGATCTCTGCCACTACGTCGAACTCGCCCGGCGACTCGACGCGAGGCGGGTGCTGGACATCGGCTGCGGCACGGGCGTGTTCGCGCTCATGCTGGCCGACTGAGGGCTGGAGGTCGTCGGCGTCGATCCGGCCGGCGCCTCCCTCGATGTGGCCAGGGCGAAACCGGGTAGCGACCGCGTGCGCTGGATCCACGGTGACGCGACCGATCTACCGCCGCTGCGGGTGGATCTCGTCACCATGACCGCGAACGTGGCCCAGGCGATCGTCGACCCGCACCTGTGGGGGCAGGCGCTGACCCGGGCGCGTGCAGCCCTGCGACCGGGCGGCCATCTGGTCTTCGAGACCAGGGACCCGGCCGCGCGCGCCTGGGAGACCTGGAACCGCGACTCCTCGCACCGGGTCACGCCGATCCCGGGCGTGGGTGAGGTCCGAGAGCTGGGTCGAACTGGTCGACCTGAGCCCGCCCGTGGTCACGTTTCGCTGGCACTACGCGTTCGCCGCCGATGGGCAGCAACTCACGTCCGACTCGACGCTGCGGTTCCGCGACCGTGCGGAAGTCGAGGCGGACCTGGCAGCGCACGGCTACACCGTGCGGGAGGTCGCAGACGCGCCCGATCGTCCAGGGAAGGAGTTCGTGTTCGTCGCCCGGCGGTCCTGATCTCGCGAGCGTCCATGATCTTCGTGCTTGACCCGAAGCGCGCTCCAGGTGCAACGGTACGGACATGGACGCAGCAACCATGGCTCTCGGCACGATGTACTTCGGAACCCGAGTGGACGACCGGTCGGCGTTCGCCATCCTCGATCGATACGTCGAGCTCGGGGGTCGATGGCTGGACACCTCCAACAACTACAGCTTCTGGACCTCCGACACCGGCTTCGGCGGTCAGAGTGAGGCCCTGCTGGGACGGTGGCTCCGCGCCAACCCAGGTGTCCCGGTACGGATCAGCACCAAGGTCGGCGCGCAGCCGACCCGCCCGGGCGGCTTCCCCGACCACATTGAAGGACTCGGCCGGGACGCGGTTCGGCACTCCCTTGAGGCCAGCCTGGACCGGCTCGGTGTCGACGCGGTCGATCTCTACTGGGCGCACGTCGAGGATCCCACTGTGTCGGTCGACGACCTGGTGGCTACCTTCGGCGACCTGGTGGCCGAGGGGTTGGTCGGCCGCTATGGGATCTCCAACCATCCGTCCTGGCTGCTCGAACGGATCCGGTCCGCGGCCGAGCGAGGCGGGTACCCCCGACCGAGCGGGTACCAGCAGCGCTACTCCTACTTCCAGCCGCTGCCGAGGCAGCCCGTCGAGGGGCAGCCGATTCCACTCGGCATGCTGAGCGACGACGGCCTGGACTTCCTGCGGCGGAACCCCGACGTCTCCGGCTGGGTGTACACCGCGACGCTGCTCGGTGCCTACGACCGAACCGACCGGCCACTGAGCGAGGAATACCGGCACCCTGGCAACCAGCGGCGCCAGACCGCCCTGACCGCCATCGCGCGCGAGCGAGGGCTGCGCCCCGGACAGGTCGTCCTCGCCTGGCTCGCCTCCGGTCAGCCACAACTGGTCCCGATAGTCGGCGTGAGCACCGCCGAACAGGTGGCGCAGGCCTGGTCCGGCGTGACCGCCAAGCTTACCGACGACGACATGGCGGCCTTGGACACTGTTTGACGGGACGAATCGTCAGTTCAGGAATCAGTGCGCTAGGCCGCCATCGCCGAGCGCAACGAGCGGTACAGCAGCGCGGCATCGCCGAGGCGGTGCCGCAGCTGCCGTTCCAGGCCACCGATCGGCACGAGGTTCTGCGGCGCGCGTGGGTCCTTGTGCGGCACGCTCGCGAGCCGTGGCAGCACCCGGGCGGTGATGTCCGCCAGCGCGACCGCGTCCGGTGTGGACAGCTCGGCCGAGCACTCCAGCCGCACGATCGCCGACCACGGTGCGCTCGACGAGCCGGGCAGGCGCAGGTACCAGGACTTGCGCTCCCACGACGTGCCCATGCCGAACACCGGGCTGCGCTGCCCGGGCGCGAGATCCGCCACGACCGCGGCCTGCTCGCGCTGCAGGTAGGACTTCTGGTGCGTCTTCACGTACCCGACCGTGCGCGCCAGGTGCGTGCGGCCACGCAGCGGACCGTCGACGACGAGCAGGTCGTCCTCGACGTCGGAGTGTTCCCGCCACGCGTTCGCGAGCGTGACCTCCAGTTCGGACATCCGCCGGGTCACGCCGAGCACGAGCTTGTCGAGGCCGCCGGGCGCGTGGTGGAACGCGTAGCGGGCGTGCCGGGTGATGATGTCCTCGCCGGTCTCGGCGAACAGGCCCCGGTCGACGGCCACGTCGACGATCTCGGCGGCGCCGTCGCACCGGACGAGCCCGACGGCGACCGACGCCAGCACCCCCGGGTCCGGCTCCGGACCGTCGCCGTGGCGCCACACGCGCGCGTCGATCCGCTGCACCCCGTCGAGGAAGAGCACGGACCCGGGCAGCGGGACGACCTGCGGATCGACCGGCTTCCAGTCGGCCGCCTTCAGCTCCAGATCCAGCTCGAGCCGTGCGGAGGACTCCGGGCCACCCGGCTCGTCGCCGCGGGCGACCCCGTATCCCGGGTCCCACGGGTCCACGGTGTACGTGGCGGGCACTGGGGCGGTCATGGCACCACCATCACACCTCGACCCGGCGAAGCCGCGACGACGCGCCGTCCCGGGTGACCGCGAACTGCACCGGCACCCGTTCGGCCAGCGCCGGCACATGCGTCACGATGCCCACCATCCGTTCGGTCTCGGCGGCGAGCCGCTCCAGCGTGGCGGCCACGGTGTCCAGAGTGGACTCGTCCAGCGTGCCGAAGCCCTCGTCGAGGAACATGGAGTTCAGGTCCCGCTTGCCGCCGGACAGGCCGACGACCTGGTGTGACAGCGCGAGCGCGAGGGCCAGCGACGCCTGGAACGTCTCCCCGCCGGACAGGGTGTTCACCGGCCGCTGCGCGCCGGCGTCGTTGTGGTCGACCACGACCAGCTCGTTGCGCTCGGCCCGGTGCAGCTCGTACTGCCCGCCGGAGAGCTGCAGCAGTATCTCCGAGGCCTCGGTGACGAGCGAGTCGAGTGCCTCGGCGCACAGCCACGCCTCGAACCCGTTGGACTTCAGCAGGTTGCCGAGCTCCTTGGCGACCTGCTGCTCCTCCTTGTGCTTCGAGACCTCCGTGGCGAGGGACCGCGACTTGTCCCGCCGCTCGATCCGGTCGGCGAGCTCGGCCCTGGCCCGCTCGACCTGACCGGCGAGCACGACATCCGGCTTGCCGTTGTCGGGCAGCGCCACGCCGTGCTTGTCCAGCAGGCCCGTCAGCTCCGCCCGCGCGGCGGTGCCCTTCGCGCGCAGCTCCCCCTCGGCGGCCGCCAGCTCCTCGGCCCGGTCCTCGAGCTCCGCACGCCGGTCTCTGGCCCACGCGAGCAGCGCGTCCCACGCGGCGGCGAGGTCGGTGCCGTCCACGGCGGGCACGCCGAGCGCCACGAAGCTGTCGCGGCTGGCCCGCAGCGACGACCACGCCCGTTTCTCCTCCTCGCCCAGGGCGGCCCGGGCGCGCTGGGCCTGCTCGACGGCGTTCCGCGCGGCTCGGGCGGCGACCCGGGCGCGCTCGGCCGCGGCGTCGGCGGTCTCGCGCTCGGCGAGCCGCTCGTCGACCTCGCCGGCGGCCGGTGCGTCGCGCAGCTCGGCGGCGAGCTCGGTCGCCTGCTTCTGCGCGGACGTGACGTCGGCCCGCGCCGCGGCGGCCGCCTTGCTCGCGTCCGCGTGCGCGCGGCGGGCCGCGGTGAGCCGCGACCTGGCCTGCTTGACGGCCTCGCGGGCGGCGTCGAGGTCGGCCGGCACCTCGTGATGGGGCAGGTCGTGGACCTGCTGGCGGCACACCGGGCACGGCTCGCCGGCGACGAGGTCGGCCGCGAGCGCGACCGCGCGGTGCTCGCGGTCGGTGTCCCGCTGGGCGGTCTCCGCCTCGGCGAGCGCGGTCTCCGCGGCGGCGAGCTCGTCGGCGGCCTTCTGATCGTCGGCCTCGGCCCGCTCGGCCGTCGTGCGCAGCCGCTCGAGCCGGCCGGTCAGCGTCGCCGACCGGGTGTGCGCGTCGCGCCAGCGCTGCAGGTCCGCGGCGGCTGGGAGCCCGGTACACGCCTTGTCGGCCGCCTGCTCGGCCGCCTCGGCCTCGGTCCGCTCGGCCGCCCGCTTGCCGACCAGCTCGTCGGCGAGCGCGAGCCGGGTGGACAGGTCGGTGACGTCGCCCGGCCTGCGCAGCGCGGCGAGCGTGGTGACCTGCTCGCGTACGGTGGCGGCCGCGGCGTTCGCCTCCGTCCACTTCGTACGCAGCGCGGCCATCTCCTCGACCGCGGTGTCCACAGTGGACACCAGGCCCTCGAGGTCGGCCACCCGCCGGGTCGCGGCGGCGATCACGTCGTCGGTGACCGTGCCCAGCTCGGCGAGCCGCTGCTCGGCCATCTCCAGCCGGCCGGCCGCGACCTTGGCGCGCTCGCGGGCGCGCTGGCCGACGTCCTCGTAGACGGCGTAGGCGAGCAGCGCGATCAGCAGGTCCTGCCGGTCGGACGGCTTGGCCTGCAGGAACTCCGCGAACCGGCCCTGCGGCAGCACCACGCACTGGGTGAACTGCTCGTAGCCGATGCCGAGCAGCCCGGCCACCGCGCCGGTGACCTTGTCGCCCTCGGCGCGCGACTCGGCGACCGCCTCGAGGATCTTGGTCAGGTCCGCGTCGGCGGGCACGCTGTCGTCGAGGCGGTCGAGGCGCGCCTCCTTGGTCTGCACGTTGCCCTGCGCGGTGCGGCGCAGCAGCCGCACGGCCGCGTACCGCCCGCCGGCCGCCTCGAAGACGAGGCAGACCTTGCCCTCGTTGACCGACGGCGCGAGCGCGTTGCGGATGACGTTCCCCTTGCCCCAGCGGGGCACCGTGCCGTAGAGGGCGAAGCACAGCGCGTCGATGACCGTCGACTTGCCGGCGCCGGTCGGCCCGGTCAGCACGAAGAAGTCCACATCGGACAGCTGGATGTCGGTGCGGTCCCGGTAGCTGCCGAAGCCCTCGAACATCAGGCGCAGCGGGCGCATCGCTACCGTCCTCCCGTCGAGTCTTCGAGCAGCTCGGCGAACATCGCGCCGAGCCGGGGGTCGTCGATCTCCCGTTCGGCGAGGAAGTCGGCGAACAGGTCCGTCGGCGTGCGGCCGATCCGCGAGCGGGTCACCGTGGTCTCCGCGCGGGCGCGGTACTTCTCGTCGATCTGCACGTCGAGCGTGTTCGGCAGCTTCTCGCGCACCCGGTCGGCGAGGCCCGCGGCCGCCTTCTGGGTGAGCACGACCCGCAGGAACGCGTCCCCGGCCTCCGCCCCCGCGGCGACGACCTCGTCGAGCGTGCCGCGCAGCGTGCGCAGCGCGCGCCCGCCGGTCAGCGGCACGGGACGGATCTGCGCGCGGCTGTCCGGGGTGGCGTGCACGATGAGCGCCACGGGCTCGTTGGCCTCCTCGCCGAAGTCCAGCGCGATCGGCGAGCCGGAGTACGCGATCGGGCACGGGCCGTCGATCTGCTGGTAGCGGTGCAGGTGCCCGAGCGCGGCGTAGTGCGTGCTGGGCGGGAAGGTGTCCGGCGGTACCTCGTAGCCGAGCAGCTGCACCGCCCGCTCGCCGCCACCCCAGCGGCCGCCGAGCAGCGTGGCGTGGGTGGTGACGAGGTTGACGCTGTCGCCGGTGAACCCGCGGCAGAGCAGCTCGACGATGCCGCGGACCTTGTTCGCGTAGTCCTGGTTGTGCTGCGACTGGTCGTGCAGCAGCGCCTCGGCAGCGCGCACGGCGAATCGGTGCGACAGGAACGGCAAAGCGGCGACTACCGCGCGCTCGCCGCCGCGAGTGTCGAGGGTGACCGTGCCACCGCGGTCCGGGCGCTGCGGCGTGCCGACCACGTGTATGCCCAGTTCGCCGAGCACCGGCCGGTAGACGTCCTGGACGAGCCGCGAGCTGTCGTGGTTGCCGGCGAGCGCGACCACGTGGCGGCCTTCCGCGCGCAGGGCCATGAGGGTGCGCATCACCAGGCTCTGCGCCTGCGGGTTGGGTGCCGCCGTCTCGAACAGGTCGCCGGCGACGACGACGAGGTCGACGTCCTCCTCGTTCGCGATGCGGACGATGTCGCGCAGGACCAGCTTCTGCTCGTCGATGCGTGGCTGGTTCTTCAGCACCTTGCCCACGTGCCAGTCGGCGGTGTGCAGGATCTTCATGGGCGGTGGTCTCTCCCGGCGGTCAGAACGGGGGCGGGTCGTCGTCCAGGCCCCCGAAGGGGTCGGCGGGCGCGGCCGGGCCGGTGTCCACTCCCGTCCACGCGCCCTTCTCCGCGGGCCGGGTGGCCCACGCGGGGAACGGGAACTCGATCGCGAGCGGCACCGGGATGTCCGGCTGCGACACGAACATCGTGCCGGGCTTGGCGATCGTTGCGCGCTGGCGCTGCGCGGGTGGCAGGTAGCCGTACTCGGGGCGGGACGCCTCGGCCGGGTCGAGCCGGCCGGCCACGCGGATCGAGCAGTTCGCCACGATCCGCCGCTCGACCTCGCTCGCGGTCTGCTGAGCGCCGATGAGGATCACGCCGAGGGAGCGGCCGCGCTCGGCGACGTCGAGCAGGATCTGCTTGATGGGACTGTCACCGTCGCGGGGCGCGTACTTGTTGAGCTCGTCGAGGACGATGAACATCAGCGGCCGCGCGGTGCCCTGCTCCTCCTTGCGGCGGAACTCCTGGCGCAGCGACACGCCGACGACGAACCGCTGCGCACGGTCGGGCAGGTTGTGCAGGTCGACGACCGTCACCTGGGCCTCGCCGGTGGTGAGGGAGCGGTTGCCGCGGTCCTTGAGGTCGGCCCGGATGATCGTCGACAGGGCGCGGACCGCGGAGCGCAGCCGCCGCAGGAAGGCGTTGACGCTGCCGGTCGAGGTGCTGCCGGCGACCCAGTCGCGGCGGGTGTCCTCGTCGAGCAGCTCGTCCTCGATGAGCCCGACCAGCTGCTCGAAGCTGCGCAGCTGCCCGCCGCGGCCGGGGTCGACGCCGGTGATCTGCACGGCGCCGTCCGCGCCGACCTTCTGGTGGTCGCGCCGCAGCCGTGCCGCGACCTGGCCGATGAGCATCGTGTACTGGCTGCGCTCGTCCTCGCCGTCGGCGAACACGAACGGCATGAGCTCCTGCTCGCAGAACTCGGCGAGGGTCCAGTAGAAGGGGCTGACGGCCTTGTCGCGGGCCCGGACGTCCGGGGTGCCGCTCGGGTCGCCGGGGCGCGGCGGGGCGAAGACCTGGACGTTGCGGAACGAGCTCGCCGGCAGCCCGAGCAGGCCGTACTTCGCGCGCTGGGCGTCGGTGAGGCGGGAGTTGGCGTAGTCGAGGAAGAGCAGGTCCTCGCCCTTGACGCTGAAGATCAGCGCCTTGGTGTTGTGCGCCTCGCCGGCCAGCACCCCGGAGTTGAACATCGAGTGGAGCAGGAACGTGGCGAAGCTGGTCTTGGTCGCGATGCCGGACACGCCGGAGATGGAGACGTGGCCGCCGCGCGTGCCGTCGACGAAGTCGAAGTTGAGGAACACGGGCTGGCCGTCGCGGCCGAGGCCGACCGGCACCTTGGCATCGGCCATCGTGTCGAAGTAGAGGGCGGTCGCGCGCTCGTCGCCGGTGGCCCTGGCCACGGCCGTGCCCGGCCGGGGCGGCACGTAGACCTCGGGCTCCACGCGCGTGACGGTGACCTCGGCGACCTCGCTGACCTCGGCCGGCAGCGCGCCCTGCTCGATGAGGAAGACGTCGGAGGCGAAGCGGGCGCCCTCGTGCCCGGCCTCGACGTTGGTGACCACGCCGGCGATCTGCACGTCGGTGCCGTCCGGGAGCTTGCGCCTCGTCACGACCACGTCGTCGAGCTGCAGGAACTGGTCGGCGGCCACGCCGACGGAGAACTCGAGGGGGCTCGCGGCCACGGTGCCGACGACCAGGCCGACCGGCTGCTGCCCGGCAGCGGCGACGGCCCCGTTGGTCGACGGGTTCGGCTCGGCCACGCACGCTCCTCGGTCGGTTGGGCAGGCGGGGCCCGCAGTCTATGTCCGCCGGCCGACGAGTCCGGGGATCCCCGGGCCCGGCACGTCGCGGGCCCGGGGAGTCCGGTCAGCGCGCGTTCTTCGCCGCGAGCCGCGCCCGCACCTGCGGGCGGCGCAGGGGCGGAAGGGTCGCCGGCGGTTGCTTGCGCGGCGGGAGCTCGGCGAGGAGCTGGGTCGTCGCCTTCGCGACCGCGGCGACCGCGGCCTCGAACGGGTCACGGGTGTTGTCCGACAGCGTCTGGACCCCGCTCACCTTGCGCACGTACTGGCGCGCGGCCGCCTCGATCTCCTCGGGCGTCGCGGCCGGCTCGAGGCCTCGCAGGGCGGTGATGTTTCGGCACATGACGCCGAGCGTAGGTGAAACTCAGGCGGGCGGGACGAACGCCGGCACCCAGCCGGGGTCCTCGTCGTCCCCGCACACCGGGCACGGCACCTCGACCATCCCACCGGGCATCTTGTCCACCCACACCGTGCCGCTCGCGGGCAGCACCATCGGCCGGATCACGCCCTCGTCGCTGCGGTACTGGGTGACCTGACGGCATCCGTGGCAGACCGTCCGGACCGTCGTCGACACGTCGTCCACCGGCGCAGCCTACGACTCCGCCGCCGGCTCCGGGTCGCCGCCACCGGCCGACCGGCCGCCGTCCACCGGAAGCGTGACCCCGTCACGAGCGTGGCGGACAGCGGGACGCGACCGCGTCGGCCACGATCGCCGCCCCAACGCCGCGCCCACCTCTGGTCACCGCGTACGACCTCACCGCAGGCTCACCGCAGGCTCACCGCAGGTCTCACCGCGGTCTTACCGCAGTGCCAGCTCGTCCACCACGTCCCGCAGTTTGCCGCGCCGCTCGAACACCGCCCGCTGCAGGTCGGCACCGCTCCCGGCCTCCCGCAACGTCGCGAGCCCGGCCTCGGCGAACGGCACGTCCGGTCCAAGCGCCGGGCGCAGCAAGATGAGCAGGTCGGCCAGCTGGTCGTGGATCCCGGCGAGCTCACCGGTCAGCGGGTGCAGGCTCTCCCCGCCCAGGCCCGCGTGCGACGCGCACCAGAGGTTCGCCCGCAGCACCGCGTGCGGCAGCCGCGGCGCGGACACGCCGTCGGAGACCTGCCCGATGGCGAACGCGACGAGCCCGCGCACGAGGACCGCGAGCAGCGCCGCCTGCTCGGCCCGGGCAGCGACGTCCGCGACGCGGAACTCCAGCGTCGGCTGGTGTTCGGAGAGGCGGACGTCCCAGTAGACCATCCCCTTGTCCAGGATCGCGGTCGAGCGCAGCATCGCGTCCACAGTGGACTCGTATTCGTCCAGTGACGCGAACATCGGCGGCGGGCCGGCCGACGGCCAGCGCGACCACGCCTGGTACCGCCAGCTCGCATAGCCGGTGTCCAGGCCGTCGAAGGGCGAGTTCGCGGTCACCGCGAGCAGGGCCGGCAACCACGGCCGCACGTGGTTGATCACCTGCACGCCCAGCTCCCGGTCCGGCATCGCGACGTGCACGTGGCAGCCGCAGGTCGAACCGGCCCGGGCCGTCGCGCCGAAGTGCTGGGCCATGCGCAGGTACCGCGGCTTGGGCGTGATCGCCGGGCGGTCGTCCTCCGGCAGCACCGGGCATCCGCTCGGCAGGAGCCGCAAACCCCGTTCGCGGGCGGACGACGCCAGCGAGGCACGCAGTCCGGTGAGCTGGTCGAGCACCTCGTCGGGCGTCCGGCAGACCTCGGTCGCCGACTCGACCTGGCACAACGTCAGCTCGGTCTCGATCTCGCCCGGGGACTCGCCCACCGCACGGGCCACCTCCGGCCCGCGGCCGGAGAGCTGCCCGTCGGCGTCCACCAGCAGGAACTCCTCCTCGACACCAACCGTGAGCGCCACGTGCACCAGATACCCCACGACCTCGCAAAGGAAACGCTGACAGAAAGTCGCAAATCTGGCTAGAAGTGCGAAAGTTTCCACCGAATCGGCGGATTGTTCGACTCCACACCGAAACCGCACGCTGAATGACGTCCGGCCCCTGCTCCCGGACGTTCCGCAAACCGTGTGGAGGCAGCCCATGCGACTCGTCCGACCGACCCTGCTCGCCGCCGTCACCGCGGCACTCGCCGCCGTCGTGGCCCTGGTGGGAATCCCCGCCCAGGCCGCCGCCGGCCCCTACACCGCGCTCGGCGACTCGTACTCCTCCGGCGTCGGCACCCGCAACTACTACCCCGACTCCGGCTCCTGCTACCGCTCGCCCCAGGCCTACCCGGTGCTCGTCGCCCAGCGCCTCGGCGCGCCGCTCACGTTCGCCGCCTGCTCGGGCGCCCGCGTGCCCGACGTGCTGAACCAGCTCGGCAGCCTCAACGCGAGCACCGCCTACGTCACCGTGTCGGTCGGCGGCAACGACGCCGGCTTCGCCGACGTGATCACGCAGTGCGCCAAGCCGTGGCCGTGGACCTGCACGAACGAGATCAACAACGCGAACAGCTTCATCCGCAACACGCTGCCCGGCCTGCTCGACAACCTCTACACGCAGATCCACAACCGCGCGCCCAACGCGCGGGTCGCGGTCGTCGGCTACCCGCGGCTGTTCAACGGCGAGGAGTGCAACGCGCTCGCCCGCATCAGCCCCGGGGAACAGGCCTCGCTGAACCAGACCGCCGACCTGCTCGCGACGACGACCAGCGCCCGGGCCGGCGCGCACGGCTTCGGCTTCGTGGACGTGCGCTCGGTGTTCACCGGCCACGCGGTGTGCGACGACGCGGAGTGGATCAACGGCCTGTCGAACCCGATCCTCGAGTCCTACCACCCGAAGGCCGTCGGCCACTCCTCCGGCTACGCGCCGGCCGTGCAGAGCAGGCTGAGCTCGCTAGCCGTCC
Organism: Actinophytocola sp.; assembly: GCF_036555685.1. Classification (GTDB taxonomy): domain Bacteria; phylum Actinomycetota; class Actinomycetes; order Mycobacteriales; family Pseudonocardiaceae; genus Actinophytocola. Next base: position 37,014 of record NZ_DATBKY010000004.1, on the reverse strand, counting down.
ACCAGCAGGCCCCGCAACGGTCCCTGTAACCGGCCGGCGCGGCGGGAGACGCCGGGCAGCAGCGTGAGCCGGTGGGTGGGCGGGTGCCCGTTCGCCTCCCGCTCGGCCTGGTGCTCGGCGGTCGGCCGCCAGAGCCGGTCGATCACCTCGGCCGGGTCGCCGTCGACGTCCTCGCGCGGGCGCTGCAGGTGCTCGGCCCACAGCCGCAGCCGGGTGTGCCTGATCAGCTCGCGGTCGTCGGTGGCGATGTTGACCTCGGTGTCGTTGAACAGCGAGTGCTCGTTGAGGTTCGCCGAGCCGATCGTCATCCAGGCGTCGTCGACGATGCCGACCTTCGCGTGCACGTAGACCGGTGCGGTGTCCTCGACCGCCGGGTCGTCGTGGTGCGCGTTGATCGTGGTCGCCAGCAACAGTTTCTGGCCCGTCGGGTCGACCGCGTCCGCGGCGAGCATGCGGCCGAGCTGGCCGCGCGTGGTGTCCGCGCCGTTGGACGGCTTGCGCGGCAGCACGAGGACCACGCGGAACCGCGGGTCCGGCGGGTCGCACAGCTTGTCCATCAGCACCTCGACGATCTCGGGTGACCAGAGGAACTGGTTCTCCAGGTACACCAGCCGCTTCGCCGAGCGCAGCGCGCGCAGGTACCCGTCGAGGATCGTGAACTCGCCGCGCGGCGCGAAGTCGTACGTCCCGTCCGGGATCGTGCGCAGGAGCTGGACGTTGGTGTCCCCGGCCGGCTTCGGCGGTACCGGCTCGGGCAGGTCCTCTTGCGCCACCTCGCGCCAGCGGCGGCGGAAGTGGTCGGCGACGTCGGCCACGATCGGGCCGCGCAGGCGGGTCACGACGTCGTGCCAGCCCAGCGGACGGTCCGGCGGGTGCTCGATGCTGTCGTGCCGGTCGCCCTCGAGCGCGGTGAAGTCCATGCCCCCGACGAACGCGGTCTCGTCGTCGACGATCACGAGCTTCTCGTGGTGGCAATGCATCGTGCGCTCGCGGGAGTCGAGCACGCAGCGCACCTTCGAGTCGCGCGTGAACGCCTCGTGCGCGGACTTCACCAGCCCCCGGGTCGGCTGGAAAACCGGCAGCGGCGGACCGGCCCACAGCAGCAGCCGGACCGGGACCCGCTCGGCCGTCGACGCGAGCAGCTCGCGCAGGGTCGGCGAGCCGGGGTCGCGGGTCAGCCGGAAGTCCGGGCTCGCGTGCCAGTTCGCGATGTGCACGCTCTTGCGGGCGCCCTGGATGGCCGCCTGGACGACCGGCAGCGCGTCCTCGCCGTCGACGAGCACCTCCACGGAGTTGCCGGTCCGCAGCGGGGCGCGCACGCCCAAGGGATTGTCGCTGCGCTCCCCCAGCACCTCGCGCCAGCCGAGCTTGCCCAGCCGGCGCGTGTGGTGCGCGCACAGGACGGTTTCGATGCCGTCGCCGATTCGTTCGTCAACCTTGTCGATGATCGTTCCGAGCGGGCTCACGGCTCTATGTCACTACAGATCTCTCTTGATCGCTTAACATGGTGATTTCCGTCCCTGGGCTGGGATTTCCGGGTTTGAAATGCAAGGATCTGGGTACGAGCCGGCGGCGGGCGCCGGCCGGCCCTGCGATAGCCCAGTGCGGGAGGGCCACGGTGGCCAAGCAGAAACTGTCCGTGAACGTTCGTGAGGAGCTGAGAGCCGGGATCCCGGCCCCGATGCTCCGATCCCGTCCCACTCCTCGCCCGGCACCGACGCCCGGTGAGCGCCTGCGGGCCGCGGTCGACGCCGCACTCGCCGAACTGTCCTCGACCACCTCCCCCGACGACCCGACCCGGCACAAGCTCGACGACCTTCTGGTCGGCGGCCTGGCGTGGAGCGCGGCGACCGGGGACACCTGCCGCATCGAGCCCGCGGTGCACGACGTGCGCACCGCACGCGTCCGGCTCGATGCCGACGACCCGGCCGGCGCACGGACGGCTCTGCTCGCCGCCCGTGAAGGCCTCGGCCGCTCGCTGCCGAGCCAGCGCGAGTCGCGCTGACCCGGTCCCATATGGATGCTGAGCTCCGCGCGCTCGCCGCCGCGCACGGTGTCGCCACGTGGTACGAGGACACCGAACGCCGCCGGATCGACGTCGCCGACGATGTCGTGGTCGCGGTACTCGCCCAGCTCGGCGTCGACGCCAGCACGCCCGCGACCGTCAGCGCGCAGCTGTCCGACGCCATCGCGGAGCACGGCCGCGCGACCGTGCCCGACCCGATCGTGGTCCGGGCCGGCGAGACGCCTGCCGTCGGCGTGCCCGGCGAGCTGCACCTGGAGGACGGCACGACCCGGCCGGTGCGCCACGAGCTGCCGGGCGACCTGCCGCTGGGCTGGCACGACCTCGTCGTCGGCGACCGCCGGACGAGCGTGGTGGTCACCCCGCACACGCTGCCGCCGGTGCCGCCGGCCTGGGGTTGGATGGTGCAGCTGTACGCGCTGCACTCGGCCGGCTCGTGGGGCATCGGCGACCTGGCCGACCTGCGGACGCTGGTCGGCGGCTCGGCACGGCTCGGCGCCGGCGCGGTGCTGGTCAACCCGGTCCAGGCGATCACGCCGGTCCAGCCCGTGCAGCGCTCGCCGTACTCGCCGTCCAGTCGCCGCTTCGCGAACCCGCTGTACCTGCGGGTCACCGACACCGAGGCGTTCCGCCGGGCGTCGCCCGAGGTGCGCGCGGAGGTCGAGGCGCTCGCCCCGCCCCCCGGGGCCGGACTGATCGACTACGACGCGGTGTGGCGGGCCAAGCTCGCCGCGCTCGAGCTGCTCTGGCGCCGCTCGCCGCCGCTGCCGCCCCCGCCGGACGACGCGGACCTGCGCGACTTCGCGACGTTCTGCACGCTGGCCGAGCAGCACGGCGCGGACTGGCGGAAGTGGCCGGCCGAGCTCCGCCACCCGCGCGGCGCGGCGGTCGAGGAGGCGCGGCGGGACAACCCCCGCATCGCGTTCCACTCGTGGCTGCAACGGCTGTGCGCCGAGCAGCTGGCCGGCGTGCGGGCCGCGGCCGGGGGCATGCCGGTCGGGATCGTGCACGACCTGCCGGTCGGCGTGGACCCGGCGGGTGCGGACGCGTGGGCGCTGCAGGACGTGCTCGCCCCGGAGGTCACCGTCGGCGCGCCGCCGGACGCGTTCAGCCAGCAGGGGCAGGACTGGAACCTGCCTCCCTGGCGCCCGGATAGGCTCGCCGCCGCCGGGTACCTCCCCTTCCGTGATGTCATCCGCAGCGTGCTCGCCCACGCCGACGGGATCCGGGTCGACCACGTCATGGGGCTCTGGCGGCTGTGGTGGATCCCGCCGGGCCGGCCGGCGAGTGAGGGCACCTATGTCCACTACGACGCGAGCGCGCTGCTCGGCGTGCTCGCGCTGGAGGCGCACCGGGCGTCGGCGATCGTGGTCGGCGAGGACCTCGGCACCGTGTCCGACGAAGTGCGCTCGACGCTGCGGGAGCGCGGCGTGCTGAGCTCGGCCGTCCTGTGGTTCCAGCGCGACGAGCACTCGCCGGGCGAGCCGCTGCTCGCGCCCGCGCGGTGGCCGGCCGCCGCGATGGCGAGCATCTCCACCCACGATCTGCCCACCGCCGCGGGTTTCCTGCGTGGCGAGCACGTCACGGTCCGCGCCGACCTCGGACAGCTCGCGGACCCCGACGCCGAGCGGGCGAAGGCGGCCGCCGACCGCGAGGAGCTCCTCGCCGAGCTGGCCGCACACGATCTGCTCCCGGACGACCCGAGCGACGAGAACCTCGTCGTCGCCCTGCACCGGCTGCTCGCGACGGCGGCCAGCACGCTGCTGCTGACCTCCCCGCAGGACGCGGTCGGCGAGACGCGTCAGCCCAACCTGCCCGGCACCATCGACGAGTACCCCAACTGGCGTATCCCACTTCCGGTGTCGGTGGACGAGTTGCTGGAACACCCGGTAGTGCTGCGCGCGATCTCCGCCCTGCGCGACGCACGACCGATGACGCAGGCCGAACCCGGATCGGCTGAATCCGACGAGAAGCCGCTCAGGAAGCGGTAGCTCTGTCGGTGCCCCCGTTTACCGTCTGACAAAAGAGATCGAGACCCGATCACCTTCGACCCCACCGAGGAGACCGCGTGCAGGCCTGGCCAGGTTCCCCCTACCCGCTCGGCGCCACCTACGACGGCGCCGGCACCAACTTCGCGCTGTTCTCCGAGGCGGCGCAGCGGGTCGAGCTGTGCCTGTTCGACGCGGCCGGCAACGAGACCCGGGTCCGGCTGCCCGAGGTCGACGGCTTCGTGTGGCACGGCTACCTGCCGGGCATCGGGCCCGGCCAGCAGTACGGCTACCGCGTGCACGGCCCGTACGAGCCGGCGGCCGGGCTGCGGCACAACCCCAACAAGCTGCTGCTCGACCCGTACGCCAAGGCGGTCAGCGGCGCGGTGGACTGGGACGAGTCGGTGTTCGGCTACCGGTTCGGCAAGCCCGAGGAACGCAACGACGCCGACTCCGCCCCGCACACGATCAAGGGCGTGGTGGTCAACCCGTTCTTCGACTGGGCCAACGACAGGCCGCCGAACACGCCGTACAACGAGACGATCGTCTACGAGGCGCACGTGCGCGGCCTCACGATCGCCCACCCGGAGATCCCCGAGGAGCTGCGTGGCACCTACTCCGGCCTCGCGCACCCCGTCATGATCGACTACCTGGTCGACCTCGGCGTCACCGCGGTCGAGCTGATGCCCGTGCACCAGTTCCTGCACGACCACGGGCTGCTCGAACGCGGCCTGCGCAACTACTGGGGCTACAACACGATCGCCTACCTCGCCCCGCACGACGGCTACGCGGTCGGGCACGGGCAGCCGAACACCATGGCCGGCAGCCAGGTGCAGGAGTTCAAGGCGATGGTCCGCGCGCTGCACGAGGCGGGCATCGAGGTCATCCTCGACGTCGTCTACAACCACACCGCGGAGGGCAACCACCTCGGCCCGACGCTGTCCATGCGCGGCATCGACAACGACAGCTACTACCGCCTCGTCGACGACGACCGGCGGTACTACATGGACTACACGGGCACCGGCAACTCGCTCAACGTGCGCAGCCCGCACACCCTGCAGCTGATCATGGACTCGCTGCGGTACTGGGTCACCGAGATGCGCGTCGACGGGTTCCGCTTCGACCTCGCCGCGACGCTGGCCCGCGAGTTCTACGACGTCGACCGGCTCGCCACGTTCTTCGACCTGGTGCAGCAGGACCCCGTGATCAGCCAGGTGAAGCTGATCGCCGAACCGTGGGACGTCGGGCCCGGCGGTTACCAGGTCGGTAACTTCCCTCCACTGTGGACGGAGTGGAACGGCAAGTACCGGGACACGGTACGCGACTTCTGGCGCGGCGAGCCCGCCACGCTGGGCGAGTTCGCCTCCCGCATCACCGGCTCGTCGGACCTCTACCAGGACGACGGCCGGCGCCCGTACGCCTCGATCAACTTCGTCACCGCACACGACGGCTTCACGCTGCGCGACCTGGTGTCCTACAACCAGAAGCACAACGAGGCCAACGGCGAGGACAATCGCGACGGCGCCGACGACAACCGGTCGTGGAACTGCGGCGCGGAGGGCCCGACGGACGACGAGAAGATCAACGACCTGCGCGCGCGGCAGCAGCGGAACATGCTCTCGACCCTGCTGCTGTCCCAGGGGGTGCCGATGCTGCTGCACGGTGACGAGTTCGGCCGGACCCAGCAGGGCAACAACAACGGCTACTGCCAGGACAACGAGCTGTCGTGGGTCGACTGGTCGCTGACCGAGCGCAACGTCGACCTCCTGGAGTTCACCCGCGCGGTCATCGAGATGCGGCACAACCACCCGGTGTTCCGGCGCCGCCGGTTCTTCGCGGGCCGGCCCATCCGCCGGGGCGACGGGGTGCAGGACATCGCGTGGTTCACCCCGGCCGGCGACGAGATGTCCGAACAGGACTGGGAGTCCGGCTTCGGCCGCTCGGTCATGGTGTTCCTCAACGGCGACGGCATCCCCGACCTGGACCGCCGCGGCGAGCGCGTACGCGACGACTCGTTCCTGCTGTGCTTCAACGCGCACGACGACGACATCGAGATGACCATGCCACAGGCGAGCTACGGCACCGAGTGGAGCACGGTGCTCGACACCGCCACGGGCGAGGTGTTCGCCGAGTCCGGCGGCGGCGCGGTCGTCGGCGTGGTGGCGGGCGACCGCCCGAGCGAGCCTCGCATCGTGGCCGCGACCGGCACGGTCACGGCCACCGCCCGCTCGCTGCTCGTCCTGCAGCGCACCGGGACACCGGCGTGAACGTCCCCAGCTCCACCTACCGGATCCAGGTCCGGCCGGGCTTCGACCTGCTCGACAGCGCCTCGCTGATTCCCTACCTCGAACGCCTCGGGGTCGGCGCCGTCTACACCTCGCCGCTGCTCGCCGCGGCACCCGGTTCGACCCACGGCTACGACGTGGTCGACCCGACGCGGGCCAGCCCCGAGCTCGGCGGCGAGGAGGGCCGGCAGCGGCTGGTGGCCGCCGTGCGGAAGGCCGGCCTCGGGCTGGTCGTGGACCTGGTGCCCAACCACATGTCGGTCGCCGTCCCGCGCGTGAACCCGTGGTGGTGGGACGTGCTGACCCACGGGCGGGAGTCGCGGTACGCGTCCTACTTCGACATCGACTTCGCGCGCGGACCGATCCTGCTGCCGGTCCTCGGTGACGAGGGCGCGCTGGAGATCCGCGACGGCGTGCTCGCGTACTTCGAGCACGAGTTCCCCATCGCGCCGGGCACCGAAGGCGGCACGCCGGACGAGGTCCACGAGCGGCAGCACTACCGGCTCGTGCACTGGAAACGCGGCAACGCCGAGCTGACCTACCGCCGCTTCTTCGACGTCACGTCGCTGGCCGCGGTGCGCGTGGAGGACCCGGCGGTGTTCGAGGCCACGCACGCGGAGGTGCTGCGCTGGGCCGCCGCCGGCGAGCTGGACGGGCTGCGCATCGACCACCCGGACGGGCTCGCCGACCCGGGCGCGTACTTCCGGCTGCTGCGGTCGCGAACGGACGGCTGGCTCGTGGTGGAGAAGATCCTCGCGGCGGGCGAGTCGCTCCCGGCGTCCTGGCCCGTGGACGGCACGACCGGGTACGACGCGCTGCGCGAGGTGTGCGGCGTGTTCGTCGACCCGGCCGGCGAACCGGTGCTGACCGCGCTGGCCGCCACGCCGGACTTCCACGTCGAGGAGACCCGCAGCCGCCGGCTGATCACCGAGCGCTCGCTCGTGGCCGAGATGCGGCGGATCGCGGCGCTGGTCCCGGGCACGCCGGTGGACGCGGTCGCCGAGCTGATGATCGCGTTCCCCGTCTACCGCTCCTACCTGCCGGAGGGCCTCGCGCACTGGCAGGCCGCGGTCGACCGGGCGCGCGCGGTCCGGCCGGACCTCGCGGATGCGCTGTCCACACTGGACCGGGCGGTGCGCAAGGATCCGCGCGGCGAGCTCGCCACCCGCATCCAGCAGACCTCCGGCATGGTGGTCGCCAAGGGTGACGAGGACACCGCGTTCTACCGCTTCCCGCGCCTCACCGCGCTGAACGAGGTCGGCGGCGCGCCGGACCGGTTCGGCGTCAGCCCGGCGGAGTTCCACGCGGGCGCCGCCACGCGCGACGCGGGCTGGCCGGCGGGCATGACCACGCTGTCCACTCACGACACCAAGCGGTCGGACGACGTACGCGCCCGGATCGCGGTGCTGGCCGAGCTGGCCCCGGAGTTCGCCACCGCGGTCCGCCGCTGGTCCGCGCGCCGCCCGCTGCCCGAGCCGACGATCGAGCTGCTCGCGTGGCAGACGCTGGTGGGCGCGTGGCCGGTCACGCCGGAGCGGCTGGCCGCGTACCTCGACAAGGCGGCCAAGGAGGCGAAGCTGCGCACGTCGTGGGTGGACCACGACGAGGAGTTCGAGCGGGCCGTGCACGGATGGCCGGCCGAGGTGCTGGGCGACGACGAGCTGGCCGCGGACGTGGCGGCGTTCGTCGAGCGGGTGCGGCCGCCGGGATGGTCGAACGCGCTGGGCCAGAAGCTGCTGCAGCTCGCCGGGCCGGGCGTGCCGGACGTGTACCAGGGCAGCGAGCTGTGGGACCTGTCGCTGGTCGACCCGGACAACCGCCGGCCGGTCGACTACGCGCGGCGGACGGAGTTGCTGACCCGCCTGGAGGAGGGCTTGCTCCCGGAGGTCGACGACACCGGGGCGGCGAAGCTGCACGTGGTCCGCACGACGCTGCGCCTGCGGCGCGAGCGCCCCGGTCTCTTCACCGGCTATCGCCCGCTCACCGCCGACGGCCCGGCGGCCGACCACGCGTTGGCGTTCGCCCGCACCGGCGTCGTCGCGGTGGCCACCCGCCTGCCGGTGTCCCTCGAGCGCACCGGCTGGCAGGACACGATCCTCGCGCTCCCGCCGGGCACGTGGACCGATCACCTCACCCGCAGACGCGTCGCGGAGCCCGTGCCCCTGGCCGAGCTGCTCGACCGCTACCCGGTCGCCCTGCTCGTCCGGGAGGAGCCGTGACCCCCTTCGCCGTGTGGGCCCCGCACCGCGACCGCGTCCGCCTCGTCGCCGACGGCACCACGCACGACATGACGCGTGACGACCGCGGCTGGTGGCACGCCGATGCCGCCGGAGAGGTCAGCGACTACGCCTATCTCCTCGACGACGAGGACACACCGCTGCCCGACCCGCGCTCGTCCTGGCTGCCCAGCGGCGTACACGGTCCGTCGCGGCGGTACGACCACGGCGCGTTCGCCTGGACCGACCAGGCCTGGACCGGCCGGCCGCTCGCCGGCTCGGTGATCTACGAGCTGCACATCGGCACGTTCACCCCTGAGGGCACGTTCGACGCGGCGCTCGCGCGCCTCGATCACCTCGTCGACCTGGGCGTCGACTTCGTGGAGGTGTTGCCGGTCAACGCGTTCGACGGGACCGCGGGCTGGGGTTACGACGGCGTCGCGTGGGGTGCGGTGCACGAGCCGTACGGCGGGCCGGACGCGTTCAAGCGGTTCGTCGACGCGTGCCATGCGCGCGGCCTGGGCGTGCTGCTCGACGTGGTCTACAACCACCTCGGCCCGTCGGGCGCGTACCTCGACCGGTTCGGGCCGTACTTCGCCGGACGTACGATCTGGGGTCCCGCGCTGAACCTTGACGGCCCCGACTCCGACGAGGTCCGGCGGTACGTGCTCGACAACGCGCTCGGCTGGCTGCGCGACTTCCACCTCGACGGGCTGCGGCTCGATGCCGTGCACGCGCTGGTCGACAAGGGCGCGACCCACCTTCTGGAGGCGATGGCCGCCGAGGTCGACGCGCTCGCCGCCGGCCTGCGCCGCCCGCTGCACCTCATCGCCGAGTCCGACCTCAACGACCCGAAGCTGGTCACCACGCGCGACGCGGGCGGCTACGGCCTGGCGGCGCAGTGGTGCGACGACCTGCACCACGCACTGCACGTGACGCTGACCGGCGAGACCGACGGCTACTACCACGACTTCGCCGCGCCCGGCGCGCTGCCGACGACGCTGCGGCGGGCGTTCTTCCACGCGGGCACGTGGTCGTCGTTCCGCGGCCGCACGCACGGCCGCCCGATCGACCCGCACCGCCACTCCGGCCATCGGTTCCTGATCTACCTGCAGAACCACGACCAGATCGGCAACCGCGCGCAGGGCGACCGGATGACCGCGACGATCTCGCCGGCCCGCATGCTGTGCGGTGCGGCGATCGTGCTGTGCTCGCCGTACACGCCGATGATCTTCATGGGCGAGGAGTGGGCGGCGAGCACGCCGTGGCAGTTCTTCGCGTCGTTCGAGGACCTCGAGCTGGCAGCGGCCGTCCGCGATGGCCGGCGCGAGGAGTTCGCCGAACACGGCTGGGGCGAGTCCGAGGTCCCCGACCCCATGTCCCCCGAGACCGTGCGCGCCTCGACACTGCGCTGGGCCGAGCTGTCCGAACCGTCCCATCGGGAGGTCTACGAGACCTACCGCGCGCTGATCGCCCTGCGCCGCACACATCCCGAGCTGGCCGACCCCCGGCTGGACCACTTCGCGGTCGACACCGGCGACTCCTGGCTGGTGCTGCACCGCGCCGAGCGCCGGGTCCTGGTCAACCTCGGCACGACGGAGGCCAAGATCCTCCTGGACCGCCGGCCGACGGCGGTCCTTCTGTCCTCGGCCGAGCCCGACGTGACCGGCACCCACGTGCGGCTGCCGCCCGAGTCGTTCGCGGTGGTCTGATGATGAGCGGGCAACGGCACTCGATGGATGGTCCTGCAAGACCCGGGAGGCAACGAGTTCTGCCTCGGCAGACGTCCGCCGGCCCTGGCTCGTGGGCGTCGGCACGTGCACGGGCCGTCGCCCGGGCGATCTGCGAGCATGGGATCGAGGAAAGGGGTCGCGCATGGACGACAAGCAGCTCTCGTCCCGTATCGGAGAGCTCATCGACGAGGAGCACCGGCTCGAGCGTGGCGGGGAGCCCGACCCACAGCGGCTGAAGGACCTCGAGGTCGAGCTCGACAGGTGCTGGGACCTCCTCCGCCAGCGGCGGGCCCGCCGCGCGGCAGGCGAGAACCCCGACGACGCCGAGGTCAGGCCGACGAACGTGGTGGAGGGCTACCTTCAGTAAGACCCGGCCGGGCCCGTTGTCAACCGCTGATCGCCACGTCGAGTGGCTCGAGGTCGGCGACGAGTCCGAAGTGGTCACTGCCCCACGCGCCGTCGACCGGCTCGTCGAACGTCCGCGCGCAGTGCTGGACCGTCATTGTCGGGCCACGCCGGCCGCAGCGGACGAACAGGTAGTCGATCCGGCGGTCGAGCTCGGTCTGCCACTCGGCCGCGATCACCGGGCACTCCGTGATCGAGAAGGTGGGCCCCGGCTCGGCGCCGTGCGTCAGCTCCCAGACGTCGCGGTAGGCGACGCTGACCCCGTGCAGCGACTGCAGGCCGCGCCAGAACCGGATGCTCGCCGCGTCCGGCATCGCGTCGAAGTCCCCGCCGAGGAGGACGTGCTGGCCGGTTCGCTCGACGATCTCCTCGACGGCCCGCGCGGTGGTCGTCGCCTGCACCTCGCGCTCGTACTCCACCGGGGTGGGCCAGGACGGCTTGTGGTTGACCACGAGCAGCGGCACCTCGCGGTCCGGCCACCGCACGTCCACGACGAGCGCGCTGGCGGGGAAGTCCGCCGTGCGTTCGTTGACCTGTAGGTCGATCCCGCGGGCCGGACCGAACGGCCAGCGACTGGCGATCGAGATGCCGGACCCGTCGGGCTCGCGGATCTTGTGGTGGACGATCTCGTACTCGTCGCCGAGCAGGTCCGTGGGCTGGTCGTAGTCGTCGGTGACGATCGCCTCCTGGAACAGCACGATGTCGGGATCCAGCTTGCGCAGCCCCGTCACCAGCGCGGGCCTGCGGTCCGGCCAGTCCTGCTGCCGTCCCAACAGGTTCTGGGTCGCCACTCGCATACCGTGCGTGTTTCCCCGCAGCTGCCTTGGCAAAACCCGTCCGGCGCCGCGAGCACGAGGGCGGCGACCTCGGGGAGCGGCCTCGTACTACTGTCGCGCGGATGAAGGTGCTGGTGTTCGGCGCGACCGGCATGGTCGGCCAAGGTGTGGTGCGGGAATGCCTGCTCGCGGGCGACGTGGAGTCGGTCGTCGCGATCGGGCGCAGCTCCGCCGGGATCGATGACCCGAAGTTCCACGAGGTGCTCCGTCAGGACCTGTTCGACCTGTCCGGCGTCGCCGAGCTGTCCGGTGTGGACGCATGCTTCTTCTGCCTCGGCGTGCCGTCCGCGGGCATGAAGGAGGCGGACTACACGCGCGTCACGTACGAGCTGACCATGTCGGTGGCCGGGGCCGTCGCCGCGGTGAATCCGGCCGCGACGTTCGTGTACGTGTCAGGGCAGGGCGCGGACAGCACGGAGCGGGGCCGTGTCATGTGGGCACGGGTGCGCGGGCGTACCGAGAACGCGCTGCTGGCGACCTCGCTCAAGGCGTACGTCCTGCGGCCGGGCTACATCCAGCCGCGGCACGGCGCGCGGTCGAAGGTCACGCTGTACCGGACGATCTACCGGGTCACCTCGCTGCTCTACCCGCTGCTGCGGCTGGTGGCGGGCAGCCACATCACGACCACGGAGGTCGTCGGCCGGGCGATGCTCGCGCTGGCCCGCGGCGCCGACCCGGGAAAGCGGATCCTGGGCAGCCCGGAGATGAACGCGCTCAGCTCTCGGGATGGTTGATCGCGGGCAGCAGCGCGCGGGCCTCGTCGTGCCGCAGGCCGGTGGCCTGGAGCAGGTCGACGGTCATCGACCGCAGCTGGGCCGCGACCACCTGCGTGGAGAAGCCGCTGTGTGACAGCAGCTCGGTGTCGACTGTGGACCCGGCCGCGCGCAGCGCCGCCCGCGCGTCGGCCGGCGACGCTTCGAGCGACGCCGCGAGCACCTCGCTCGCGGCGGCCAGCTTGCGCAGGCCGGCGGTCAGGCCGGGCGACCCGGGCTCGTCGTCGACGAGCGCACCGTGCGTACGCCGCAGCAGCACGCGGCAGTTGCGCAGCGCGTGGTCGAGCGGCTCGGCGGCGTCCACGTAGGACCTCAGCAGGTGACGCTGGCGGCGGTGCAGCGGCGAGATGACGAGGATCTCCCGCGCGGTGCGCAGCGCGTCGCGGTAGTCGTCGATGGGTTGCTGGGTGCGGATGCGACGCAGCGCGTCCGCGGCGAGCCGGGCGTCGCGGCGCTCGAACGCGTCGGCGGCACTGTTCAGCGCGACGGTGAGCTCGTTGACCAATTGGTCGGCGTGCCGGCGCGCCATCCCCGGCGGGTTGCCAGGCAGTACCGCGATCGCCGCGATGCCGAGCACGCCGCCGATGAGCGCGTCGAGCATCCGGTCGACGCCTGCGGTGCCGCCGGGTGGGAGCAGCGTCGCGACGAGGATCGCGGACGACCCGGCCTGCAGCACGATGAGCGGCCCGCCGCCGAGCAGCACGGCGGCGGTCATCGCGAGCGCGAGCACGAGGGCGAGCTGCCAGAACCCGGTCCCGATGATCGAGACGAGCAGGTCCCCGACCCCGATCCCCACGCTCACCCCGACGACCAGCTCGACGACCCGCCGCAGCCGCTGCTGCCCCAGCCCGACCCCGATGCAGATGATCACCGCGATGGGCGCGAAGAACGGCCGGGGGTGGCCGAAAACCTCGGACGCGACCAGCCACGCCAGGCCTGCCGCGACCGCGCACTGCAGGATCGGCAGCCCCATCCGGCGCAGCGCCAACCGCCGCCGCCGCATGGCGGCGCGTATCCGGACCGCACTCAACCGCACACGCGCAGGCTAACGCCGCCGGGCCGGCCGCAGTATCGGCGCGCTCCGGTTTGCCGGTACCCGCACGGGGAATCCCGTACTGGACAAAGCTGTCGAGACTTGCGAGGAACCATGCGTTACGAGCAGGACCCCGACCGAACCCGGCTCGATCCCTACCCCGCCGCCGAGCCCCCGCTGCCGCGGGATCCCGCAGCGTCCCGGATGCCCGAACCGCCGCCGGTCTCCGCGCGCCGCACCAGCGGCCCGTACGAGGACGAGATCGTCGAGGAGGAGGGCGTCGCCAACCCGGACTACCGGCGGATCCGGACGGTCAACATCGTCTGCACGGCCATCACGGTCATCTGCGCGCTGTTCGCCGTCGTGCTCGGCGTGCACATCGTGCTGGTGCTGGGCAACGCGAACATGAGTAACGGCTTCGCCTCCTTTGTGGACGGCTGGGCTTCGGGCATCACGCTGGGCCTGACCGGGCTGTTCACCCCGGGCAACGCGAAGCTCGCCACGCTGTTGAACGAGGGCCTCGCCGCGATCCTGTGGCTGGTCATCGGTGGCGTGCTCACCTACCTCATCCGCCGCATGGCCATGCCCGGCCCGCGCCGGATGCAGCGTTACCGCCGCGTCGTCCGCTGACCGGCACTAGCGCAGCGCCTTCGCCGCGACCGCGAGGTCGGCCACCAGCCCCTGGTAGGCCGCCTCGCGGTCGTCGGAGCGCAGTATCGAGGACGGATGGACGGTCGCCAGCACGCGCTGGTCCCGCTCGCCCATCGGCAGGACCTTGCCGCGCTCCTTCGTGACCCGGAAGTCCTGCCCCAGCAACGCCTTCGCGGCGACCGCACCGAGCGCGACCACGAGCTCCGGACCGACCCGGTCCAGCTCGGCGTCGAGCCACGGACGGCACGCCACGATCTCCGTACGCGAAGGCGTCTTGTGGATGCGCCGTTTGCCCCGCTCGACGAACTTGAAGTGCTTCACGGCGTTCGTCACGTACGTGGTCGAGCGGTCGAGGCCGGCGTCGTCGAACGCCCGGTCCAGCAGGCGACCGGCCGGTCCCACGAAGGGCTCACCCTGGCGGTCCTCCTGGTCGCCCGGCACCTCGCCGACGACCACTACCCGCGCGTCGGCCGGTCCGGCCCCGAACACCGTCTGCGTCGCGTTCTTGTACAGCTCGCACCCCCGGCAGGAGGCGGCCGCGGTACGCAACTTGCCCAGGCCCGCGCGTGCGGGCACGAACTCCTCGGCACCCATGCTGATCGGCTACCCGCCGCTGACCTCGCCAAACTCGGCGGGGTTTCGCCGATTGGACGGTTGGGTAGCCGCAGACCACACGCGAATGGAGGTAGCGCCCATGCACCGTGAGAGCGACACACACGGCCCCCGGCAGGACGACAACCTCAAGCACGAGCTGGACGGCATGCTGCACGCCAACCGGCCGAGCCGGGCGGAGGAATGGCGAGAGCCGGAGCTGCCCCCGGACGAGGATCACCGTTGGGAGGACACCCGTCCGCAAGGTTGACCGTGCGTCCGGACGGGTACGCCAACAGTCACGGCCGCGCCGCGCCCGGGAGCGCGCGTGTCCCAGATCCCGCGAGTTGAACGACCAGCTGGCGGGATCGCCTCCTTCCCTCGGCGGTCAGTCCCCCGGGCTGACCGCCGGGGGCACCAGCCTCACGAGTGCGCGAACAGCACGAGTCCTAATGCGACCGCCCCCGGCAGCGCCTGCACGAGCAGGATGCGCCGGTTCGCGGTAGCCGCGCCGTAGAGGCCGGCCACGATCACGCAGGCCAGGAAGAACACCGTGACCGGGAAGCCGACGCTGGCGTCCGGGCCGCCCGCGACGAGCCCGAAGACCAGGCCCGCGGCGAGGAACCCGTTGTAGAGCCCCTGGTTCGCCGCGAGCACGGCGCTGGACTCGGCCACCTCCTCGGTGGTGCCGAAGATCGCGCGCACTCGCGGCGTGCGCCACAGGAACATCTCGAGGACCAGGAAGTACACGTGTACGAGGGCCACCAGGCCCACCACGACCGACGCGGCAACGTCCAAGGCGGCGTCCAACCCGACCTCCTACTCGGCGGGCTCGTCGCCCCCCTCCTCGGGCACCCGCAGCGGGCGCACCCACGTCCACAGTGCGAACAGCACCGCGGCGATCAGCATGCCCAGCCCGGCCCACAGGTTGATGTTCACCCCGGCAGCCCGGTCGATCTCGTCGTCGGTCGTGAACCCGAGGCCGAGCACGATGAGGACCAGACCGTACACGCCGAGCAGCAGGGCGATGACGAGGCGGATGTCGAACGCGCCCGCACGTCGCGTGCGGCGCGGCGTCTCGTGCGGTGTCCCCCCAGGTGTCCCGCCTGGTGTCCCGGCCGGTGTCTCGGGTGGCGTCGAGGTCATCTCACCCTCCCTAGAAGATGATGTTCAGCACGATCGTGAGGACCAGGGCGATGCCCGCGAGCAGCGTCGGGTTGCGGTACCACCCGGCGTCCTCGCCGGTGCGCGACGGCGTCCGGTCCGCCTTCGGTGTCAGCGAGTACACCAACCCGGACAGCTGCTCGGCCGGCTTCGGCGCCGTCCGGTACGTGACCGCGACGCTGACCGCGATGTCCACCACGAACGCCGCGCCCGCACCGACGAACGCGCCGCCCTGACCGGGTAGCGTCCACACGCCGGACTCGGTCAGGATGAACACGATGATCGCGGCCAGCGTGCCGCTGACCAGGCCGGTCCAGCCGGCCGCCGCGGTCATCCGGCGCCAGAACAGGCCGAGGATGAACGTGGCGAACAACGGCGCGTTGAAGAACGAGAACAGCTGCTGCAGGTAGTCCATCAGGTTCGTGTACGAGGACGCGATGAACGCGGTGCCGATGGCGAGCACGGTCGCGATCACGGTGACTATGCGGCCGAACCGCAGGTAGTAGTCGTCCGGCCGGTCCTTGCGTACGTATGTCTGCCAGATGTCGTAGGTGAAGACTGTGTTGAACGAGCTCAGGTTCGCGGCCATGCCGGCCATGAACGACGCGAGCAGGCCGGTGATCGCGATGCCGAGCATGCCGTTGGGCAACAGATCGCGCATCAGCAGCAGGAGCGCGTTGTTGAACGTCGCACCGCTCGGCGCCGCACCGCCCGACATCAGCGCTTCCTTGTTCTCCCCGGCGAACTCGGCGACCGCGACACCGGCGATCATGCCGGGGATGATCACGATGAACGGGACGAACATCTTCGGGAACGCGCCGATGATCGGCGTGCGCATCGCGGCCGACATGCTCTTGGCCGCCATGGCGCGCTGCACCTCGACGAAGTTCGTCGTCCAGTAGCCGAACGAGAGGACGAAGCCGAGCCCGAACACCAGGCCGATCACCGAGAGGAAGTCGTTGTCGAAGCCGGTGAGCTGGTTGCCGGGCCAGCTGGTCGCCTGCTCGGCGCCGCCCGGGCCGCCCGAGACCTTGTCGACGAGCCCCTGCCAGCCGCCGACCTTGTACAGGCCGACGATCGTGAGCGGCAGCAGCGCGGCCACGATCACCATGAACTGCAGGACCTCGTTGTAGATCGCGGCGGACAGCCCGCCCAGCGCGGTGTAGGTGAGCACGATCGCGGCGGCGACGATGACCGACACCCAGATCGGCCAGCCGAGCAACAGGTTCACGACGCTGGCGAGGAGGAAGAGGTTCGCGCCGGCGATGAGCACCTGGGCGGTGGCGAAGCTGATGCCGTTGACGAGGTGGGTGGCGGGACCGAAGCGGCGCAGCATGAACTCGGGGACGCTGCGGACCTTGGAGCCGTAGTAGAACGGCATCATCACGACGCCGAGGAAGAGCATGGCCGGGACCGCGCCGACCCAGAAGTAGTGAGCCGTGGGCATGCCGTACTCCGCACCGTTGGCGGACATGCCCATGACCTCGATGGCGCCGAGGTTGGCGGAGATGAAGGCGAGCCCGGTGACCCACGCCGGCAGCGAGCGGCCGGAGAGGAAGAAGTCCAGGCTCGTCGACACCCGCCTTCTCGCGAGGTACCCGATGCCGATGACCAGCGCGAAGTAGAGCGCCAGCAGGACGTAGTCCACCGCGTTGGCATCGAGCCGCAGGTTTGCATCAGCCAGCACAGTCAACTCGGGCACCTCCTCCGGTCGATGTGTCCGGATCAAGCAAACACCAGCCAGGTGCGCTTCGCGCGGCGAACGATCGTCCACACACGACTGCACCGGCCGTAACCGGACGCCGCGGTGTACGGCGAGCCGGAGCCCGTCAGTCCGGGAGCATGGGGACCTGGACGCCCGGGTCGCGGCCCAGCAACACCGCGCGGGTCACCGCCGTCGAGCCGTACCGGTCCCGGACGTGATCGAGCGCTGAGTCCAGCGAACCGGCCGGGTACCGGTCGAACGGCAGCGCCAGCTGGACCGCGTCCACGTTGTCCAGGTTCGCCAGCGAGATCCCGACCAGCGTGCAGCCCCGCTCGTCGAGCAGGCCCATGACGTCCCGCAGCAACGTGCGCGCGGTGTCGAGCAGGACCTGCGTGTCGTCCGTCGCGTGGAACAACGTGTGGGAGCGTGTGGCACGGGCGGAGTCGGCGAACCGCAGGCGCAGCACGACCGTCCGGCACACCCGCTTGGCCGCGCGCAGCCGCCGCGACACCCGATCGATGATGGCGGACAGCGTCGCGTCGAGGTCATCGCGCGTGTGGGGGCGCCATCCGATCGCGCGCTGCGAGCCGATCGACCCACGCCGATGGCCGACCCGCACCGGGCGCGGGTCGTAGTTGTGTGCCAGCGCGTGCAGGTGCCGGCCCGACCCCTTGCCGAGCATGCCGACGAGCGACGACTGGGCCAGCTTCGCCACGTCCGCCACCGTGTACACCCCGCGGGAGTGCAGCTTCTCCGCGGTCACCCGGCCGACGCCCCACAGCCGCTCGACCGGCAGCGGGTGCAGGAACTCGAGCTCGGAGTCCGGCGGCACCAGCAGCAGCCCGTCCGGCTTCGCCACCCCGCTCGCGACCTTGGCGAGGAACTTGGTGCGCGCGATGCCGACGGTGATGGGCAGGCCGACCTGCTCGAGTACGTCCGTGCGTAATCGCTCGGCGATCTGAAGCGGCGTGCCGGCGATCTTTCGCAGGCCGCCGACCTCGAGGAAAGCCTCGTCGATCGAGATGCCCTCGACCAGTGGCGTGGTGTTGCGGAAGACCTCGAAAACCGCCTTGCTCGCCTCGCTGTAGGCCGACATCCTCGGCGGTACGACGACCGCGTGCGGGCACAGCCGCAAGGCACGGTGACCGCCCATCGCGGTGCGCACCCCGCACCGCTTGGCCTCGTAGCTGCACGCGAGCACCACGCCGCCGCCCACGATGACCGGCCGGCCGCGCAGGCTCGGGTCGTCGCGCTGCTCGACGGAGGCGTAGAACGCGTCCAGATCGGCGTGCAAGATGGTCGCACCGGTCACGAACATATGTTCGCATCGACCACCGACAGAATGGGAGCGCCGCATGTCTGCCGGGGTGACACCGTTCCGGATCGAGGTTCCCGGCGCCGAGCTCGACGACCTTCGGGAGCGCCTCGCACGCACCCGCTGGCCCGAGCCGGAGCCGGTCGCGGACTGGTCCCAGGGCGTGCCGCTCGGCTACCTCCGCGAGCTGTGCGACTACTGGCGCACCGGCTACGACTGGCGGCGCACCGAGGCCCGGCTGAACGGGCTCCCCCAGTTCCGCACCGAGATCGACGGCCTGCGCATCCACTTCCTGCACGTCCGCTCGCCGCACGAGGGCGCGCTGCCACTCGTGCTGACCCACGGCTGGCCCGGCTCGATCATCGAGTTCGAGCAGGCCATCGGGCCGCTGACCGAGCCCGACGATCCGGCGGACGCGTTCCACGTCGTGTGCCCGTCCCTGCCCGGGTACGGGTTCTCGGACAAGCCCGCCGCGCCCGGCTGGACCGTGCAGCGCATCGCCCGCGCGTGGGCGGAGCTCATGGCGCGGCTCGGCTACGACCGCTACGGCGCGCAGGGCGGCGACTGGGGCACGAGCGTCACGACGAGCCTGGCTCAGCAGGATGCCGCGCACCTGGCCGGGATCCACCTCAACCCGCCGATCGCCGCGCCCGACCCGGACACGTTCGGCGACCTGACCGACCTCGAACTCGCGGCGCTCGACGACCTGGCGCACGCGGGCGAGTACGAGTCCGGCTACTCCGCACAGATGTCGACCAAGCCGCAGACGGTCGGCTACGCGCTCACCGACTCGCCGGCCGGGCTCGCCGCGTGGATCGTGGAGAAGTTCGCCTCGTGGACCGACTCCGGCGGGCGGCCCGAGGACGTGCTCGGCCGCGACGCGATGCTCGACGACGTCACGCTGTACTGGCTGACCCGCACGGCGGCGTCGTCGGCACGGCTGTACTGGGAAAGCATCCGCCAGGTCACGAAGTGGTTCACCGAGTCGACCGAGGACACGGTGCCGGTGCCGACCGGCTGCTCGATCTTCCCGAAGGAGATCCCGCGGCCGTCGCGCCGGTGGGCGGCGAAGCGGTACCCCGACATCCGGCAGTGGCACGAGCTGGACCGGGGCGGGCACTTCGCCGCGTGGGAGCAGCCGGAGCTGTTCGTCGACGAGGTGCGGTCGTTCTTCGGGCTGGTGCGGTGATCGTGTTGTCCGTGCGCGCAGCGGACGTGACCGGTCGTGCAGCGCCGCTGCCGGCACGCCGCCGCCGCGGGCATCGTGTCCCACGTGGACACCGACCCAGCCAGCAATGTCGTGGTATTCCAGCTCTCCCGCGGTCAGGACGAGAGCGTCGCCGCGCACGGGCCGACCATCGCCGACGACAGCGTCCGGCAGGCGTGGGACCTGGCCCAGCGCGAGCACGGCGCGCGACCCGAGGACGTCGTCGCGCTGATGTCCGAGTGGGAGCCCTCCGCCGCGGACAACGTCTTCATCGAGCGGACGTTCCCGGGTGCGGCGGTGTACTACACGTTCCCGCGGCCGGACCCGCACCGCTGGCCCGACGCGCTCGCGGCCGCACGCCGGCAGATGGAGGAGAAGGCCGCGGAGCGGGTCCACGACCGGTGCGAGGAACTGCAGCGCGAGGGCGAGCTGCTGCCGATGCTGTGGAGCGAGTCGTCACCGCAGATCGACCTGCTCGCGGCGATGCCGCACTACACGCTCGTCGCCGACGGCCTGCACGTGTCGCTCGCGATGGTCGGCTCCGCGCCGAACGGGCGGATCGGCATCAGCCACCTGACCCACCACCACTTCGGCGAGGAGGGCGTGTGGGGTGAGGCGGGCACGTTCGAGGAGCTGTACGAGGCGGCGTGCGCGAACCTCGCGGCGGGGCTGCGGATCGAGGAGTACGACAACGGCGTGCTGAACATGCACCGCGAGGGCACCCTCGCCGCGCCCGCGGTGTGCCTGCCGGACTTCCACTCGTACGTCTCCGGTCTGGTCGGCGAGGAGCGGTTCGTGGTCGGCCTGTACTGCCCGCAGCACCTGCTGATCGCAGCGGAGTCCTCCCCGCACGCGGACACCGTGCGGTCCATGATCATGGAGACGGACTACCCCGCGTCGGAGTCGGTCCCGAGCCTGCTGCGGGTGGACCGCCGCGGCATCACGATCCTCGCGGAGCGCCGCTAGCCGCCACCCACGCAGGGGAGCCCGTTCGGCCGCAGGGCCACCCGCCGGGTGGCCGCCGCCGGTCGACCCGTTGACCGCTTGTGACGCCCCTGCCTCGTGGGGTGAGCTGTGGCCACGGCAACCCGCCGTCCCGGCGCGAGCCGGAGACCCTGCAGGAGGCGGAACATGCGATTGGTTCGAAGAGTCCTGGTTCGAAGAGTCCTTGTCGGCGCTGCCAGCGCGGCACTCGCCACGGCCGGCGTCATCGCCGTCGCTCCCGCGGCCACGGCCGCACCATTGGGCGCGGCCGCGGCGAGCGACCTGGCCGGCACCCTCGGCGCGGACCGCACGGCCGGCGTCTACCGCGATGCCGCGACAGGCCGGATGGTCGTCAACGTGACCGACGCCGCGGCGGCGGCGGCCGTGCGTGCGTCGGGCGCGCAGGCCCGGGTCGTCCGGTTCAGCGACCGCGAGATGAACCAGCTCATGGCCCGGCTCGACACCGGCCTCGCCGGCACGGCGTGGGCCGTGGATCCGGTCGCCAACCAGCTGGTGATCAGTGCCGACCGATCGGTCGGCGCCGCCGAGGTCGCCACGCTGCGGGCCGCCGCGGCACGCTCGGGCGGCGCGGCCCGGGTCGAGACGCTGCGCGGCACGATCGGCCCGCTGATCTCCGGCGGTGACGCGATCTACGGCGGCCAGTTCCGCTGCTCGCTCGGCTTCAACGTGCGCAGCGGCAACACCTACTCCTTCCTGACCGCCGGTCACTGCACCGACGAGGCCACGGAGTGGTTCGCCGACGCCAACCACAACAACAAGCTCGGTGACCGGACCGGAACCAGCTTCCCCGGCAACGACTACGGCATCGTGCGCTACACCAACACCTCGATCGCCATCGACGGCACGGTCGGTGGCCAGGACATCACCTCGGCCGGCAACGCGTTCGTCGGCGAGTCGGTGACGCGGCGCGGCAGCACCACGGGTGTCCACAGTGGCACCGTCACCGCGCTCAACGTCACCGTGCATTACTCGAGCGGCGGCACGGTGCGCGGCATGATCCAGACGAACGTCTGCGCGGAACCCGGTGACAGCGGTGGCCCGCTGTACGACCGCTCCACCGCAATCGGCCTCACCTCGGGCGGCAGCGGCGACTGCCGGTCGGGCGGCACGACGTTCTTCCAGCCGGTGACCGAGGCCCTGAGCAAGTTCCGCGTCTCGGTGTTCTGAGCCGGACCCGATGTCGGCGGACGGGGCCCGCCGGCATCGGCAGCCCGGATGTCACCCTTCTGCCGTGAACCACCCGATCGGGACGTTCACCGGCGGACGAGCTCCACGACCGGAATCGTCCGGCTGAGCTTCTCGTCGTACTCGGCGAAGAACGCGTACCGCGACGTGATGTTCTCCCACTGCGCCCGGTAGTCCTCCCCCTCGAGCGGGGTCGCCGTCGCCTCGTACCGGCCATGTCCTATCTCGACGGTCACGTCCGGCGTGGCCACGAGGTTGTGGTACCAGTCGGGGTGGGTGGGCGTGCCGCCCGCGGCCGCGACGACGAAGAGCCGGTCGTCGTTGCGCACGAACATCACCGGCGTCGTGTGCGCGTTGCCGGTGCGCTTGCCGGTCGTGGTCAAGAGCAGGATCCGGTCGCGATGCATGCCGTCGATCTCGCCGCCCGCCCGGAACTGCTCGATCACCTGCCGGTTGCGTTCCTTCAGGTCCACGACTGCGTCCTCTCCGCGCTGATCCCGTAGCCGCCCGGTGAGCCTAGCCCCTCCCACCGGCGAAACGGGCGTCCGCGACCGATCTCCACCGGCCGTTCCGCCGGCCAGCCGAGGGTCCGCGATCGCGGGAGTCACGACGAGAACCAGGCCGGGGTGTCGAGCCGCCAGATGCCGGCGGGCGTGACTGCGCGCAGCGCGGACTCGATCTCCCGCACGCGGTCGGCGCCGAGCGTGCGGACCCACTGCGCGCGAAGGTCATCGAAGATCGCGGCCGAGCGGGCGAGGAGATCGAGGCCGCGGTCGGTGAGGCGGACCAGCTTGCGGCGCGCGTCGCGGTCGTCGCTGGCACGGGTCACGTAGCCGAGCTTCTCCAGTCGGTCGATGGTCTTGCCGGCGGCCTGCTTGGACACGCCGAGCCGCCGGCCCACCTCGCTCGCGGTCGCGCCCGCGGTGCCGATGGCCTGCAGCGTGAACCCGTGTACCGGACGCGCCTGCGCGTGCCCCTGGCGCGCGAGCTCGGCGTGCAGGGCCTCGATCAGCGTGCGGAAACCGGCCAGGAGCAGCAGCGGCAGCTCGAATCCCGGCGGCTCGTTGCCAGAATCGACAACCCGATTTACTATTTCGTCAACCACGTTGTCTAACGTAGTGGAGAGTCATGTTCGCCGACCACACCGTCGAGTCCGCCCCGCCAGCGGCCCGCCGCATCCTGTCCGCCACCGAGAGGCAGCTCGGCTACCTGCCCGCCGCGATGGCGCGGATGGCGGAGGCGCCACAGCTGATGGACGGCTTCCTCAAACTGTCCGGCATGTTCGAGAACACCTCGCTGGACCCGCTTGCCCGCGAGGTCCTGATCATGACGATCGCCCGGCGCAACGGCTGCCATCTCTGCATGGCCATGCACACGGCCAAGCTCGTCGGCCTGTCCGCCCCGCCGGCGGTGATCGCCGCGCTGCGCGACGGTGAGCCGCTCGACGACCCGCGGCTGGCGGAGCTGCGCCGGTTCACCGAGGACGTCGCCGACGCCGCCGGCGACGTGGGCGAGGCGAGGGTGGCGACGTTCCTGTCGCACGGCTTCACGCGCCGGCAGGCACTCGAGGTCGTGCTGGGCATCGGCACCTACACACTGTCCACTTTGGCCAACCGGCTCACCGAGGCCCCGGTCGACGAGCCACTGCGGGAGTTCGCCTGGGAGCCGCAGCCGGCGCGGTAGTTGCCGGCTGCGCGACTTTGCCGCCTCGTCGGTCGCGGCCGGCGAAGGCGGTGCTACGCCGGAGAAAGCTGGTCGGGGGCCCGCCAGGTGAACAGGACCATCGGGCACTCGTCGACGTGGAAGTGGGTCTCCTCGCACCAGCCGCCGCGGCGGTACATGCCGGCGGCGGGGGCCTCTGGGTGGGTGCACAGCCACGCGGCGGGCCAGCCGTCGGTGAAGCGGGTGAGCAGCTCCCGGCCGATCCCCCGCTGCTGGTGTCTCGGGTCGACCATCAGCTGGGCGACCACGAGCGCCGGTTCGACGAGCCGGGCGGCCACCGTGGAGGTGACCGCCGCGGCCAGTGCGTCGTCGAAATGGTTGCCGCCGCCCAGGTTCGGTCCGGCGGGCCAGCCGTACACGGTCCCGATCAGCCGGCCGTCGCGCTCGGCGACGAGTCCCCCGAAGCCGCCGCGACCGAGGTGACCGGTCAGCCGGTCGCGGAACCCGGCGAGGCGCTCGGCCGACTCCCACCACGGTGGCTCGGTGAAACAGCGCCGGTACAGGCTTTCGAGCCGGGCGGTGTGCCGGCCGAGCTGGATCGCGTCGGTATGGCGGACGCTGATGCCTCGGTGCACAAACAGCCAGGTTAAACCCGGCAAACGATCAACGGTCACCGCCATGGTCACCGCCATGGTCGTCGCCTGGGGCGTCGTCGCCGCCGTGCCCGCCGTGGTCGTCACCGGCGGGATCGTCCGCGCCGCCGCGGCCCGAGGACCCGGAGCCCGAGTTGCCGGAGCCCGGGTCGGTGGCGCCGCCGTGGTCGTCGCCCACGGGGTCGTCCACCCCGTGCCCGCCGCGGTCGTCCCGGTGGTCGTCCCCGCGGTCGTCACGGCGGTCGTCACGGCCGCCCCGGTCGTCGCGGGCCTTCGTGTCGACGCGCGTCGTCGCGCCGGTCTCGGCGTCGACGCGGATGTCGTAGCGGACGCCGTCCTTGACGATGCTGACCTTCCACTCGAGCCGGCCGTGCTCGAACTCCGCCTCGACCTCGCGCACGACGCCGCCGCCGAGCCGCGTGCGCACCAGCCGGGCCGCGTCGTCGGCCGAGAGCCTCGCGGTACTCGACGTGGTGGGCGGTGAGGTGGTCGGCGTGGTGGTCGGCGAGGTGGTCGTGGACGAGGTGAGCGCCGTCGGGATCGCGACCGCACCGGCCGCCCCGGAGTCGCCCGTGCCCAGCGCCCACGCAGTGCCGCCGGAGACCACCAGCGCGCCCGCGGCCGCTGCGACAACGATCGTCTTCCTGTTCATGGTGGAGTCCTTCCCTTTCCTTCGGAACGCCACCAACACTGCCGAGCACGGGCCTAGCACCGCGCTGCACGACGGTTAAGACGGCGCTAACGCGCCGAGCTCCACCACGACGGTCAGCCCGGGCGAACCGGGTTCGAGCCGGACCTCGCCGCCGGTGTGCTCGGCCGCGCGACGCACGATGTCCAGCCCCAGCCCGCTGGAGCCGGACCCGCTGACGCCGCGGCGCAGCGCACCGGTGGCCGGGCCGGGCAGGCCCGGGCCGGAGTCGGCGACCACGAGCGTGGCGCCGCCGGGCCGGCCGGTCAGCCGCACGGCGAACGGCGTGCCGTTGGGCGTGTGTGCGAACACGTTGCCCAGCAACGCGTCCACGCACGCCTCCAGGTCCGCGCGCGGCAGCTCCACCCGCAACGGCCCGGGTCCGATGTCGACGGTCAGCGCGCGGTCGGTGTCCTCCGCGAGTACGGCCCAGAACGCCACCCGCTCACGCACCAGCTCGGTGGCGTCCACACCGGACGGTTCGGCGCCGCGGCGGCGGGCCTGCTGGATCACGTCGGTCACCGCCCGGTTCACCGCCTCCACGCCGGCGGTGATCCGCTCGGCGTCCGGCGGGGACAGCGACTCGGCCTCCATGCGCAGCGTCGTCAGCGGCGTGCGCACCCGATGCGACAGGTCGGCGATCGTCTCGCGCTCCTCACGCAGCAGGCCGGTGATCCGTCCCGCCAGCCCGTTCAGCGCGCCCGCGACCACGCCCAGCTCCCCCGGCGCGGACACGTCGGCCCGCGCGGTCAGCTCGCCGCGGCCCAGCCGGTGCGACACGGCGGCGAGGTCGATCGTAGACCGGACCAGCCGGCGCGCCAGCCGGTCGGCGACCACGAGGCTGACCGCCAGCAGCGCGAGGCCGAGCCCGGCGAGCAGGAGCCACGCCCGGCCGACCCCGCGGGTCAGCTCGGCGTCGGGCACGAACGTGCGGATCACGCCGGCCATGCCGGCCGGCCGGTCGACGGCGAACACGATCTCCCGTCCACCCGGCACCTCCGCCGACGCGCTCTTCCCGCGCCAGGCGAGCTCGACGAGCGAGGAGCGCTCCGCGGGTGCGCCGTACCGCACGTTCCCGGTGAGGAAGACCGTGATGTCGTAGCCGCTGCCGGCGTCGGCCTGCTGCACGGTCAGGTCCAGCGCCTCGGATTCGGACGTGGTCGCCACGAGCGAGGTCAGTGCCTGGGCCTGGGCGGTCGCCTGCTGCACTGCGTTGTCCGCGGCGGCGCTGCGCACGAGCAGCGCGAGCGGCACGAGGAAGGCCACGAGCACGAGCAGCGTGGTGGCGGCGACGAGCAGCAGGACGCGGCGGCGCACGGCTCAGCCCTCCGGTGCCGCGAGCCGCACGCCCACGCCACGCACCGCGTGCAGGTAACGGGCCTGCTGGGCGGTCTCGCCGAGCTTGCGGCGCAGCCACGACAGGTGCACGTCGACGGTCTTGTCCGCGCCGCCGTAGGGCTGTTGCCAGACCTCGGTGAGCAGTTCCCGCTTGCTCACCACCTCCCCCGCCCGCGCGGCCAGGTAGTACAGCAGGTCGAACTCGCGCGGCGTCAGCTCCAGCTCGCGGCCGTCCAGCGACGCCTCGCGCGAGCGCGGGTCCACGCGCAGGCCGCCGACCTCCACAGCCATCACGCGGTCCTCGTCGGCGCCGCGGCGCAGCACCGCGCGGATGCGGGCGTCGAGCTGCGCCACGCCGAACGGCTTGACCACGTAGTCGTCGGCGCCGGCATCGAGGACGGTGACGATCTCGGCCTCGTCGTCGCGGGCGGTCGCGACGATCACCGGCACGTCGCTGACGCCGCGCAGCATGCGCAGCATCGCCGTGCCGTCCAGGTCGGGCAGGCCGAGGTCGAGGACGACGACGTCCGGGCGCGCGCTCACCGCCTGCTCCAGGCCGGCCATCGCGGTCGGCGCGGAGAACACGGCGTGGCCGCGGTCGGTCAGCCCGCGGATGATCGACGAGCGGATCGTCGCGTCGTCCTCGACGACGAGTACCTGCGCCATGTGGTCGAACACTAAGGCACGCGGGCGTGCGCGGACCGGGCGCGCGGCTCCCCTAGCGCGGCGTTAGGACTCCCTTAACCATCGCGGCCGGCATACTGCGAACGTGATGAGGGCCCGAGCCATGCGCTTCACGACCGGCGTCGTGCTGTGGCTGGCCGCCGCGGCGGCCGCCACCACCGTCGGGATCGTCGCCGTGAGCGCGATCGGCACGGACATCTTCGGCGCGAGCGCGCAGCGGCCGCTCAGCGAGTCCGAAGTGGACGCTCAACTGGCGGAGACCACGACACCGGCCACCATGACGACCCCGCCGTCCTCGTCCGCGGCGCCCACGACCACGCCGCCCGCGACCAGCCCGCCCGAGACCCGGACCACCGCCGTGCACTCGGCCGGCGGCACGGTGCTCGCCCGCTGCGTGCCCGGTGGCGTGGAGGTCGTCGGCACCTCCCCCGCGCAGGGCTACGGGGTCGACTCGGCGGACGAGGGCGTCGACGACCACCCGCACGTCCGCTTCCGCTCGGGTGACCGGGAGGTCGAGGTCCGCCTGCGGTGCGTCGGCGGCGAGATCCAGCCCGAGATCCGGAGCAAGTGACTACCCGGCCCGCGCCTCCAGCCGGTCCAGCCGGCGCAGCACCGGCTCGAGCGCCGTCCGGATCGCCTGGTTCACCATGTTCACGACGGGACTGGCGCCGGCCAGCTTGGCCTGCTCGTAGCCCATGAGCGCGGCGCCGACCGCGTGCCGGGCCGCGCGCAGCTCCACGCCGAGCCCGCGCAGCACCTCGCCGCCGGCACCGTCCGGCTCGGCGAGCAGGCCGAGCAGCAGGTGCTCGCAGCCGACGTAGTTGTGGCCGAGCGCGATCGCCTCGGCGACCGTCATCTCGAGCGCGTTCGCCGCCGTGGTGCTCATCCGTCGCGCGTCGCCGCCCCCCTCGGGCGGCGCGAGCTCGCCCACCGCGCGGAGCACGAGTTGCGGGTCGACGTCGATGGACCGCAGCACGTGCAGCGCCAGGTTCGTGCCCTCGGTGACCATGCCGGAGAGCAGGTCGCGGGTGCCGACCTCGGCGGCCCCGCGCTCCCGCGCGTTGGTGATCGCGAGCGTGACGACGTTCTTGGCGCGCTGGGTGAACTGGGTGAGCCCGGCCGTCGGGTCGGCGTCGGACAGGTCGCCGATGACGGCGGCCCGGATGGCGCTGACGCGCTTGACGGAAACCTCGAGAGCGCGCTGGCACACGGCCGAGACCGGCAGCCCGGTCTCCTTGACGGCCTCGGCGAGGTCGTCGGGCAGGTACACGTTTATCTTCGGCATACCCCCATGTATACCCCTCTATGGGGTTAGGTACAAGCCACGTCTTCCGACCGCCGGCTGGTCCACTATGGACAGAGGTTGGCGACCGGCACGCACGCGAAGCTCGCGGAGTCCGACGCGCGAGGGTGGTCGAGCTCGGGACCCACGCGGACCTCGTCCGGACCGGCGGCCGGTACGCGGAACTGTGGCGAAGCTGGACCGGGGCGGGTACTGGGGGTTAACTCGTTCCCGCTGCCCGATACGCCGGGTAGCGTTGGCAAGCTGAATGCGCGATACAAGGACGGTTACCGGGTGAGTGCCCCCACGGTCTATGACGTCGCCGCCCGCGCACAGGTCTCGATCGCGACCGTGTCCCGCGTCTACCGCAACCCGGACACGGTGCGTGCGACGACACGTGAGCGGGTGCTCGCGGTGGCACGCGAGCTGGGCTACGTGCCGAGCGGCAACGCGCGCGGCCTGGCCAGCCGCACGACCGGGGTGCTCGGCCTGTGCTTTCCCGACTACGCCGACCCCGAGGTCGACAACCCCGGGGACGGTTCCGACGACGCCGCCGACGATCCCGAGCACATGCTCTACGCGGACGAGATCACCCGCGGCATGGAACGCGCGGCCCGCCGGCACGGGTACGCGCTGCTGATCGCGGCCTCGCTCGAGGGCGGCCCCGAGAGCCTGGTCGCGAAGGTGGCCGGACGGGTGGACGGGTTCGCGGTGCTCGCCCGTACCGTGCCGACCGAGGACCTGGAGATCATCGCCCACCGGCTGCCGATCGTGATGATCGCGGGGCCGCGCGAGATCGACCATCTCGACCACCTGCAGGTGGCCAACGACGAGGGCGAGTACGAGCTGACCCGGCACCTGATCGACGACCACGGGCTGACCCGGCTCGCGTTCATCAGCGGCGGCGAGGACTCGCCGGACGCGGCCGCCCGGTTCCGCGGCTTCCAGCGCGCGCTCGGCGACGCGGGCCTCCCGGTACCGGCCGAGCCGGCCACCCGCGGCAACTTCACCCAGGCCGACGGCCGGGCCGCGGCGGAGCGGCTGCTCGATGCGGGCGGCGCGGTGCCGCAGGCCCTGGTGTGCGCGAACGACCAGATGGCCGTCGGCGCGCTGCAGACCCTGGAGCGGCGTGGCATCCGGGTGCCCGAGGACGTGGCCGTGGTCGGCTTCGACGGCATCCCGCTCGGCCGCGTGGTGCGGCCCAGCCTGACCACGGTCAGCCAGCCCATGCGCCGTCTCGGCGAGACCGCGGTGGACCTGCTCGTGGAGCGGCTGCGCGACCCCGACCGCCAGCCGCGCTCGGTCATGCTGCCGGTCAACCAGACCCGCCGGACCAGCTGCGGCTGCCCCTGATCTGCGAGGAAGGGGCTTGGTTCCCTTGCGGGGAGCCGCTGCCCGCGCATAGTGTATGCGCTTACAGGGAGCGCTTACAGGCAAGGGGGCAGCGGTGACCGAGACCAGCGCGCGAGCGGACTGGGAGCAGCGGATCGGACTGCCGAGCGACGAGCGGCTCACCGGCATCGGTGAGCTACCGCCGCCGCGGGAGCTCGTCGCGGAGCCCGGCACCGGCCTGGTCCGGCTGGACTGGCGGCCGGTGCAGGGCGCACTCGGCTACCTCGTGCACCGCGCGACCTCGGCCGACGGTCCGTTCGAGCCGCTCGACCATCTCGGCGGCGACGTGCTCGCGGTGCCCTGCCCGCCCTACGCCGACACGCTCGTCGAGCCGGGCGAGACCTACCACTACCGAGTGGCCACGTGGAGCGACGAAGGTGCGGGGGCACTGTCGGCGACGGCCTGCGCCGCTCCCCTTCCGGCGGGACCGGCGCCGGCGCGGGTGGTCGTGTCCGTGGACGCGACCACGGCGCCGGCCCCGCTGCCGGACGTGTGGCGCCGGATGATCGGCGCCGAGCACTTCTCGCTGCTCGTCTGGGACAAGCCCGGACCCGGCGGCTCGGACGTCGCCGCCGAGTACGCCGAGGCGCTGCGCATCATGCGCGACGAGGTCGGCGTGCGCAGCGTCCGCGCGCACGGCACGTTCCTGCCGGAGACGGTCACGGTCGGGGAGGACGGCTCGTTCGACTTCGCCGGCCTCGACGAGGTGTACGACCGCTTCCTCGAGACCGGGCTCAAGCCGGTCGTCGAGCTGTCGTTCATGCCGGCCGCGCTGTGCGCGGATCCCGGGTACACCGTCTTCGACTACAAGGCGACGGTCTCGGTGCCGCGCGACTGGGCGCGCTGGGCCGAGCTCGTCCGCGACCTGACCGTGCACCTGCGGGAGCGCTACGGCGCGGACGAGGTCGCCACCTGGGAGTTCGAGGTCTGGAACGAGGCCAACCTCGAGGTGTTCTGGAACGGCACCCAGGACGACTACCACCGGCTCTACGAGCTCGCGGCGCGCGCGGTGAAGAGCGTCGACCCGCGGATCCGGGTCGGCGGGCCGTCCTCGGCCGCGGCGGGCTGGGTGGGGGCGCTGCTCGAGTACTGCCTGGCGAACGACGTGCCCATCGACTTCGTGTCCACCCACACCTACGGCAACGCGCCGCTGGACATGCGGCCGCTGACCCGCTCGTACGCGAAGGCCACCGGCAGGGCAGAGCCGGAGATCCTGTGGACCGAATGGGGCGTGACGCCCACGCACTTCCACCGGGTCAACGACACGGTGTTCGCCGCGCCGTTCGTGCTGCGCGGCATGAAGAGTGCGCTCGACACGACCGACTGCCTGTCCTACTGGGTGGCCTCCGACCAGTTCGAGGAGCTCGGCTGGGCGCCGAAGCTGCTGCACGGCGGGTTCGGCCTGCTGACCGTCGGCAACCTGCGCAAGCCGCGGTTCTGGGCGCTCGCGATGCTCTCCGCGCTGGCCGGCGGCCGGATCCCGGCGACCGTGACCGGCGACGGCGGCGAGGCGCTCGTCGAGGCGCTGGCCACGAAGACGGCGTCGACCGTGGACGTGCTGGCGTGGAACGGCACGCTCGATCAGTCCAAAATCGACGGTGCAAGGATCCTCGACCGGTCGGCGACGGTGGAGCTGTCCGGGCTGGCGCCAGGCCGGTACGCGGTGGTGTCGGCGCGGGTCGACGAGGCGCACGCGAACATCGCGCGGACCTGGGCGCGGCTCGGCGGCGGGGACTGGCCGAGCGACGACCAGTGGGAGGCGCTGCGCGCCGCCGACACCCTGCCGATCGAGTACCTTGCGGACGTGGCGGTCGGCGCGGACGGAACCGCGTCGGTCACGGTGGAGGTACCGATGCCGGGAATCCGATCGCTGCGGCTGACCCGGCGCTGAGGAGCGAGGAGCGTACATGGCCGACTGGTTGGCGGATGCCGTCCTGTACCAGATCTACCCGCAGAGTTTCGCGGACAGCAACGGCGACGGCATCGGCGACCTGAACGGCGTGGAGTCCAAACTGGACTACCTGGCCTGGCTCGGCGTCGACACGGTGTGGCTCAACCCGTGCTTCGTCTCCCCGATGCGCGACGCCGGCTACGACGTGGCGGACTACTTCGCGATCGACCCGCGCTACGGCACGGGCGACGACCTGGCGAAGCTCGTCGACTCCGCGCGCAGGCGGGGGATCCGGGTGCTGCTCGACCTCGTCGCCGGGCACACGTCCGACCAGCACCCGTGGTTCCAGCACTCGGCGAACGACCCGGCCGACCACCGTTACGTCTGGTCGGACCGGCAGGCGCCGGGCTTCCAGCCCTCGCCCGGCTCGCGGCCGGGTTTCTACCTGCCGAACTTCTTCCCGGTGCAGCCCGCGCTGAACTTCGGCTACGCGCGGATGGATCCGGACGAGCCGTGGCGCCAGCCGGTCGACGCCGAGGGACCGCGGGCGAACCGCCAGGCGCTGCGCGACATCATGGACCACTGGCTGCGCACGGGCGTGTCCGGTTTCCGCGTGGACATGGCATCGTCGCTGGTGAAGGACGACGCCGGCAAGGCGGAGACGGCCAAGCTGTGGCGGGAGATGCGCGGCTGGATCGACTCGGCGCACCCCGACGCGGTGCTGCTGAGCGAGTGGGCGCAGCCGCACGTGTCGGTGCCGGCGGGCTTCCACGCGGACTTCTTCCTGCACTTCGGGTCCAGCCAGGCGTTCCGCTCGCTGTGGCACAACGGCGCGGTGTACGACGACACGTGGCGCCCGGCGCGCGCGTGCTACTTCGACCCGTCGGGCGCGGGCACGATCTCGGAGTTCCTGGCCGAATGGGCCACCGCGACGACCGTGATCGGCCGCAACGGCCATATCATCCTGCCCACGTCCAACCACGACTTCCCCCGCCTCGTGGCCGGTTCCCGCAGCGCGGACCAGGCCCGCGCGGCGTTCGTCTTCGTGCTCACCTGGCCGACGCTGCCTGCCGTGTACTACGGCGACGAGATCGGCATGCAGTACCAGCCCGGCCTGCCGGACCTCGAGGGCGCGACGCTGGGCCCGCCGCGGGCCGGCTACAACCGGGCCGGTTCCCGCACCCCGATGCAGTGGGACAAGGCGGACCCCGAGGTGACCTACCTGCCGCCGCACCCGTCCCCGACCCGCCCGAACGTGGCGGACTCGCAGGCCGACCCGGACTCGCTGCTGAACCTGGTGCGCGAGCTGATCGCACTGCGCAAGGCGAACCCGTCCCTGGGCTCGGGCGGCGGAGTGGAGATCCTGAACCCGGGTTACCCGTTCGTGTACCGCCGGGGCGGCGAGTTCACGGTGGCGGTGAACCCGTCGTTCACCCCGGTGACCGCGGACATCCCGGCGGCAGGCGAGCTGGTGCTGGGCCGGGGCACCAGGCACGAGGCGGGCCGCCTGCACCTGGACAGGTTCAGCTACGCGATCTACAAGGCGAGCTGAGAGAACGGACGAGGTCCCGCGACGGATGAGTAGCGCTGGTTCGGTTACCTTGACCGCCATGTTCCAGACCGACACGGCGGCCTTCGTGCGCCGCTTCGCCGAGGAGTGGGCCGAGCCGACCGTCGAGGGGCTTCTCGCGCTGACGCACCCGGACGCCACGTTCCGCCAGCCGCTGGCCGCGACGGCCCGTGGGCGTGCGCGCCTGGAGAACGTCCTGGACGAGCTGCTGTCGACGATCCCGGACCTGCGCGGCGAGGTGGTCAGCTGGGCGCAGGCCGACGAGGACACGGTGTTCGTCGAGCTGCGCCTGCACGGCACGTTCGGCCGCAAGCCGATCGAGTGGGTCACGGTGGACAAGATCGTGCTGCGGGACAACCTGATCGTCTCGCGCACGGCCAACTTCGACGGCCTGCGGCTGCTCGGCGCGCTGGTCCGCCGCCCGCGCGGCTGGCCGGCCTGGCTGCGCGCGAAGCTGGACCGCTGATGTCCCCTTTGCACACTCACGAGGTGGCCCGTTCGGCCGATCGCGCTGGTACGTCCGGAACGCGTGCGTATCTGGGCCTACCCCGCGTGCTCCATACAGGTAACGGTCTGTTAGGAATTTCGATGAAACCGAACGGGCCCAGCGAGCATCCAACGAATTGTCAGAGCCGAGTGCTACAACAGACTCGCAAGTGAAATCGAACAGGCACAGGAAACGACGATCATGTCCACCGCCCGAACCATGCAGCCACCCGAAGGTCTGAACCACCGAGCCATCTCCATGCTCCGCGCGGTAGTGGCCGGCCGAGCCCAGATCAGCTGCAGCAGCGAGCCGGACCTGTTCATCGACAACGTGCCCTGCTGTGACCAGTTCACCGCACACATGCTCGCGCACGCCGGGCTGATCGAGGCCGCGACGGGCGGCGATGTCGGCGACCTCGTGCCCGCGCAGCTGACGGCCGAGGGCGTCGCGGCCATCGCACCCGCGCCCGCCGCCGCCTGATTCGGTCCGCATCCGCGGAATTCTCAGCCCGGCGGATGGTGCGCTAGCTTCGCACGTCTTTTCGCAGCGGGTGCTCGGAGGGTATTTCCACGAGCACTATGCGTAAGCCGTCCGGATCGACGATCCACATTTCGAGAAGTCCCCACGGTTCCTGTTGAGCTTCGCGAACAATGTGAACGTTGCGTTGTCTCAGCTCACGCGTGGTAGCGGCGATGTCCCGCACCTGCAGCCACAGCACCACGCCCGCGCCCGGCCCGTCGCTCGCCTGCCCGGAGACCTCCAGCAGGCCGTTGCCGGTGAAGAAGACCGTGCCGCCGGGGAACTCGCGGTAGACCGCGAGCCCGAGCGTGTCGCGGTAGAAGGCCAGCGACCGCTCCGGATCCCGCGGCCGGACGATGACGCGGCTGCTCAAGAACTCCATGTTCCGAGCATCCACCACGGGTGCGCCCACCACCCACCCCGGCCGCTGTGGATCAAGGTCGAGGTGGGTGGCGTTTCGGGTCAAGGTCAGGCGCTGTAGCCCTTCGGTGGGATCAGCGTTGCGAGCTGGTTGAAGGTGAGCCAGTAGATCTGGTTGCCGCTGAACGAGGCGGGGTCCGCGATGAGCACCGTGCGGTCGACGTCGTTGTAGCCGATCACCGTGAAGTAGTGGTAGATCGTCTGGTCGGGCGGGTAGCCGGGGGGCTGGTTGCCGGGCGGGGCGACGATGTTCGCGACGATGGCGTAGCCGTTGTCGATGTCCAGCACGATGTCGTTCCACAGCAGGTCCCGCTGGGCCTGCGTGGGCGGGTCGTTCGGCATCTCCTTCGTCTCGTACCAGCCGACGTAGTTGCTCAGCACTCCGGTGACCTGGCCGATCCAGTCCGTGCCGCCGGTGTCGGTGCCCAGCTCGGCCGCCAGGGCCGACTGGCTGCGGTAGACCCCACGAGCAGAGAGCGCTATCCGGGTGGCGGCCGGGCCGCACCAGTACCCGGTCTGCTGCACCTGGTAGTCGACTTGCAGGATGTGGTCGGCGGTGGCGTGGACGTTGGTGAGAGGCGCCGACAGCGCAGAGGCGTCGGCGAACGCGGGCACGGAGAACGCCAGTGCCAGGACGGTTGCGGGCACGACGAGCAGGCGTGTGCGCATGTGGATCTCCCCGAACTTGTAGTCAACTGCTCACCAACTGTCGAGGTATTCGGTTAGCGGCGCCAGGGCCGGGCGGTGGCTCACCTGCGCTATGGCGCACATGCGCCAGCCACCGACTTTCGGCGCGTTGACCGGGCTCGATGGCGCTTTCTACGCTGCGCCGGTGCAGGACGTCCTGGACCCCGACAGCGACCAGGGCCGGGTCTATCGCACGCTCGCCACCCGCGGCCGTTGCCGGCCGGACCAGCTCGCCCGGCACACCGGGTTGCCCGTGCCGGCCGTCACGACCGCCCTCGAGGCGATGGCCGGGGCCGACGCCGTCCTGCTCGTCGACGGCGAGGCCGGCCTGTGGGAGGCACGCCCGCCGCACCGGGTGCTGGTCGCGGTGCTGGGCCTCGAGGACGAGCGCCGCGCCGGGCTGTGGCGCGCCGGCGCCGAGCTCGACCGGCTCTACCAGCAGGCGCGGCGCGACACGGACCCCGGCGTGGAGACCATCGAGCACCCGCTGGACCTCATCGCGCTGACCCGGCAGCTGCAGGAGCGGTCGAGCGGGTGCATCCGGTGGCTGGACCGCCCGCCGTACCACAGCAAGCCGCACCACTTCGCCGCGCAGGAAGAGCTGCAGACCCGGCGGATGGCGGCCGGGCTGCGCTACCGCACCGTCTACCACCAGGCCGTCTACGACGACCCCGGCCTGTTCGCGAGCATGACCCGCATGGTCGAGCGCGGCGAGGACGCCCGGGTGCTCGCCGACCTCCCGGTGAAGCTCATGATCGGCGACGAGCACACCGCGCTGCTGGTGCCCGAACCCGACCGCGCGGGCGTGGCCGAGTCGCTCGTCGTGCACGCGGGCGGGCTGCTGAAAGCCTTCGCCGGACTGTTCGAGACACTGTGGACGCTCGGCATCCCCGTGTCGGGCGACCGTGCTCCGCTGTCCGAACAGGACAGAAAGATCATCGCGCTGATGGCGGCGGGGGTGACCGACGACGCGATCGCGCGGCGGCTGCAGCTGTCCCGGCGGACGGTCGTGCGCCGGATCGCCGTGCTGCTCGACCGGCTCGGCGCGACGACCCGGTTCCAGGCCGGGGTCCAGGCCGCGCACCGCGGGTGGCTCTGAGGCGGGCCGGTCAGGCGACGAACAGGTGCTCCGCGTCCTGCGGCGAGCCGGCCGTGCCGGTGAACTCGCCCTGCGCGAAGTCGGCGCCGACCGCGTGCCACCAGTCGAACTGGGCCTCGGCGCAGATGTCGCCGACGATGACCGGCGTGCCGGAGTCGCGCACCAGTGCCACGAGCTCGCGCATGGCGCGGGTGAACAGCGCGTCCGCACCCATCCGCTCGACCCGCGCCACCGCGACGCCCGACATCTTCACCGCGCGCACCGGCAGGTCTTCGAGGCACGCGAGGTCGCCGCGGGTGGTGCCGAACTCGTAGAGCACGACCGAGATGCCGAGGTCCACGAGCACGTGGAGGTTGTCCTCGGCCAGCCCGTCGGTCATGCACAGGGCCTGCACGGGCATGCCGAGCTGCAGCTGGTCGGGCTCGAGCGAGGCGTCGGCGAGCACGGCCCGCACGGTCGACACGAGGTCGGGGTCGCCGGCCAGCTCGCGCGACAGCTCGACGTACAGCTTCGGCAGCCCGCCGTCG
>NZ_DATBKY010000003.1:0-29984 GCF_036555685.1 Actinophytocola sp. | reverse complement strand
CTCGGCGTCGCGTTCAGGTCGTGCGAGATCGCCGGCAGGATCGGGTCGACGAGGCCGATGCCCATGAAGGACACCACGCACGCGAAGGCGACCGCGAAGACGGCCTTGGGTTGCCTGAAGGGGCTGGCCACGGCCGGGCCGCTCATGTACTACTCCGTTCTCGCTCGTGGGAGAGCCGCGTCAGCGCGGCGAAGGCGGGGAGCGCGGCGCTCAGCGCTTCCTGGTCGGGCTCGGTGAGCCGCTCGAGGAGGGTGGCCAGCCGCGTGGTGCGTACCGCCCGCCGGTGGCGCAGCTCCGCGCGGCCGGCGTCGGTGATGTGCACCCGCACCACCCGGCCGTCCGCGGGATCTGGCGATCGCCTGGCCAGGCCCGCGTCCTGC
Source organism: Actinophytocola sp. (assembly GCF_036555685.1). GTDB lineage: Bacteria > Actinomycetota > Actinomycetes > Mycobacteriales > Pseudonocardiaceae > Actinophytocola. The sequence goes on along the minus strand of NZ_DATBKY010000003.1, from coordinate 29,604 downwards.
AGCCGCGTGATCAGCTGCGTCATCGCCGGCTGGCTGACGCCCTCCTGGACGGCGAGCTCGGTGAGCCGCGCGGGCCCGCGCCGGTCGAGGCTGGACAGCGTCGCGGCCGCGGTGGCGGAGAGCCCACCGGCCGGGTTCAGCCGCCGGTAGAGGCGGACCAGCTCCTCGAAGGCGACCGAGATTTCGGCCGCGTCGTATGCGGTCATCCCCAAATTTATATCACTTGCTTATGTATCCGGGCCGGGCTCGGCTCGGTGAGGTTCCGCACAAACGCCCTCGAGGAGAGCCGGGCGACCGGGACGGGGCCCCGCGCGTGGTCAGCGGAAGCCGAGGGAGCGGGCGAGCATCGGTTTCAGGGTGCGGCTGAACTCCCGGTTCAGGTGGTTCGCGTCGTAGTAGACGGCCACGTTGCCGACGACCGCGTAGCAGCGACGGGGGTCGCAGAAGTAGTCGGTCAGGTCGACCAGCGACACGTCTCGTATGTCGGTGGACCGGGCCGCCTCGACCAGGGGGTCCGGCGGCTGGGCGACCTTGCGGTCCACCGCGCAGGCCCTGGGGTTCGCCGGGTTGATCACCACGCAGTCGACCTCGCGGACGGCGCCGTTCAGTGGTGGGTCGGCCAGCACCACGACGCGGGCGCCGGCGGAGGTCCACTTCCGCCAGTACTCCTCCAGGCCCGTGCGGTACTGGTCGGTCTGCGACCGGCCGCTGCCGTCGTCCGCGATCTCCTGGCGCGCGTAGAACGTCATGACCACGGCGGCCGGCCGGTCGTCGGCGATCACGTCGGCCATGTCCGACGTCCAGTCCATGCACGCGCGCTCGCCCGCGGGGTCCGCGCCGGGCGCGACGTACCCGGCGAAGTCGATCCTCGCGAACGGGCAGCCGCCCAGGTAGCCGAGCTTGAGCACCCACTTGCGCTCGCGGGCGAGGTCGATCAGCGGGCTCTGCCACTGCTGGGCGTGCGAGTCGCCGATGAGCCAGACGATCTCCGGGTCCGGCCGCCCGCCGCTGAAGTCACAGACGGTCGTGGTCCGCCGCGAGCCGACCTTGTTCTCGTCGGTCGGCTCGCATCCGTCGACGAGCTTGTAGTACTCGTTGACCGGCCCCATCTCGACGACCTTCGCCGGCCCGAACCGGGCGGTGCAGTTGTGGGCGGGGAGCATCGCGGGCGCGCCGTGGCACGGCGGCGGGCGTTTGACCGCGGCGGCCGCGGTCCGGTCGGCCTCGTATTCGGCCTGGGCGACGTGCCGGTCGTAGGTCCAGGTCAGCGCGAAGGCCACCGACGAGATGGCGATCAGCCCGGCGATCATGCCGGCGAACGTGAGCGAGGTGTGCCGGGCGAAGGCCTGCCAGGTGCGGAACGTGTCCTCGACGAGGTACTTCGACGCGATCGCGAGCAGCACGGCCACCACGAGCACCCCCACCTGGTACGGCAGGGTCATCCGGCCGCCGGGCAGCAGGTCGCCGAGCGCGAACGGGGCGAGCAGCAGCAGCGGCCAGTGCCAGAGGTAGAGCGAGTAGCTGACGTCGCCGATGAGCTGCGCCGGGCGGGACGCGGTGAGGACGGTGTGCCACTGCCGCTCGCCGCGGTTGCCGTCGACGATGACGAGCGCGGTGCCGAGCGTGGGGACCAGCGCGAGGTAGCCGGGGAACGGGGTGCGGTCGCCGTAGTAGACCGCCGACGCGATGATCATCGACAGGCCGGCCAGCGTGCCGTACCCGGACATGAAGCGCGGCAGCGCGAGCCGGGTGCCGGCCAGGGCGACGATCGCGCCGAGGGCGAACTCCCACACCCGGACCGGGGTGACGAAGTAGGCCTCGTTGGGCGAGTGCGCGGTCAGGTAGACGCTGTACGCGAGCGACGCGCCGCCGACGAGCGCCATGCCGACGAGCTGCGCGGCACGCCTGCGCAGCTTGAACAACGCGATCAGCAGCAGCGGCCAGAACAGGTAGAACTGCTCCTCCACCGACAACGACCAGTAGTGCTGCACGAGGCTCGACGCCGCGTCCGCCGCGGAGTAGTCCACCGAGTGGACCGCGAGCAGCCAGTTCTCCCAGTACGCGGCGCTGGCGAAGACCTCCTGCGCGGTCCCGGACCAGCGCGGGTACGGCAGCAGGTAGTACGCCGCGACGAGGCAGACCGCCAGCACGAGGAATGCCGCGGGCAGCAGGCGCCGGGCGCGGCGAGCGTAGAACCGGCCGAGCCGCACCCGCGCGGTGGCGACGATCTCCCGGTCGAGGTGCGAGCTGATGAGGAACCCGGAGATGACGAAGAAGACGTCCACGCCGACGTAGCCGCCGGACAGGTGCCCGGGCCAGATGTGGTTGACGACGACGGCGAGCACGGCGATGGCCCGCAAGGCCTGGATGTCGGTCCGGAATCCGCGCTCGACCGGCTCTGGTGTCGCCGCCGGGAGGTCGCGGCGTTGTTCGGTGAGCGTGTCCACGCTTCGTCTGCCCCCACCGGAGTCTCGGCCCTGCCACCTGCCCTGTCCCCGACCGGCCAGAGTACCCGAGCGGCTACCGAAGGTATTCCGGCGGCACGGCGGCCACCAGCCACACCCCGTTGTCGCTGCGGAAGAACCGGTGCCCGTCGCCGGTCATGCGGGCGGCGTCCACCCGCAGCACCACCGGCTTGCCACGGCGCGCGCCGACGCGGGTCGCGGTCTGCTCGTCGGGAGACAGGTGGACGTGGTGGCGCTTCATCGGCCGCAGCCCTTCGCGGCGGATCGCGGGCAGCGCGGCGGTGACCGTGCCGTGGAAGAGCACGCCCGGCGGCACCGCCTCGGCGAGCCCGAGGTCGACCGGCACGGAGTGTCCCTGGTTCGCGCGGATCATCGTGCCGGTGTCGTCGAAGGCGAAGCGCTTCTTGTCGTTGCGTGCGACGACCTCGGCCAGCTCCTCGCGGCTGACCCGGTGGCCGTGGCGGGCCAGCGCCTCGAGCAGCTCGTCGACCGCGACCCAGCCGCCCGGGCCGAGGACGAGGCCGATCTGCTCCGGCGCGTGCCGCAGGTGCAGCGACAAGCGCTTGGACACCCGCACCATCTGCTTCTCGTTCATGACGCGCGCCAGTGTGCCGGGCGCGGACCGGCCGGCGCCTCCGAAATTCGGGACTTATGTGACCTGAGTCACTAGAACGGAACCTTCGGGCGGCAAGGGCGTGTTCGGGGTATGGGCGTGCAACTCCGGCCGGTCACCGACGCCGCGCCGCTCGTCGCGTTGCTCGAACGGCAGTGGATGCCGCTCGTGCGGCTCGCCGCGCTGCTCGTCAACGACGCCGACGCCGCGCCGGACATCGTGCAGGACTGCTACGAGGCGGTCTGGCGGCTGCAGCCCCGTGTCGAGGACGCCGACCACTTCGCCGCCTACCTGCGCAAGGCCGTGCTCAACCGGGCGCGCTCGCGGCTGCGCCGGCTGCGCACGGTGCGCCGCTTCCTCGCCCAGCACCGGCCGGACGACGACGAGCCACCCGCGGACCGGCCGGTGCTCGCCGCCGAGCGGCACCGCGAGCTGCTCACCCGCGTCGACCTGCTGCCCGCCCGCCAGCGCGAGGTGATCATCCTCCGCTACTACTGCGAGCTCTCCGAGGCGGAGACGGCCGAGGCCATCGGCGTCTCCGTCGGCACGGTGAAGTCCTCCGCCCACCGCGCCCTCGCGACGCTCCGCCGCACGATGAAGGACTTCTCCGATGACCACTGACCTCGAGCGCACCCTCGCGGCGGCGTTGCGGAACCGGGCGGACTCCGTGCCCGGCACGCCCATGCCCGTGCTGGGCGAGGTCCCGCCCGCGACGCCGCACCGGCGCGGGCGGCTGCTGCCGGCCGCCGCCGCCGTGGTCGCGGCGGTCGGAATCGCCGGCGCCGTCGTCGCGCTCACGCCCGACGACCACCAGCTCGCGCCACCCGCGCACCGGATCGGCATCCCCGCGGACCCGTACGAGCTGAGCCCGGGCGAGGTCTACTACTCCCGGTCGGTCCGCGGCAACGGCGATGACGACCGGTACATCGAGGTCGAGGTGTGGCAGTCGCCGCGGCGCACGGGTCCGTGGCAGCAGCACGCAATCGTCGGCGCGTCCCAGCGGCACGGCCGGGTGGTCCCGGATCCGCACGAGAAGCCCGAGGACACGGCCGGCACGTGCTTCCCGTTCGAGAGCGCCGCGACCGTCGGCTGCAAGCAGAAGCCGTCGTGGCCCGTCTACCCGTCGCTGGACTTCCTGGCCGGCGTTCCCTCCGAACCCGGCGCCCTCCGCGCCCACCTGCGCGCCGCCGCGGTCGCCGACGCACAGCAGCTGGTCCACGACGGCGTGCTGCCCGCCGGTGTGGCACTCAGCGAACGGGACCTCTGCCTGCGGATGCGCAGCTACCTAGAGCAGGCGTTGGCCGGCAACGGGATCTCGCCGGCGTTGCGGACGGCGATGCGGAAGGTCGTCGCGTCGCTGCCGGGCACGCAGGTGTCCGAGAACGTGGCCGACCGGATCGGCCGCCGTGGCACCGGGTACAGCCTCGAGGACCCGGCCACCGGCGAGCGGGAGACCATGATCTTCGCCGGCGACGTCTTCCTCGGCACCCCGATCGAGGCGCTCGTGCACGGCGTGGCGCCCGCGCTGGGCGAGCCGCCGTCCCGGCTGCTCCCCTGAGCGACCCGCGCGGCACACTCGGGGACGTGCGGCTGCCCGACCTTCCCGTCCGTGCCGTGCTGGGCGACGTCACCGGGGCGCTCGACCGGCACGGTGCGGTCGTGCTCGTCGCGCCGCCCGGCACGGGCAAGACGACCGTCGTCCCGCTCGCGCTGCTGGAGTCCGTCGGCGGCCGGATCGTCGTGGCCGAGCCGCGGCGGCTCGCGGCGCGGGCGGCGGCCGCGCGGATGGCCGCGATCCTCGGCGAGCCGGTCGGCGAAACCGTCGGCTACGCCGTGCGCGGCGACCGCAGGACCTCCGCCCGCACCCGGATCGAGGTCGTGACCACGGGGCTCCTGGTGCGCAGGCTGCAGGCGGACCCGAGCCTGCCGGGCACCGGCCTCGTCCTGCTCGACGAGTGCCACGAACGCCACCTCGACGCCGACCTGCTGCTCACGCTCCTGCTCGACGCGCGCGCGGGCCTGCGGCCGGACCTGCGCCTGCTCGCCACGTCCGCGACGGTCGCCACCGGCCGGATCGCCGAGCTGCTCGGGCCGGGCACGCCGGTCGTCCGCGCGCACGTGCGGACCTACCCGGTGACCGTCACGTACACGCCGCCGGCTCGTGGCGAGCGCATCGAGGCGTGCGTGGCCCGCGCCGCGCGGACCGCGCTGTCCGAATCGGACGGTGACGTGCTCGCCTTCCTGCCCGGTGCCGGCGAGATCGCGCGGACCACCACGCTGCTGTCCGGTGCCGACGTGGTTCCCTTGCACGGCAGGCTGTCCGCGGCCCGGCAGGACGCGGCGCTGCGGCCCGGCACCGGGCAGCGGGTCGTGCTCGCGACCGCGGTCGCCGAGTCGAGCCTGACCGTGCCGGGCGTGCGCGCGGTCGTCGACTCCGGGCTCGCCCGCGTGTCCACGATGGACCACCGGCGCGGGCTCGGCGGGCTGGTGACCACGCGGGTGTCCGCGTCGGTCGCCGAGCAGCGGGCCGGGCGTGCCGGGCGGGAGGCGGCCGGGCGGGTCTACCGCTGCTGGCCCGAGCACGAGCACGCCACGCTTCCCGCGCAGCCCGACCCCGAGATCCGCACCGCCGACCTCACCCGGCTCGCGCTGGAGCTCGCGTGCTGGGGCACCCCGGACGGCGCCGGCCTCGACTGGTGGGATCCGCCGCCGGCCGGCGCGCTCGCCGCCGGCCGGGCCGTGCTGACCGCGCTCGGCGCGCTCGACCACGCCGGCGCGGTGACCGCCCGCGGCCGGCGGATCGCCGGCATCGGCCTGCACCCGCGGCTCGCCCGCGCGCTGCTCGACGGCGCCGCGGAGGTCGGCGCCACCGCGGCGGCCGAGGTCGTGGCGCTGCTGGACGACGACACGCTCGCCACGGGCGACGACGTCGGCGACGCGCTGCGGCGGCTGCGCCGCGACGAGGACGACCGCACCCGCCGCTGGCGCCGCGAGGTCCGCCGGCTCGCCGCGCTGGTGGCGGACGGTCCGCACGGGACCAACGACCCGGCCCTGGTCGTCGCGCTGGCCCACCCGGAACGGCTGGCCCGCCGCCGCGCGCCGGGCGCACGCACGTACCTGATGGCCGGCGGCACCGCCGCGGAGCTGGGCCACGACGGCGGACCGGAGTGGCTGGCCGTCGCGAGCGCGGACCGCCGGCCCGGACGCGCGCAAGGAAAGATCCGCCTCGCGGCCCGTGCCGACCAGGCGCTCGCCGAGCGCGCCGCTCCCGCCCTGATGTCCACTGAGGACGAAGTGGCGTGGGCCGACGGCGACGTGCTCGCCCGCCGGGTCTCCCGGCTCGGCGCGATCGTGCTGCGCGAGCGCCGCCTCGCCGACCCGGACCCGGGCCTGCTGCGCGCGGCGCTACTCGACGGCCTGCGCCGCGAGGGCCTCGGCCTGCTGCGCTGGACCGAGGCGGCGAGCCGGCTGCGGCGCCGGCTTTCCGTGCTGCACAGGGCGATCGGCGCCCCGTGGCCACCGGTGGACGACGCGGCGCTCCTCGACGCCGCCGACGTCTGGCTCGGCCCGGAGCTCGCCCGCGCCACGCGGCGCGCCGACCTCGAGCGCGTCCACGTCCACGACGCGCTGGGCCGGCTCCTCCCCTGGCCCGAGGCCGCGCGTCTCGACGAGCTCGTCCCGGACCGGCTGGCGGTCCCGTCCGGCGCGCGGATCAAGGTCGACTACTCCGGCGACGAGCCGGTACTGCCGGTGAAGGTCCAGGAGGCGTTCGGCTGGACCGAGACCCCGGTGATCGCGGGCGGTCGCGTGCCGGTCCTGCTGCACCTGCTCTCCCCCGCCGGTCGCCCGGTCGCGATCACCCGCGACCTGCGGTCGTTCTGGCGCGAGGGCTACCAGCAGGTGCGCACCGAGCTGCGCGGCCGCTATCCCAAGCACCCGTGGCCGGCCGACCCGGCCACGGCGACACCTACCGCGCGGACGAAACGCTGAGCTCGGCCACCCGCTCCCACGCGCCGGTCAGCGTCGCGAGCCGCCACGGCGTGAACCGCAGCACCGTGACCACCGGGTCCAGATGGTCCACGCCGCCCATGATCTTCGGGTCGAAGCCCAGCGGCTCCGCGGCGGTCGAGAAGAACTCCCACACGTGCCGCCGGCTCTCCGGGTCGTCCGCCAGCGCGGCCGCGCACTCGGCGACGGCCACCTCCTGGGCGGGGTCCCAGTAGGAGCACGAGACGAACGGCGTCCGCGCGAGGTGCGCGACCTTGGGCGTCGTGGGCCGGGTGAACGCCCAGCCGGTCAGGCCGTCCCCGGTGCGCTCCCAGTACGGGTGCACGACCCGGGAGCGTGGACGGCCGTGCCGGTCGACGGTGACCAGCGTGCACCAGACGATGCGATGCGCGATGCGGACGAACTCGTCGAGCAGCTCGTCCGGCGGTCTGCTAGATTTCACAACCATGGTTGTGCATCTTAGACCGGCCGACCTGGAGCTGTCACTACTCGCCTTGTTCGCGGGCTGGGCGATGACCGACGAGCTACAGCGGCGGCTGGCCGCCGACGGCATGGGCGAGCTGCGGTTCAACGACGGCGTCGTGATCCAGCACGTGGTCGCCGGGCCGCTGTCGATCACCGAGCTCGCCGAGCGGATGGGCGTGACCCAGCAGGCCGCGTCCAAGGCCGTCGCCGACCTCGAGCGTCGCGACCTGCTCACCCGCCGGCCGTCGCCCGCGGACGCGCGCGCGAAGCTGCTGCACCTCACCGACCACGGCAGGGCCGCGGTCGAGGGCACCCGGGTGCGGCGCGCCGAACTGGAGGCCGAGCTGGTCCGGGAGTTCGGCGCGCAGCGGGTCGACGAGGCCCGGGAGCTGCTGGCCGCGATCCTCACCCGCTTCGACGCGGACGACGCGGTGCGCAACCGGCGCGTGCGCCCGCCGGGGTGAAGAATAGGCTGAGATCGTTGCTCTGGCTAACTATCTGAGGAGTGGGCATGGCCGATGGGATGGAGGCCGGCTCCGTCACGGTGACCGGCGCCGGCGGTGACGAGATCGAGGCCTACGCGGCCCATCCGGTCGGCGCGCCGCCCTCCGGCGGGGTGGTGGTCATCCACCACATGCCGGGCTACGACGAGTCCACCAAGGAGATCACCCGCAAGTTCGCGAGCTGGGGCTGGTCGGCCGCGTGCCCGAACCTGCACCAGCGGGACGCGCCGGGCGCGGACCCGGACGACGCGGCCGCGGCGTGCCGGGCCGCCGGCGGCGTGCCCGACGAGCGGCTGCTCGGCGACGTCGAGGGTGCCGCCGCCTACCTGCGCGACCATGCGAGCGGCAACGGCAGGGTCGCCACGATCGGCTTCTGCTCCGGCGGCCGGCAGTCCGTCCTCGCGGGATGCGGTCTGGAGATCGACGCGGTGATCGACTGCTACGGCGCGTTCGTGCTGACCCCGCCGCCCGCGGAGTCCCCGATGAAGGTCGAGGCGCTGGAGCCGCGGCTCGGCGACCTGTCCTGCCCGCTGCTGGGCCTTTTCGGCAACGACGACAAGTACCCGACCCCCGACGAGGTCAAGCGGTTCGGCGAGATCCTGAGCGGGCTGGGCAAGGAACACGAGTTCCACGCCTTCGACGGCGCCGGCCACGCGTTCTTCGCGGTGGACCGGCCCGCCTACCGCCCGGAGGCGGCCGTCGAGGGCTGGCGGCTCGTGCGCGAGTTCCTCGGCCGGCACCTGTGAGCGCGCGCGCCAAAGCGATGCGAATCATCGAACTGGAGGTGGATGCCTGATGTGCACCTACGTCACCGAGAAGAGCGCGACCGCGGGCAGCGGCAAGGGCGCGCAGGGCTGGTTCCCGCTCACGTCCACGACCGTCTACTTCGACCATCCGGTGCACGCGCAGACCGACCACTCGCTGAACCTCGACTTCGTGAACCCCGACCGCGGCCCGTCCGCGCGGGTGGCGGTCGAGCTGACCGCGGAGTCGGCGGTGAACCTCGTCGAGGCCATCGCGCGGGTGTTCACGCAGGTGTCGTCGGACGTGACCGGCGTGGACCAGGCGGGCGCACAGCGACTGCTGGCGGCCGCCGAGTCGTTGCGCGCGACCACCGCGGCGCGCTGACCTCGGCGAACACCCTGAAGTCCACAGTGGAGGACGGCGGTGCGCCGCCGGTCACGGCGCCTCCGTGCCGGCGAGCTTCGCGAGCAGGTTGTGGAAGGTCTGCCGCTGGCGCGGGGTCAGCGGCGCGAAGAACTCGTCGGCCGCGCGCATGCTGACCCCCTCGGCCTCGCGGACGCGGCGCACGCCGGCCGGCAGCAGGTGCACCTGCACGGCACGCCGGTCGCTCGGATGCGCCCGCCGCTCCACGAGGCCCATCTCCTCGAGCTCGTTGACCAGCGTGACCATCACGGGCTTGAACACGTTCAGCGCCTCGGACAGGCGGGCCTGCACCATCGGCCCGTCCCGCAGCAGCACGAGCACGGCGAGGTGCTGCGCCTTCAGCCCGACCGACGCCAGCGCCCGGCCGTAGTGCTCGGCCCCGCTCGCGGCCACCCACGACAGCAGCAAGCCGGTCCACTGTGCCAGGGCGGGCGGGGGGCCGATTTCGTTAAAGTCCATAACGTTATGCACGTTAACTTTCTGGGTGGCGGATCGTCAACCGGACCGTCGACCGGAATGTGACCGACCGCAGCGGAACGAGCACCGAGTTCGTGGACCGTGATGTGCGCCGTACGCGGAACCCACCGGGCCGGGGCGTACAAAGGATCGAAAGAGGCGGAGGGCGGTGGCACCGTGTCCGTGGTCCGGCACAGGACGGTCCGGGGCTGGGCGCTGGTCGCCACCCTGGCCGTCGTCGCGGTGCTGGTGCCGCAGGTGCCCAGCTGGTTCCCCGCGTCGGTGCGGGCCACCGACCCGGCCGCGCTGCGCGAGCGGATCCGCTCCTCCACCGACCTCCCCTACCAGGGCTTCGCCGAGATCTCCGGCACGCTGGCGCTGCCCGAGCTGCCCAAGCTCGCCGACCTGACCGCGCTGCTGACCACCACGACCCAGGTCCGCACCTGGTACGCCGACCCGTCGCGCTGGCGGTTCGACGTCATCTCCGGCCACGTCGCCGGAGCCGGCGAGCGCGACGTCTACCGCACCCCGGAGGGCGAGTTCACCTGGGACTACGGCGCGAACCTGCTGACCAGGCTGATCGGCGAGCCACCGGTGCGCCTGCCCCGCGCGGGCGACCTGCTCCCGCCCGACCTGGCCCGGCGGGTGCTCGCGGCCGCCGAAGGCGACCCGGTCACCGCGCTGCCCGCCCGCCGCGTGGCCGGGCACGACGCCGCCGGCCTGCGGCTCACCCCCGCCGACCCGGACACCACGATCGGCCACGTCGACATCTGGGCCGACCCCGCTAACGGCCTGCCGCTCGCGGTAGAGCTGACCGCCCGCGGCGCGGCACGTCCGGTCGTCACCTCCCACTTCGTCGACCTCGACCTGACCCGGCCCGGCGCGAACGTGCTCGAACCGCAGCAGGCCCCGGGCAGCGGGTTCACCGTCGCGACCGCGCCCGACGTCGGCGACGCGCTCGGCACGCTCAGCCGCCGCGGCGTGCCGCTCCGGCTCGCCGGCCGCGAGCTGCGCCAGGCCGACGCCGGCGGCGTGCGCGGGGTCGGCGTGTACGGCACGGGCCTGTCCGCGTTCGTCGCGCTGCCGGTCCCCCGCCACGTCGGCTCGGACGTGGCCGAGGCGATCAGCAGCGCCGGCGGCACCAGCGAGGACCTCGCGAGCGGCGAGGCGCTGGAGCTCGCGATCCCGCCGCTGTCGGTCGTGGTCGCCCGCTCGGAGTTCTCCCGCCGCTGGTACCTGCTCGCCGGCCTGACGCGGACCGACGTGCTCGCCCGGGCGGCCGGCGAGCTGACTTCCCTGCGGGGCCGCCGATGATCGTCACCCGCGGGCTCACCAAGCGCTACGGCCGCGTCCTCGCCGTGGACGGCGTCGACCTGGACGTCCGGGAGGGCGACCGGTACGGCTTCCTCGGGCCGAACGGCTCGGGCAAGACCACGCTCGTGCGCCTGCTGCTCGGCCTCGTGTACGCGTCGAGCGGCGAGATCGAGGTGCTCGGCGAGCGCGTGCCGGCCCGCACGGCGGCCGTGCTGCCGCGGATCGGCTCGCTCGTCGAGGGGCCGGCGGCGTACCCGCACCTGTCCGGCCGGCGCAACCTCGCGCTGCTCGACGCGGCCGGGCGGGGCGGGCCCCGGCGGACCCGCAAGCGCCGCATCGAGGAGGCGCTCGGGCAGGTCGGGCTGGACGGCGTCGACCGCCGCCCGGTCCGGGCCTACTCGCTCGGCATGCGGCAGCGGCTCGGGCTCGCCGCCGCGCTGCTGCGCAAGCCTGAGCTGCTGATCCTCGACGAGCCGACCAACGGCCTCGACCCGCGCGGCATCCGCGAGATCCGCGACCTGCTGACCGGGCTGAACGAGGCCGGCACCACCGTTTTCCTCTCCAGCCACCTGCTGAGCGAGGTCGAGCAGCTGTGCACCCGGGTCGGCGTCGTCGACCGCGGCCGGCTGGTGCTGCAGGACGACATCGCGAACCTGCGCGCCCCGACCGGCCGCGTGCTCGTGCGCAGCCCGGACGCCGCGCGGATCGTGGCGCTGCTCGACGGCCAGGTCGTCGAGCATGACGGCGAGGACCTGGTCGTGCGGCACGCGGACGCGGCGGCGCTCAACGCCCGGCTCGTCGGCGAGGGGCTGCGGGTGGCGGCGATCGCCGAGCAGCGGCTGTCGCTCGAGGAGGTCGTGCTGAACGTGACCGGGCACGGCAGCGATCGGATCGGGGGACCGACCCGATGATCGCCGTCGAGCTGCGCAAGCTGATGCTGCGGCCACGGGTGTGGCTGTCGATCCTGCTGCTGTGCGCGGTGCCCGCGCTGGTCGCGATCCTGCTGTCGATCTCGGACCTCGCGCCCCCGCCGGGCCAGGGCGGCGCGTTCCTGTCCGCGGTCATGGACAACGGCTCGCTCTACCCGGCCGCGGCGCTCGCGATGGTGCTGCCGGTGTTCCTGCCGCTGGCCGTCGCGGTGTACGCCGGCGACGCGATCGCCGGCGAGGCGGCGACCGGGACGCTGCGGTACCTGCTGGTCCGGCCGGTCGGGCGGCTGCGGCTGCTGTCCGCGAAGCTCACCGCGCTGGCCGTCTACATCGTCCTCGCGATGATCGTCGTGGTGCTGTTCTCGCTCGTGATCGGCATCGCGCTGTTCGGCGTCGGCGCGGAGGCGGTCGGCCAGCCCGGCTCGGTCACGTCGCTGTCCGGCGCGTCGCTCGACCCGAGCGAGCTCGCGGTCCGGATGATGGCCGCGGTCGGCTACATCGTCGTGTCGATGCTGGGCTTCGGCACGATCGCGCTGTTCTGGTCGACGCTGTCGGACTCCGCGCTCGGCGCCGCGCTCGCGTCGCTGGCGGTGCTGATCGCCAGCTCGATCATGCAGACGCTGGACGCCGCCGACCCGCTCAAGCCGTACCTGCCGACGAACTACTGGCTGTCCTGGATCGACTTCTTCCGCGACCCGATCTTCTGGCACAACATCGACCGCGGCCTGCTGCTGCAGGCGGGCTACATCGTGGTGTTCTTCGGCGCGGCGTGGGCGAACTTCGCGACCAAGGACATCACGAGCTAGCCATCACGAGCCGGCCCGGAGCGCGGCGCAGTCCGCGGGGCCCGGCGCGGTCAGCTCGCCGTGGCCGAGCGCGCGCAGCACGAGCCCCGTGACGAGGGGGTCGGCCGGCAGCTGCGAGTGCGCGACGACCGCGTCCGCGCACACGTCCTGCAGCGGCACGTTGACCGCGCCGGGCAGCCGCGCGGACTCCGGCGGCACGACGGTCCGGTCGTTCTCCGTCCACAGCGACAGCCACGGCACGCCCGGGTCTCCCGCCACGCCGGCGAGCAGTGCGCTGCCGGTGCTGAGCTGCTGGCAGGCGAGCGGGCAGGCGTCGGGCGCCAGCACGCCGCCCGCACTCGCGATGCGCGTGCCGTGCAGCGGCGAGCCGAGGGTGACCACCCGCCGCACGGCGTTCGCCCCGTCCTCGGTGGCCACCCACAGCCGGGCGACCACGCCGCCCGCCGAGTACCCGATGACGTCCACCGAGGGAGCGCCGGCGTCGAGCGCGTCCCGGGCGGCGCGGTCGAGCACGCGCACCTGGGCCCGCAGGTCGCCGGTGCCGTCGCCGGGCAGCGTCAGGACCGTCGCCGCCCGGCCCGTGGCGCGGATCCGGGAGGCCAAAGTGGACAGCGAGTCACGGGAACCGCCGTAGCCGGGCACGAGCAGGACCGGACCGATGCCCGCGCGCCGCGGCGGGTCGCCGCCCGGCACGAGCGCGGCCACCAGTGCGGCGACCGCGGCCACGACCGCGAGCGCGACGACCGCGAGCAACCCGCGCCGCCGGCCGCTCAGCCCGCTCCACCACTGCCCCACACCGCCATGATCCCCCGAGCCGGCGGGTCAGGCCTGGTATCCGAGCGGTCCGTCCGGGGCGACGTTGTAGGCCTGGAACAGCGGGTCGGGTGACTGGGTGTCGATGTGGAAGTACGTGGCGCCCCAGAGCTGGTTCTGGATGTCCGGGTGGCCGTTGCGGTGGATCATGTCGCTGTACGCACGGCACTTGGCCTGCTTCTGCGCGGTCGGGTCGCCGTCGTACGGGTGGTTGAGGCCGTACTCGGTGGCGATCCAGAGCTTGCCGGGGAAGTGGCCGGTGAGCGCGCCGACGATGTCGTAGACGACCGGGTCGAACTCGGTGGCCCCGTAGAAGTGGAAGCCGACGAAGTCGCAGCGGTTGACCGCGTCCTTGTAGCGCTGGTTCCAAAACCAGTCGTGGTAGCTGGAGTTGCCGCCGGGCGCGATGCCGGGGCTGCAGATCCGCACGCCGGGGAAGTTGGCGGCCACGGCGTCGATCGCGGCGTGCAGGGAGTCGGCGTAGGGCTGGATGAAGTCGGTGCCGTGGTGCAGGTTGGGCTCGTTGCCGAGCTCGATGACGAGCCGGTCGGCGGGGCGGACCTGTGTGGACCACTGGTAGAACGGCCGGATCTCGTCGACCACGGCGCCGGGGTCGAGCACGTTGTCGGTGTCGCCGGTACCGGTGCGCACGATCGTGTACGGCGTCAGGTTCGCGAGCGCCAGCTGGAAGTCCGGGTCGCCCCAGGGCGCGCCCCAGGTGGCGACGACCTTGGTCAGGTTGTGCCTGCCCTGCGCGACGGCGGCCTTGAACTCCTCCCAGCCCGCGGTGAGCAGCGGGCCGTGGTACTTGTCGATGGCCGCGCTCGCCGACCCGGCGGTGGCGAACGGCACGGCCGCCGCCGCGACCCCCGCACCGGCGGCCAGCATGCCGAACCGTCGCCGGCTGAACCTCTTGTCGCCCATGGCTTTCTCCCCGACCGATCCCGCTCGTGATGATCGTCAGTACTGTGCCACGGCGACGCCCCCGCCACGTCGGCCAAGCGGCGCGCACGCGCTGGTCCGATCGTCCCCGCGCCGAAGGTCGGGTCGGCCCGCGCCGCGATGTGCGCCATCGGAACGGCTTCGTGACGTCGATTGGGTGCCGCTGCTCGTGGCCCGGCCCGCGCCGCACGGGCGATATGCGCCGTGCCTCCGTCCTGCGCGGAACGGTCCGTTTGCGCGTTTCAGCAGCTAGGAGCACACGATTGCCGGGTGTTGCACCTGGGGTTCGCGGGCCTATTGTGCTGCGGTTCGCACGCAAACGGAGGTGTGGGGCCAATGAAGCGGAGATCCCGCGCGTACGTCGTCGCCACGGCGACCGCGCTGGCCACCGTCCTGTTCAGCTCGACGGCGAGCGCGGCCGCGGGGCCGGGCGCGCCCGGGCTCGGTGACTCGTACTACCCGCTCGACGGCAATGGGGGCTATGACGCGAAGCACTACGACATCCGGCTGAGCTACCAGCCGGCCACCGACCAGCTTTCCGGCACGACCACGATCCTCGCGCGCACGACGCAGGACCTGACCAAGTTCAACCTGGACTTCCTGCTCAAGGTCTCCTCGGTCCGCATCAACAACGCGCCGGCCGCGTTCGCCACCGACGCGGGCGAGCTGACCGTCACGCCGAAGACCAGGCTCAAGAAGAACACCGACCTCACGATCGTCGTCCGCTACAGCGACAAGCCCGAGCCCTACCGGCTCTACGGCTTCCCCGGCTGGACGAAGACGCCGACCGGTGCGCTCGCGGTGAACGAGCCGCAGATCGCGCCATGGTGGTATCCGAGCAACGACCACCCGAAGGACAAGGCGACGTTCGACGTGTCGATCGCCGTGCCCGAGGGCGTCGAGGCGCTGTCCAACGGCGTGCTCGTCCGCCAGGAGCAGACGACCGCCGGCATGGTCCGGTGGGACTGGCGCAGCACCAGGCCGCAGGCGCCGTACCTGACCTTCATGACGATCGGCCAGTACGACGCGCACGGCACGACCGCGCCGAACGGCCTGCCGTTCATCGCGGCGTACGGCGACGACCTCGGTGACAGCGCGGGCGCCGCGCGGGCGTCGGTGGAGCGGACGCCGGAGATCATCGAGTTCGAGGAGCAGTACTTCGGCCCGTTCCCGTTCGAGGCCGAGGGCGGCATCGTCGACACCAGCCTGGGCTTCGCGCTGGAGAACCAGACCCGCCCGGTGTACGACGCGGGCTTCTTCCGGGCCGGCTCGAACACATCGGTGATCGCGCACGAGAACGCCCACCAGTGGTTCGGCGACTCCGTGTCGGTGAACGACTGGCGGGAGATCTGGCTGAACGAGGGCTTCGCGACGTACGCGGAGTACCTGTGGTCGGAGCACCAGGGTGAGGGCACGGCGGCGGAGGTCGCGCAGTTCACGTACGACTCGATCCCGGCGGACGACGAGTTCTGGCAGGTGCTGCCAGGCAACCCGGGTCCGGAGAACCAGTTCCACGACGCGGTGTACGACCGTGGCGGCATGACCCTGCAGGCCCTGCGGACCGCGGTGGGCGACACGGCGTTCTTCAAGACCCTGAAGACCTGGACACGCCAGCACAAGTACGGCACCGCGACGACGGCCCAGTTCATCGCGCTGGCCGAGAAGATCTCGGGCAAGCAGCTCGACAGCCTGTTCCAGACGTGGCTGTACACCGCGGGCAAGCCGGCCGTCGGCCCGAACGGCCAGTCGGCCGCCGCGGCGGCGGTGGCGGCGAAGACCGCTTCGGCGAAGCCGAAGTCGTTCGACGAGATCGAGCGGACCCACGCGCTGCTTGCCGCGGCGCACTAGCGTTTCGCCGGTGGGCGGCCCGTTCGCGGGCCGCCCACCTTTTGTCCCGAGTGGACGGCCACCGGGCCGGTCACGCCTTGAGGAGGCCGGCCACCCACCAGTCGCGCGGTTCGCCGTCCACGACCAGGCGGCGGCGCAGCATGCCCTCCATGGTGAAGCCGAGCCGCTCGGCGACCGCGCGGGAGGCGGTGTTGCCGACCATGGCCCACCACTCGATGCGGTGCGCGCCGAGCGTCGCGAAACCCCAGTCGCACAACGCTTTCGCGGCCTCGACGGCGAACCCGTGGCCACGCTGGTCCGGAGCGGTCCAGTAGCCGAGCTCGAGGACGCCGGGCAGCCGGCGGATGAGGACGAAGGAGCCGACGAGCGCGCCGCCGTCCGCGCGGAACGCGCCGAGGGCGTACTCCGTGTCGTCCGCCCAGCCGGCCGGCACCTTCTTGTCGACGTACTGCTCGGCGTCCGCGCGGCGGTAGGGGGTCGGCGCCGGGGTGTAGAACCGGATGCCCGGGTCCTGGCAGGCGAGGTACACCGCGTCGGTGTCGCGGGAGTCGAACACGCGCAGCCGCAGGCGCGGCGTCGTCAGCGTCACGGGTTGCACGGCGTCAGGAGATCATTCCCCGCCGCGGCTCGTCGAGCCATTTGCGCAGCGTCGGCGGCAGGCGCTTCTCCAGCCCGTACGGTTCGAGGTGCGCGTGGAAGACCTCGGCGAAGGCGAGCTCGACGCTGTCCACGTCCCAGCTGTCGCGTTCGAGGATCGGCGTCTTGAGGTAGGGCTGGCCGACGATGTGCAGCCGCGGGCCGTTGCAGCGGATCAGCTGGCCGGTGACGCCGGCGGACAGGTCACCGAGCAGGAAGACGACGAGCGGCGCGATCTTGTCCGGCGTGCTGTCCGGCGGGCAGTTGCGCCGGGCGCGCTCGGAGGCGAGGACCATCCGCGTCTGGGCGACCGGGCAGACGGCGTTGACGCGGATGCCGGCGGCCTCGAGGTCGAGCGCCCAGGAGTAGGTCAGCGAGGCGACGGCGCCCTTGCTGGCGGCGTAGGTGGCGAGGGTGCGCTGGCCGAGCGAGGCGCCGGAGGAGATGTTGACGATCGACCCGCCGCGGCCGGCCATCGCGCGCACGGCCGCGAGCCCGGTGTAGATCACGCCGAGCACGTTGACCTCGATGAGCTCGCGCACCAGGCGCGGGTCCTCGTCGGTCGGCAGCACCTCGTAGGTGACCGCGGCGTTGTTCACGAGCCCGTCGATGCGCCCGAACTGCTCGAGGCACAGGTCGACGATCCCCTGGGCGGCGTCGAGGTCGGCCACGTCGTGGTCGCTGACGACCGCCGCGCCCCCGTCGTCCCGGACGATCTCGACCGTCTCCCCGGCGAGCTCCGCGTCGATGTCGTTGACCACCACGGCGGCCCCGACCTGCGCGATGTGCCGCGCGAAGGCCCGGCCGAGTCCCCGCCCCGCGCCGGTGACCACTACCGCCCGTCCGTCAAGTGCCGTCATCGTCGCCCCCAACCACAACCCAACCGTCGACCTCAGTGTCCGGCGGCTGAGCGGGCGCTCACCCCGCCCGACGCCGAGTGGTCGTCCGGTGCGGCAAACGCGCAGGCGAGGCTTCCGCCACGCGATCAGCCCGGCAGAACGCCCAGCCGATCGTCGCTCCCGATCACCACTCCCCTGGGCGTCGACCGTGGTCGGGACACGCCGGGGCGACCTGCGGATCCGGCCTGCGCGGAGTAGCGCCTTCACCACGTCGCGTCACCTGAACAGGGGTCACTCGTTAGTGGGGCAACCATCGCTGCTGGTTGGAGGGTTTCATGATCGGTCGTACTGCACGCGGGTGGTTCCTGCGGAGGGTCGCGGTGGCCGCCGCGGCCGTGGTCCTTCCCCTGGGCGCCGTCGGGGTGCCCGCGTCGGCCGCGCCGGCGCAGGTGCTCGCACCGCTCTCCGCCTCGCTCGCCCACACGCTCGGCGCCGCCGCCGACGCGCTTCCGATGACGGTCCTCGTGCACGGCCGTGACCTCGCCGCCGCCGACTCGGCGGTCCGGCAGGCCGGCCTGTCCGAGGTGACCACGTTCCGCAAGATCGACGTCATCGCCGCGCGCGGCACCGCCGCCCAGGTCCGCGCCGCACGTGCCAAGAGCGGCGTCACCTACCTCGAGGACAACCGGCCGCTGAGGTTCTTCGCCACGTCCGGCACCGCCGCGACCCGCAGCGCCACCGCGCAGCAGACGCTGGTCGGGGCGAACGGCGCCAAGCTCACCGGGACGGGCGTGTCCGTCGCCGTGATCGACAGCGGCATCGACCCGACCCACCCGGCCTTCAAGGGCCCCGACGGCAACACCCGGGTCGTGCGCAGCCTCAAGGGCGTCTGCCTCACCGAGGACCCGCCGAGCTCGAGCTGCCTCGTCGACGTGCCCACGATCGTCGACACCGACCTGCTCGCCGCCGGGGGGCACGGCACCCACGTGAACGGCATCGCCGCCGGCACCCCGTACACGCTGGCCAACGGCACGAAGGTGGGCGGCTCCGCGCCGGGCGCGAAGATCGTGTCGCTGTCCGTCGGCGCCGCGCTGCTGATCATCGGCGCGGACTCCGCGCTCAACTGGGTTCTGGAGAACCACGCCCACCCGTGCGGCGCGGACGTCCCGGCGAGCACCTGCCCGCCGATCAAGGTCATCAACAACTCCTACGGCCCGTCCGGCGGCGGCGCGTTCGACCCGAACTCCGCCACCGTGAAGCTCCAGCGCCAGCTCGCCGCCGAAGGCGTGGTCACCGTGTGGGCGAACGGCAACGACGGCGGCGACGGCTCCGCGAGCCTGTCCAACCCGCCGGGCGTGGACCCGACCCCGGGCATCCTGTCCGTGGCCTCGTTCAACGACCAGGGCACCGGCACCCGCGACGGCACCGTGTCCGACTTCTCCTCGCGGGGCGCCTCGAACGACTCCAAGACCTGGCCGGACATCTCCGCGCCCGGCGAGAACATCGTCTCCTCGTGCCGCGCCTACCTGCCGATCTGCTCCACCGGCCTGCAGCCGATGAACGGCCCGGGCCTGCTCGACGTCGCCACGTACAACGTGATCAGCGGGACCTCGATGGCCGCGCCGCAGATCACCGGCATCGTGGCGCAGCTGTTCCAGGCCAAGCCGTCGGCGACGCCGGGCGAGGTCGAGAACGCGCTGAAGTCCACCGCCTACAAGTTCGCGAACGGTGCGCCGTACCGGGCGGTCGGGCCGTACACGTCGAGCTTCGACAAGGGCACTGGCCTCGTCGACGTGGTGGCCGCGGCTACCGCGCTCGGTGCGCACCCAGCCTGACAATTCACCCGAACGGGGTCACCGGATCGTGGTCCGGTGACCCCGTTCGTCACATGGGTGTTACGCCCGGCCGGTCGAGGACGACCAAGCACATGTGGGGTCGGGGTTTGGGGTCTACTGGTGGCATCACCACGGCGCGGCCGTGGTCGTGCCCGAGGGCGTGCTGGACGCGGTGAGCTACGGCCGCCTGCGCACCGCCCTGATGAAGGCCGCCGCCGACGACCCGCGCGCGGTGATCGTCGACGTCGACGCGCTGAAGGTGGACCGGTCGGCGGTGCTGGCGCTCTTCCCCGCGGTCGGCAACGAGATCTCGACCTGGCCCGGCCTGCCGCTGCTGCTCGTGGCCTCCGAGGAGGCGAGCCTGCGCATGCTCGCCGAGTTCCGGATGGCCCGCTTCCTTCCGGTGCACCCCGACGTGGACGCCGCCGTCGCCGCCATCGGCCGGCCACCGCCGCGCCAGGTCGCCCGGATCGCGCTGCCGAACGGAGCCGTGAGCCTGCGGCTCGCGCGCGCGTTCGTCCGGCGGTGCTGCTACCGGTGGCGGATCTACGACGACCGGACGATCGACGCGATCTGGGTCGCCAACGAGCTCGTCGAGAACACCGTCAAGCACACCTTCGGTCCGGCCAACCTGCGGGTGGAGCTGCGCCGCAACATGCTGACCATCGCCGTGTACGACGACGACCCGACGCCGCCGTGGCTGATCGAGCAGGAGGGCGAGATCGTCCACGGCCTCGGGGTCGTCGCGCGGCTGAGCCGCAGCTGGAACACCTCGCCCACGCCCACCGGCGGGAAGGTCGTCTGGGCGGTGTTGTGACCAACGCCGTTGCGCTCCCGCTGCCCGGCCGGTAGCCTCAAGGCGTCTCCCTTGTGGATGCAGATCTTCTCCCACAAGGCTTCTCCCGGATCCACGCCGCGATCTCCACATATGTCGAGGCTGTGCCGAAGGCTCGTGTCGAGGTCTGCGCGGGATCCTCCACACAGAAAGAAAACTCATGCACGACAACACTTCCACGGTACCCCCTGCCCGAAGGTCGCAAGAGGACAGTGAGGTCACCGGAATTCTCGACGTCGCCGGCGACCGCGGGTTCCTCCGCGCCGAGGGCTACCTGCCCGGCCCCGCCGACGTCCGCGTCGCGCCGAACCTGGTGCGCGAGCACGGGCTCCGGCGGGGCGACACGGTCACCGGCACCGCGCGGGGCGGGCGGCTCACCGGAGTCGGCACGGTCAACGGCCGGCACCCGCGGCACGCGCCGGGCCGGCCGAAATTCGCCGAGCTGGTTCCCTTGTACCCCAACGAGAGGATGCGCCTGGAGACCGAGCCGCACGCGTTCGCCACCCGCGCGATCGACCTGCTCATGCCGGTCGGCAAGGGCCAGCGCGCGCTCATCGTCGCGCCGCCCAAGGCCGGCAAGACCACGATCCTGCAGTCGATCGCGCACGGGATAGGCAAGAACCACCCCGAGTGCCACCTCATGTTCGTCCTCGTCGGCGAGCGCCCGGAGGAGGTCACCGACCTCGCCCGGGCCGTGCCTGCCGAGATCGTCGCCGCGACGTTCGACCGGCCGCCGCGCGACCACACCGCGCTCGCCGAGCTCGCGATCGAGCGGGCCAAGCGCCTGGTCGAGATGGGCCGCGACGTGGTGGTGCTGCTGGACTCGCTGACCCGGCTGGGCCGCGCCTACAACCTCGCCGCGCCCGCGTCCGGCCGCATCCTCTCCGGCGGCGTGGACTCCGCCGCCCTCACTCCCCCGAAGCGTTTCCTCGGCGCCGCCCGCAACATCGAGGACGGCGGCTCGCTCACGATCTTCGCGACCGCCCTCGTCGAGACCGGCTCGACCGGCGACACGCTGATCTTCGAGGAGTACAAGGGCACGAGCAACGCGGAGCTGCGGCTCGACCGCAAGGCCGCGAACCGCCGCGTCTTCCCCGCGATCGACGTCCGCGGGTCGGCCACGCGCAAGGAAGAGCTGCTGCTGACCGCCGGGGAGCTCGCGACCACCCACGCGCTGCGCCGTGCCCTGGACGGCAGGGACGACCAGCAGGCGGTCGACATGCTCCTCGACGGTCTGCGCAGGACGAACACGAACGCGGACTTCCTCGCCCAGCTGACCCGGACGGCCCGCTGAACCAGACCCGCGGACGCCGGACCGGCTGACGCTAGACCGGCGCGACCCAGTACGGCGCGACCGTCATGGTCCCGTTGCCCGCGGCACCGTTCAGCGAGCCGCTGGAGTTGGTCGTCAGCGTGTACCACGAGTCGACGTAGTCGGGGTCGTCGGTCCACCACGCCGCCGGGATGGCGTTGAGGATCGCGTTCACGAGCGGAATGTAGGCCCCACCGTCCACAATGGTCAGCAGGGCGTCGGTTATGGCGATGGCCAGCTGCTGGTAGTTGGTGTCGCCGTCGTCCTCCATCATCACGAAGTCGGCGGCGTTGTACTTGTACGCGTTGAAGTGGACGATCAGCTGGCCCGGGTAGTAGGTCGAGCCGTCGTTGTCCAGGTACGGCATCGTCAGCGTGCTCGCCGCCGCCTTGCCGTCCATGCCGAAGCCGCCGGCGATGCCGAAGATCTCGGCGGCACCCTTGACCCACGGCTCCTTGTCGTCGTTGAGGCGCACCGACTGGACCTGCGTGGCCCAGTACCCGTCGGCGGCGTGCACCGGGGCCGACGCGTCGCCGATGCCCTTGGCGTCGAACGTCTTGCGCATCACCGACATGCCCAGCGGCAACGCCTTCGCGGTGTCGACCTCGACCACGAACACCGGCCGGCTCGGCGCCTTCCGCGCGTCGAGCGAGACCTTCGAGCCGTCGCGGGCGTAGGCGGTCACGGCGCCGGCTTCGTCGTCGGACGGCGCGGCCGCGACGAGCGGGGCGGCGCCGCGGTTGAGGGCGGCGCGCATCCCGGGCTGGGCCAGGCGCAGCTGGAGCAGCGCCGGGCCGGTGGCCGGCAGTCCTTTGGCGGCCAGCACGTCCCGGTTGGCACGCTGCACGGTGGCGTCGAGCGCGTGGACGCCGGGCGCGGCCGAGAGGTTCACCGGTTTGGCCGCGGCGGCCGAGAACAACCCGGCGGCGCCGTCGGTGGCCAGCTCGTGCGCGAGGTGATCGGTGATCGCGGCGATGCTGCCGGGAGGTGGTGCGGCGGGCGCGGCCGGCGCGGCCGGGGCCGCCTCGCTCGGGAACGCCACCACGGCGGCGGCGAGCGCCAGCGCGGTCACGGGCAGGGCGATACGAAAGGCACGTGGGTTCACGAGACCCCCTAGATTCATGGCCCTGCTGCAGGGTGGGCAGGGTCCGTGACAATTAGGGGCCGTCCGTCACTGCCGTGTCAATCGATCATTGGTGGCACGCAAGGGATGTTGAGCCCTTGGGATGCGCGGCAGCGGCCGATCGGCCCCGCCCGATCGGTGCCGTCACGGCGCCAACGGCGGCAGGCCCGCGGTCGCGTCGGCCGTGCCCCGTGGCTGCCGCCGGTCCCGCCCATGCCGAAGCCGCCGGGATGTACGCCGAAGCCGAGACCCCACGCGTTGTCGTGCCCGAACACCCGGTCCGGCCCCGCGCACTGCGCGGTGGTGGCCTCGCGCAGCAGTCCCGGCGAGAGCAGCCGGCCCGCCAGCAGCGCCGCGTAGAAGCCGGCGAGCGCCCGCGCGGTGCCGTGACCGGTACCGTGGCACCCATGGGGGCACCTATGGGGGCACGTAGATCGGTCGTCCTTCTCGCCGTGTCGGTCGTCGCCGTGCTGCCGCTCGCCGGCTGCGCCGAGGTGAACACGGCCGTGGACGAGGCGAGCAGCGCGACGGACAAGGCGAAGGTGTGCGCCGAGGCGCTCGGGCTCGCCGACCTGAACCCGCTGGTCGACCCGGAGAAGCTCAAGGCCCGCGCCGAGGACAAGGAACGCCGGCTGCG
Source organism: Actinophytocola sp. (assembly GCF_036555685.1). Classification (GTDB taxonomy): domain Bacteria; phylum Actinomycetota; class Actinomycetes; order Mycobacteriales; family Pseudonocardiaceae; genus Actinophytocola. The sequence goes on along the minus strand of NZ_DATBKY010000003.1, from coordinate 6,058 downwards.
CGAGCTCGCCGACGGCGTGGCGGACCAGGACGTGAAGGCGTCGCTGCTCACGATGGCCGACTCGTACGTCGAGGTGCAGAAGGAGCGCATCGACGACCTCTCGGTGGTGGCCGCGTGGGCCGAGCGCAACGCCGCGCACGTCGACGCGCTGCGGGACGCCTGCGCCTGATGGCGCCGGGGGTAGAAATGATCTCTCTCGAGGAGTAAGCCGGGTACGTCCGACGACTCCCTGGGGAGGATCGCATGACATCCCACCAACTTCTCGACCGCTCCAGACTCCCCCGCCTGGCCGGCGCCGTGCTGTGCGCCGCGACGATCGTCGTCGCCGTGGGGCCGGCGGCGCAGGCGGAGGGGCGGGCGCCCTACCTCGACCCCCGCCTGCCGGTCGGCCAGCGGGTGCACGACCTGCTCGGGCGCATGACGCTCGAGGAGAAGATCGGTCAGATGACACAGGCCGAGCGCGGCGCGATCGACGCCGACCAGGGCCAGATCACCACGCTGGCGCTCGGTTCGGTGCTCTCCGGCGGCGGCTCGACACCGGCGAACAACACGCCCGAGGGCTGGGCGGACATGGTCGACGGCTACCAGTCACACGCCCTCGCCACCCGCCTGCACATTCCGCTGATCTACGGCGTCGACTCCGTGCACGGTCACGGCAACCTCGTCGGCGCCACGATCTTCCCGCACAACGTGGCCATGGGCGCCACCCGTGACCCGGGACTCGTGCGGGAGGAGGAGCACATCACCGCGACCGAGACCCGCGCGACCGGCCCGCAGTGGGTCTTCGCGCCGTGCGTCTGCGTCACCCGCGACGAGCGGTGGGGCCGGACCTACGAGAGCTTCGGCGAGGATCCGGGTCTGGTCATCAGGATGGAGACCGGCATCGACGGCTTCCAGGGCACGCGCACCTCGGACCTCAAGCGTCCCGACCGCGTCCTCGCGACCGCGAAGCACTACGCGGGCGACGGGGACACCGCGTTCGGCAGCTCGACCAGTGGCACGTACACGATCGACCAGGGCGTGGCGATCACCGACTGGCGGCACTTCGCCAGGATCGACCTGGCGCCCTACGAGGCGGCCGTCAAGCGGCACGACGTCGGCAGCATCATGCCGGGGTTCCAGAGCGTGCAGTGGACCGACCGGCCCGGCAGCACGCCGGTGAAGATGAGTGCCGACAAAGAGCTGCTGACCGACGTGCTCAAGCGCAAGATCGGCTTCGACGGGTTCCTCATCAGCGACTGGGAGGCGATCCACCAGATTCCGGGCGACTACGCGACGCAGGTGCGCACCTCGGTGAACGCGGGCATGGACATGTTCATGGAGCCGTTCTCCGCGCCGCAGTTCGAGCAGACGCTGCTCGCCGAGGTACGGGCCGGCCGGGTGCCGATGTCACGCATCGACGACGCGGTCAGCCGGATCCTGCGGGCGAAGTTCGAGCTCGGCCTGTTCGAGCACCCGTACACCGACCGCTCGAACATCGACACGATCGGCTCGCCGGCCCACCGTGCGGTGGCCCGCGAGGCGGTGGCGAAGTCGCAGGTGCTGCTGAAGAACTCGGGCAAGGCGTTGCCGCTGCGGAAGAACCAGCGGATCTACGTCGCCGGCGTGAACGCCGACGACCTGGGCAACCAGGCCGGCGGCTGGACGGTGACGTGGCAGGGCCAGTCCGGCAACACGGCGTTCCCGGGAACCACGATCCTGCAGGGGATCCGGCAGAACTCGTCCCGGGTGACCTACAGCGCGGACGCGTCCGCCCCGACCACCGGCAGCGACGTCGGCGTCGTGGTGGTCGGCGAGACCCCGTACGCGGAGGGCGTCGGCGACGTGGGCAACGGCCACACGCTGAACCTCTCCGCCACGGACCGGGCCAACATCGACAAGGTCTGCTCGGCGATCGCCACGTGCGTCGTGCTCGACGTCGCCGGCCGCACGCAGATCGTGACCGACGAACTGTCCAAGATGGACGCCTTCGTCATGTCGTGGCTGCCCGGCAGCGAAGGCGCCGGGGTGTCGGACGTGCTGTTCGGCAAGCGGCCGTTCACCGGCAAGCTCCCGGTGAGCTGGCCCCGGTCGGAGGACCAGGAACCGATCAACGTCGGCGACCGGCACTACGACCCGCTCTTCCCCTACGGCTACGGCCTCACGACCCGCTGACCGTCGCGAAACGCGCGTGCCCGCCGTGGATTGCGGCGGGCACGCGCATGTCCGAGGGCCTGCCCGTGCCGGCCGTGCCCCTCGGGCGGCCGGCACGGGCACGCTCTCACCCCACGGTGCAGCCGCTCGTCGGCAGGCTGGTCAGGGCGGGCGGGGTCCCGCCGTCGTAGATGGCCAGCAGGTAGCGCTGCGGGCAGCGGGCGACACCGTCCGCGGTGCGGATCTCCACGTGCAGGTGCGGGTCACCGGAGTTGCCCGTGTCACCGGTCGTCGCCAGCCGCGTCCCGGCCGAGACGGAAGCGCCCTCGGCCACCGACCGCGCCGACAGGTGGCAGTAGACGAACCGGGAACCGTCCGGCTGCAGCAGGCGGATCCCGATCCCGCACGACGCCGAGTCGTAGTGGTCCACCGTGCCGCTGGTGATCGCGTACGCGGGCACGTACGACACCATCAGGTCGACCGCCGGGTTGCCGTTCCAGTGCGGTGCCCCGTAAGCGGCGCGCGGCAGGGCGCCCCGGGCGAGCGGCAGGGCGTGGCCACCCGGAGCCGGGCCGGACCCGCCACCGAGCAGGCTCTGCCACGTCTGCGGGCCGACGAGCCCGTCCACCGCCAGCCCGTGGGCACTCTGGTACGCGCGCACCGCACCATCGGTCACCGAGCCGAACCGGCCGTCGACCGCCAGGCCGGCGCCGTGCTTGTTCAGCTGGGTCTGCGCGGCGCGGACGGCCTCGCCCGTACTCCCCTGGCGCACCGGCACGATGAGGTACGGCCACGTCTGCGGGCCGACCACGCCGTCGGCGACCAGCCCGCGCGCGGACTGGAACGCGGTCACCGCCGACGCGGTCACCGGTCCGAAGTCGCCGTCCGCCGGGATGCCGTGCCCGTGGTGGCGCAGCAGGTACTGCACGGTCACGACATCCGGTCCGCCGGCGCCCTGGCGCACCGAGGGCCAGGCGCCCGCCGCGGTCGCCGACGGGGACACCACGAGGAAGACGGCGGCCGCGGCCACCGCCACGAGAATCGCTACGACTCGCATGGGTCAGCCGCAGTGCTCGTAGGGGCTGGTGTAGGACGCGGAACCCGCCGAGCCGCCCCACTTCACGCACTTCGCCCCGGCGACCCGGGACACCGGGCCCGCGTAGTAGGCGAAGCTGCCCGAGTCGGCCGCCCGCGTCGCGCCACGCACCTGCAGGTGCGCCGACACCGGCGACTTCTTGCCGAGCGAGGTCGACTTCAGCGTCGTCACGCAGTTCTTCTTGCTGCCGGGGTTGTACAGCAGGTAGACCCGGCCGGACTTGCCCAGCGCGTGCGAGTCGATCACCGAGAAGCCGGCGCCGCACACCTCGCCCGGGCTGAAGGGGTTGCCGCCGCACTTGTTGTGGCTCGTGAACGACGTGTGCCCGAAGTAGGGAACCGCGCGGCCGTCGAGCACGGCCTTGCGCACGGTGCTGCCCTGCCGCTGCTCGTAGTGCAGGTGCGGGCCGGACACGCCGCCGGTCGCGCCGGCCTTGCCGATCTGCTGGCCGACCGCCACGTGCTGGCCCACCTGGACCTGCTGGGCCGACAGGTGCGCGTAGCGGGTGCTGAAGCCGTTGCCGTGGTTGATCTCGATCCACCTGCCGTAGCTCTGGTTGCCCTCGTTGTCCACACGCGACACCGTGCCGCCCGCGGACGCGAGCACCGGCATCCCGGTGATGCCGGACTTCTGGAAGTCGACCGAGTTCAGTGGGTTGTGCCCCGAGAACGTCGCCGCGGTGACCGTGACGCCGCACTTGAACGGCACCTGGAAGTTCGGCGCCGCGGCGGCCTCCGGCGACTGCACCACCGCCACCGTGACACCGGCGACGCCGAGCACGGCAGCAGCCGCGACGAGCGTGACCCTTCGTACTGTTCGCATGAATGCTCCTCCGCCAAGCAGGGTTGCGGACCGTGTCCTGTGACACGTAGCGCACACCGTGTCACACCAGTCCACCAACCATGGCGATGATTCGTTGCTTTGCGACCGATCCGACGATCGACGGCGGACGCGGGGCGCAACGATCACTGGTGCCCGCGGAGTAATTCACTCACACGAGGTAGTCGTAGTCACGATCTGTAACGAAATTCCGGAGGCCTCCGACGTTGCGTACGCGATCCGCTCCAGAAGGGAAAACTCAATGCGCAAACTGGTCATGGCCGTGGCTTCCGTCCTCGTGACGGTCCTGGCGGGAGTTCTCGTCGCCACCCCGGCGGAGGCGGCCGGCGGCATCATGATCTACCGGGCCTACTACAACTCGCCCGGCTCGGACACCGGCGCCAACGGCAGCCTCAACGCCGAGTACATCCTGCTGAAGAACACCGCGAGCGTGCCGCAGTGGGCGAACGGCTGGACGTTGCGGGACAAGGCGAACCACGTCTACAAGTTCCCGGCCACCAAGATCAACCCCGGCAAGTTCGTGTACGTCCGCACCGGCCGCGGCACCAACAACGCGAGCACCCGATACTGGAACCAGAAGTGGTACATCTGGAACAACGACGGTGACACCGCGTACCTGCGCAACGCGGCGGGCCGCCAGATCGACACGTGCTCGTGGGGGCGGGCGGGCAGCTGGAAGAACTGCTGAACCCGAAGAACGGCCCTACCCCGATCGATCACAACCGGTGAGAATCGCGTCCCGGAACGACTTCGAAAGTCCTCATAGGACAGCATGATCGGGGGCCGGGATGGGACGGCGGAAGGTAGGCGTGACGCTGGCCGTCGTACTCGCGGCGGCCGCGACCGTCGCGGTGCCGGTGCTCGCGGGCGCGTCGGGACCCGCGCCGGCCGGGATGGCGGCGCAGCCGGGCGACCTGATCGACGTACGGCTCGGCGACCTGCACCCGACCCAGCCTGCCATCGGGTTCGACGAGGTCTACTACAAGCTCGACCGCTACCGCGCCGGCAAGGACGAGCAGGCGGGCGGGATCAACCAGAGGTTCGACGACTGGTGCGAGGCGAACGGCCAGGGCGCGGCTGGCGCCGCCGGCCCGGCCTCCCGGCTCGCCGACCCCGCGAGCTTCACGTGCGAGGTACCGGTCGGGCAGGAGACCCCCGAGACGATCGCGGCGATGAAGACCGTCGTGCTCGGCCCGGGCGACGTGCCGTACCTCACCGACGGGCACCACTCCCTCACCGAGCTGCTGGAGAGCCCCGACGGCGGACCGGACGCACACGTCCGCGTGCGGGTCGAGGCCGACCTGAGCGACCTCGCGCCCGCGGACTTCTGGACGCGGATGTCCGAAAACCACTGGGTCTGGCTGCGCGACGCGGACAACCAGGAGATCACGCCCGACCGGCTGCCCGCGCGGCTGGGCCTCGGCTCGATGGGCGACGACCGGTACCGCGGCCTCGTCTACTTCACCCGCGACATCGGTTACGAGCAGGTGGCCGACGCGGACGGCGGTTCGCCCGAGTTTCTCGAGTTCTACTGGGCGACGTGGCTTCGCCGAAGCTACGACCTCGCCGACTACGACCTCACCGATCCGGAGTCCTACCTCGACCTCGTCGAGCACGCCTCGAAGGACATGACGAAGCTGCACGACGGGGACGAGGTGGTGGACGGCCGGACCGCGGGGGAGCTCGGCAGGATGGCGAAGTGGAACGACGGGAAGTCGCCCGAGAAGGGCGAGTTCGGCGATCTCGGCACCCCGATGTCCGATCCAAAGCCCGGAAAGCTCGCCTACGCGCTGGATTTCAAGGCCCAACTGCCCTAGACGGACCCGCCCGTTACCGCGAGGCTCTACGGGCGTGACAAGGTCCACTCATGCGCACTGACGTCCGTGACCTCCTGAAGCCCTGGCTCGGCGAGGATCTGGCTTTCCTGGAGCCGCTTTCGGACGACGAGCTGGCGCAGCTGTGCGGAGCGCTCGCCACCGCGCGGCGCAA
>NZ_DATBKY010000002.1:0-31293 GCF_036555685.1 Actinophytocola sp. | reverse complement strand
CAGCGCGACGGGTGCCCCAGCGAACCACGGTCGGTGAGCTCGGGCACCTCGGCCGCGCACTCGTCGGCCGCCTTCCAGCAGCGGGTCCGGAACGCGCACCCGGACGGCAGGTTCGACGGGCTCGGCAGGTCGCCCTCGAGCAGGATCCGCCGCACGCTGTCCCGCTTCGTCGGATCGGGGATCGGCACCGCGGACAGCAGCGCCTGCGTGTAGGGGTGCACCGGCCGCTCGTAGATGGCCTCCTCGTCGCCGAGCTCCACGATGCGGCCGAGGTACATGACGGCCACGCGGTCGGAGATGTGCCGCACCACGGACAGGTCGTGCGCGATGAACACATAGGACAGCCCGAAGTCGCCCTGGATGTCGGCCAGCAGGTTGATCACCTGTGCCTGCACGGAGACGTCCAGCGCGGACACCGGCTCGTCGCACACCAGCACCTCGGGGTCGAGCGCGAGCACGCGCGCGATGCCGACGCGCTGCCGCTGACCGCCGGAGAACTGGTGCGGGTAGCGGTCCATGAACGCCGGGTCCAGGCCGACCCGCTCGAGCAGCTCGCCGGCCTTCACCTTGTGCTTGGCCCGCGGCACGACGCCGCGATGGATGGCCCACGCCTCGGTCACCAGGTCGCCGACCGTCATCCGCGGGTTCAGCGACGCGTACGGGTCCTGGAAGATGATCTGGATCTTGCGGCGCACCTCGCGCAGCTCGCGGCGGCCCATGGTGAACACGTCCTTGCCACGGTAGAACACCTGGCCCGAGGTGGGCTCGTCCAGCCGCAGCAGCGTCCGGCCCAGGGTGGACTTGCCGCACCCGGACTCGCCGACCAGGCCCAGCGTCTCGCCGGAGTGGAGCGTGAAGCTGACCCCGTTGACGGCCTTCACCTGGTTCGTGGTGCGCCGGACGCCCGTGCCCTCCTTGACGGGGAACCACTTGACGACGTTCTCGACCCGCAAGACCTCATCGTTCACCGGACAGCACCTCCGCGCCGAAATGACAGGCCGACAGCCGCCCGGGTGCGAACTCGACGACGTCGGGCCGCTCCCGCGCGCACAGGTCGGTCGCGAGCGGGCAGCGCGGGTGGAACTCGCAGCCGGCCGGGATGGCCGACAGGTTCGGCGGCGACCCGCTGATCGCCTCCAGCCGGCCGCCCTTCTGGTCCGCGCGCGGGATCGACCGCATCAGCGCGCGGGTGTACGGGTGCGCCGGGCTGTCGTAGAGGTCCTCGATGGCCGCGTACTCGATGCCGCGCCCCGCGTACATGACGACCGCCTGGTCGGCCACCTCCGCGACCACGCCGAGGTCATGGGTGATCAGCACCAGGCCCATGCCGAGGTCGTGCCGCAGCTCGGCGAGCAGTGCCATGATCTGGGCCTGCACGGTCACGTCCAGCGCGGTCGTCGGCTCGTCCGCGATCAGCAGGTCCGGCTCGAGCGCGATCGCCATGGCGATCATCACCCGCTGCCGCATGCCGCCGGAGAACTGGTGCGGGTAGTCGTGGACCCGGTTGCGCGCGTTGGGGATCCGCACCCGGTCGAGCAGCTCGATCGCCCGCGCGGTGGCGTCCGACTGCGACATGCCCCGGTGCACGCGGAACATCTCCGCGATCTGGAAGCCGACCGTGAACACGGGGTTCAGCGCGGTCAGCGCGTCCTGGAAGATGATCGCGATCCGCTCGCCGCGGATGCGCCGCAGCTGTTTGCGGGACAGCGTGAGCAGGTCCCGGTCGTCGAACAGCACCTCGCCGCCGGTCACGTATCCCGGCGGCGACTCGATGATGCCGAGCACGGCCCGCGCCGCGACCGACTTGCCCGACCCCGACTCGCCGAGGATCGCGAGCGTCTCGCCCCGGTCGACCGAGTAGGAAAGGCCGTTCACGGCGTTGGTCAGCCCGTAGGACGTGCGGAACTCGACCCGCAGGTCGCGCACCCGCAGCAGCGGCGGCCCGGGGGCGGGGTCGTTGGTGCGGCGCACGGCGGCGGCCCGGGTCGGCGAGCTCATCACTGCCAGCCGAGCCACTCGCGGACGCCGCGACCCATGATCCACTCCAGGTCGCCGGGGGAGAGGAAGCCCAGCTCGTCGACGAACAGCCGGCGGTACTCGTCGTAGGTGCAGTCGAGCCGGGTGATGTCGCTGCCCCAGAACACCCGGCGCGGTTCGAACGCGTCCACCACGCGGCGGATCCGGCCGTGCAGCGAGGGGAACGGGTACTGCTCGGAGACGTTGCTCGCCAGGCACGACGCCTTGACCGCGACGTTGTCGTGCCGGGCGAGCTTGACCAGGTCGTCGATGACCGCGTCCATGCGCTCGTCGCGCACGTCGGTGCGCATCCCCAGGTGGTCCATGACGAGCCGCACGTCCGGGTGCGCCGCGGCGATCTCGTCGATCAGGTCGAGCTTGTCCGGGGCGAACACCATGATCGGCACGCCGCCCGCCGCGGCCTGCGCCCACACCCAGTCGGCCGTCCCGTCGGAGAGCCAGTTGTCGGCCGCGCCGCGGCTGAACGACAGCCGGATGCCGAGCATGCCGGGCTGCTCGCGCCAGGTGGCGAGCAGGCCGCGGCTTTCCGGGTCGGTGATCGTGATGCGGCCCATCACGCGGAACTTGTCCGGGTACTGCCGCGCGGCGGCGAGGCACACGTCGTTGCGGTCGCCTTCGAACGACGGCGGCACGAGCACCACCTGGTCCACGCCCGCGCCGGCCATCTCGGCCAGCAGCTCGTCCACTGTGTACTGGTCGCCGTGCGCGAAGGACCGGCCGCCCGGCAGCCAGGGGCGGTCCGGCGTCTCCGGGGCCCAGATGTGCGCCTGGGCGTCGGTGATTGTCACGGTTGCTCGCTCCTTCTCTCGGTCCACCACGCCGCCGGCTCCACGCGGCGGCTGACCGGCATGCCCTGCCCGTGGTTGCCGAGGTACGCGCGGGACTGGTTGCGTCCCGGGTTGCCGGCCACCACCACGTCGATCCAGTCGGGACGCATCAGCGCGCGCACCGGCCGGCCGGTCTCCTCGGCGTCGGCGTACTCGGCGGGCGCCTTGCCGCGCGCGACGAGGTCGGGCCACTCGAACTTCTTGCCGCTCACCCCGCGCCCGTAGCGGGCCACCCACGCGCCGTCCAGCCACACGTTGTCGTACAGGTAGCGACGCACGTCGTCCTTGGTGAGCCCCTCGCGCGCGATGATCGCGGCGATCGCGGGGCCAAGCACGACGAACGGGAACTGCTTTTCGTAGATGAAGTTGTGGTAACACCACGGGCCGACGACATCGGTCACCAGCCGCGCGATCGTGGCCAGGTGGTCGGTCGCGCGGTCGCCGCCCGAGTAGATCGGCGCGCTCGTCGCGTACACGCTGCGCACGGTCACCACGGTGTCGGCGTCGGCGAAGCCGCGGTCGACGCGGTAGGGCTGCCAGCCGACGTCGCGGATCGCCGCCTCGTGCTCGGCGAGCGCCACGTTGAACGTGCCGCCGATCGCGCCCTTGTCGGTCTCGTCCGGGATCGGCCGCAGGCCCGCCACGTTGCGCAGGTACAGGCGCACGAACCGGCCTACCGAGGTGTTCGCGCGCGGCCCGACGCGCAGCGCGCCCGTGCCGGAGTTGAAGTCCAGCTCCGCCGCGAGCGGGCCGCTGACGATCACCATCGGCTCCCAGCCGGGCGTGCTGCCGGCGTCCTCGACCCGGAAGTCCGGATCGGCGATCGCCTCGACGGCGGCCACCAGGATCGGCATGTACTCCGGCCGGCACCCGGCCATCACCCCGTTGACGGCGACGCTGTGGACGGTCGCCTCCCGGCTGGCCGGTAGCAGTACGCCGAGAATCTCGCCCGGGTCACGGTCGGTGTGCCGCAGGAACTCCGCGACCCGGTCCGGCGTCGGCGGCACGATCGGCAGGCCGTCGGTCCAGTGCCGGTCGGTGAACCCGTCGAGGATGTCGTCGTAGGTGCCGCGCAGCACGATCTCGTCGGGTGCCGGCTCCTGCTCGGCGCCGGACTCGCCGTGGCCGGGCCGGACGAGCAGGCCGTCGAACAGGGCGGGCAGCACGTGCTCGTCCACCTTGGACTCGAACGTCTCCGGCGAGTCGGTGAGCATGACGCCCGGGTACACGGCGAGCGGGATGTCCGCCACGCCGAGCGCGCCGGCGATCATGCCGGCCATGACCTCGAACTCCGTCGAGACGATCGCGACCGCCGGGACGCCCGCCCGCTCGATCGCCACGCAGGCCCGCAACACGGCGGGCGTGCAGGAGCCTCAAGCCCCGACACCGACGACCGCCACGTCGATGTCGTGTTCCCGCAACCGCTCCGGCAGCTTCTCGACCGCGTCGTGCTCCTCCGCGGTCGTGCCGTGCACGTTGCCGAACTCCGGGTGCGGCACGAACGACATGCCGGCGAACCGCTTGCTCGCGACCGCCTCGAAGCGCGCGAACATGCGGTCGCCGGAGAACACGTGGTCCCACACGAACGCGACCCGCTTGCCGGTGAGGTCGGCCGGCCGCGGCGCGAGCTCGCCCGGCGGCAGCCCGCCGCGCCGACCCAGGGGCCACAGGACCTCGTACTGGGCTGTCATCGTGACCTCCGTCGGGGTCGGTGTCCCGCCGAGAATATATCGTAGCGACCGCGATGTTACTTCGCGATGTCCGCCGGCGCCAGGGTTGTCGCGGGCCGCCATTCGTCGAGGACGGCGTCCACCGCGGTCGAGGCGAACAGCGGCGCCGCCGCGCGCACGCCGACCGGCATCCGCCGGAAGCGCCACGGGCTGGTGAACGCGAGCCGCTCGCCGAACTCCGGCGACCACCCGCGGACGAGGATCGACCGGTAGAGGTCGCCGAGCGGTCCGGCCGCGGTGCCGGCGAGGTGCGCGAGCGTGACCTCCTCGGGGTCGGCGAGCTCGGCCTGTGCGGGGTCGGTGCCCTGGTAGCGGCTCACGCAGGTGTTGACCAGCGCGCGCAGCTGGGAGAGCAGCAGGTGGCTGCCGCCCCGGTCGGCGGCGAGCGCGGCGACGACGGCGAAGGTGGCCCAGGCACCGGCGTTCGGGTCGGCGACACCCCAGTTGAGCAGGCCGAGCGGGGCGCCTTCCCGGTCGGTCACGGTGGCCTCGAGGCCGGCCAGGGCAGTGAGGATCGGCGCGTAGCTGCGGGCGACGTGCTGCCCGTCGACGGTGCGCCCGCCCATGGACAGCAGCACCAGCCCGGGGTTGGCGGCGAACAGCGTCTCGGGCGCGATGCCCAGCCGCTCGAGCACGCCGGCGGCGAAGCTCTCGACGACGACATCGGCCGCCTCGACGAGCGCGAGGAACCGGGCGTGGTCGGCCGGATCCTTGAGCTCGAGGCGGACACCGCGCTTGTTGCGGTTGGCCGCGTTGAACAGCCAGGCGCGTTCGTGGCCGGGCAGCGTGGCGCGGTCCGAGGGCAGCCCGACGGGGAAGTCGACGCCGCGGCGGCGGCCGACGTCGAGCCGGTCGAGGCTCTCCACCTTGACCACGTCGGCGCCGAGGTCGGCGAGCCACGCGCTCGCCACCGGCGCGGCCCAGACCCAGCCGAGGTCGAGCACGCGCAGGCCGGCGAGCGGCCCGCCGGCCGCGTTCCGCCGGGTCCACGGGCACCGTGCCGGCACCGGCCGCAGGGTGGTGACGGCGGGCGCGGGCTTGCCGTTCTCGAACAGCAGCGGGTCGGCCATGGCCTCCTCGACCGTCCGCAGTGGAGCGATCGGCACCCGGTACTCCCGCCCGGCGGCCACGACCTCCGCGACGGACCGCTCGCCGAGGATCTCGTCGATGAGCGCGGCCACCTCGTCGGCATGCCGCGCGGCGATGACGATCTGGTCGGCGAACTCCGGGCGCTCGGCCCACTCCGGATCGCCCAGCAACGCGAGGAAGGCGTCCCACTCGACGCGGGCACGGCAGATCACGACGACCCACCCGTCGCGGCAGCGGAAGAAGCGGAAGGGGAACGGCCCGCCGGAGCCGGACGCGCTGGGGCCCGAGCGGCGCCACGGCCTGCCGTAGTTGAGGAACTGGATGGCGTTCACGCCGGACATGCCGGCGAGGCAGGCGACCGGGTCGACGAGCACGTGCTCGCCGAGCCTGTCCCGCCGCGCGCCCAGCCACCCGGCGAGCGCCGCGGTGGCGGCCTGCAGCCCGGCGAGGGCCTCGAGCATGCGGCCGGGCGGGGCCAGCCCGGGCCCGTCCGCCTCGCCGATCACCGCCCCGATGCCGGACAGCTCGGCGATGCGCGCGTTCGCGTCCGGGAGGGCGGCGGGCCGCCCGAGCTCGACGAAGGTGAGGTGGCGGAGCGCGGGTGGCCAGGGTTCGTCGCCGCCGAGCAGGTCGGCGAACGCGGCGGGCTCGTCGGTGATGCAGACGTCGAGACCGGCCAGGTCGCTGTGCGTGCGCGGGGTCGCTTCGCCTGCGGGCGCCGCCTCGCCGGCGGGACCGCCGGTCTCCGCTACCGGGAAGCCGGCCTGGCGCAGCACCTCCGCGGCGTAGTGGCAGGCGTAGCCCGCCGCGTGGACGGCGATCCGGGGAGCAGCCATGAATATACGATAGATTATCGATGCCGACAGGTCGAGGAGCCGCGCGCACTCGCGAGTCAGCCGAGCGGCACCGTGACCGTGCGGCTCGAGGACCACGTCGGCAGCAGCGTCGCCTTGGTGCCCGGCCCACCGGCCACCAGCAGCACGATGTCCGCCGGCGACAGCGCCGCCGGCAGCTCGTCCACCACCGCCCGGCCCGCGATGCCCGGCGCCAGCCGGGCCACCGGCACGCGCGCCCGCTCCCACAGCCGCGCCCGCGCCGCCGCCTTGTCCCACCCGGCCGACCGCAGCCGCTCGACCCACTCCGGCGGCAGCACCACCACCGGCTCGCCCGAGCCCAGCGTCCGCCCGTCCGGGCCCGCCGCCACCGGCAGCAGCAGTGCCGCCGCGAGCGTGTCCAGCAGGTCCTCCGGGGACTGGCTCACCGCGTCGACCACCTCGACCGTTCCCGAGACGCCCAGCACGGTCAGGTCCCCGCCGCGCTCGGTGCCCAGGTCGGGCCACCCCGGTGAGCCCGCCATCGAGGCGAAGCACAAGCCGTACTTCGCCGGCTGGCCCGCGATCGCCACGTCGATCGCACCCGGCACGGCCGCGCCCACGACCCGCACGACCATCGCCAGCGCGCGCCCGATGGGGCCGTTCGACCCCGCCCCCGGGCCAAGGTAGTTCGCACCCGCGTGCGCCCCGGACAACGACGCCGCGCCCGGATGCAGCACCACGCCGATCGCCGCGCTGCCGGTGGTCGTCGTCAGCCCGAGCAGGTTGAACCGTTCCGCCTGCACCGCCCGGACCGCGGCCACCAGTACCGGCAGCGCGCTCGGCCGGCACCCCGCGAGCACCGCGCACACCGCGACGTCGGCCACCGTCACCGCGCGGCGCAGCGGCGCGAGCGTGCCGAGTGGCTCGTCCGGATCCCACGCGCCGAGCATCGACTCCACGCGCACCGGCGTCGGCGGCACGACCGGCAGCCCATCACCGACGCCGCTGGAGGTGAGCAGCGCGGTGACCGTCTCGACGTCCTCGGTCGCCTCGAAGCGGAGCGTGTGCGGAAGTGGCGGTAGATCCATGTGTAGATATGATATAGCGAAGCAGAGCGAAAGGCACCGCCATGGCCCCACCCGAGTTACTCGAACAGGACGCGATGGTCGACCTCGCCCGCTGGGCCGGCCGCCTGACCCTCGCCGACATCCCCGCACCGGTCGTCGACGGCGTCAAGCGCAGGCTGCTCGACCTGGTCGCCGCCGCGCTCGCCGGCACCCAGGCCGAGGGCGTGCCGGAGCTGCTGCGTGCGGTCGACGGCTGGGGCGGGCGGCCGGTCAGCAGCGTGATCGGCCGCGCGGAGAAGACGTCCGTGCCGCACGCGGTCCTGCTCAACGCCACGATCAGCCGCGCGCTCGAGCTCGACGACGTGCACGAGAAGGCGTTGCTGCACCCGACCGTCGCCACCGCGCCGATCGCGCTCGCCCTCGCCGAGCAGGACTCCGATGTGGACGGTGCACGCGTGGTCACCGCGCTCGTCGCCGCGCAGGAGGTCATGTGCCGGCTGGGCCTCGCGCCGGAGTACCACATCGCGGGCCCGAAGCACCGGCCCCGCGGGTGGTCGTTCACCTACCAGTGCGGCGCACTGGGTGGCGCGCTCGCCGCCGCGCTGGTCCGCGGGCTCGACGCGGACCGCACACTCGACGCGCTCGGCAACGCCTACACCGCGCTCGCCGGCAACCAGCAGGCGATCAAGGAGGCGACGCTCGCGATCCGCGTGCAGCAGGGCGTGACCGCGCAGACCGCGGTGCAGTCCGCGGACCTCGCCGCGCTCGGCATCACCGGTCCGCACGAGGTGCTGGAGGGGGAGTACGGCTGGCTGAGCTACTGGCACGGCGGTGCCTATGACCGGTCGGTGGTCGTCGGGGAGCTGGGCGAGCGGTGGGAGGTGCTCGGCGCGAGCACGAAGCCGTATCCGGTCTGCCGGATCACCCACAACACCGTCGGCGCCACGCTCGCCGCGACCGATGGCGTCGCGCCCGCCGACATCGAGCGGATCGTCGTGCACGTCAACAGCCGGGAGAGCTGGGACGAGGTCGTGCACCCGCTCGAGCGCCGCCGCGCGCCGACGTCGCCGATGGACGCCCAGTTCAGCCTGCCGTTCATCGTCGCGCTGGCCGCCGTGCGGGGCCGGGTGACGCTCGCCGAGCTGACCGACGAGGCGATCCGCGACCCGGAGGTCCTCGCGCTGGCGCAGCGCGTGGAGCCGGTGCTCGACCCGGGCTTCGACCGCGCGGCCGGCCGGGTCATCCCGATGCCGATCACCGTCGACGTCCACCTGCGCGACCGCGAGATGCGCACCCGCCGGTCGGAGTTCCCCTTGGGGCATCCGGGAAATCCGATGGACTGGCCCGCGGTGGCGGCGAAGGTCTGGGACTGTGCCGCGTGGGGCACGACGCCCGCGGACCGCGCGGTGGTCGAGGAGCTGATCGCCGCCGTCCGGTCGCTGGAGACCGACGACGCGCCGGGCCGGCTGCCCGGGCTGCTGGCCCGGGCCAAGGCGGTTCCGGCGTGAAGGCGGCGCGGCTGCACGAGTTCCGGAGTCCACTTCGGATCGACGACGTGCCCGACCCCGAACCCGGTCCCGACGATGTGCTCGTCCGCCTCACCCACGCCGGGGTCAACCCCATCGACGTGCGGCTGCGCGACGGCGGCGCGGGCCGCGTCGAGCTGCCGTTCGTGCCCGGGTGCGACGGGGTCGGGTACACCGCGTCCGGGAACGTCGTGGTGTACGGGGCGGGGCTCGGCCTGCGCCGGGCCGGCACCTACGCCGAGCAGGTCGCCGTGCCGGCGCGGGCGGCCGTGCGGCTGCCGGACGGCGTGGACCCGTTGCAGGCCGCGGGGATCGGGCTCGCCGGCGTCACGGCGTGGGCGCTCGTCGGGCGGCACGTATCGGCCGCGGACCGGGTGCTCGTCCTCGGCGCGAGCGGCGGCGTCGGCACGCTGGCCGTACAGCTCGCCCGCTCGGCCGGGGCCACGGTCTGGGCGCACACCGCCGAGCCGGCCGACGCGGCGGACCTCGGCGCGGACAAGGTGATCGCGGCGGACGCGGCCGGGTTGCGCGACGCCGTGTGCGAGCTCGAGCCGACCGTGGTGCTCGACGGGCTCGGCGGGTCCTACACGGGCGCGGCGGTGCGGGCGGTGGCCGACGGCGGCCGGATCACGGTGTTCGGGGTGAGCGCGGGCGGGCACGGCGAGCTCGACTACGCGGCGCTGTACCGCAAGTCCGTGACGCTGGCCGGGCACGCGAGCCTCGCGCTGTCCGCCTCCGACGTCCGCGACGCGCTGGTCGGCTGCCTGGAGCTCGTCGCGGGCGGCCAGGTGCGGGTCGTGATCGACGCGGTGCTGCCGCTGGCCGCGGTGAACGACGCGCACGACCGGCTGCTCACCCGCCGCGCGACCGGCAAGCTGGTACTCGCGGTCTAGTGTCCCGCGACCGCGTCAAAGCCCACCTTGTCGACGGTCACCTGGCCGACGCTCGGGTCCTGGTCGCGGATCGCCTTGTCGAGGATGGCGACCAGCACCGCGTCCGGCACCAGGCACTCCATGCACGCCTCGGGCTTGGCCTCCAGCACGACGCGTACCGAGTTGTCCGCCTCGATCGAGCCGAGCCGCAGGTCGAAACCGTCCGCGGCGAGTGCCGGCCGCACGTTGTCCAGCGCCTTCTCGACGGCCTGCTGCATGACGGACTCCTCTCGCGTCGGCGGCTCCGGCACCACCGCTACGCATATCATATATCAACGATGGCCGACTGGGCTTGGCCGTAGTGCCCGGCCGGCAGGAAGCACGAGTGGCCGCCGCCCATCCCGCCGGTGACGACGAGCTGGAGCGAATCCGCGTCGTTGACGATCGGGATCCGGCCGTCGACGAGATAGTCCTCCTCGCCCTCCTCGCGGCGCAGGTGGGCGCGCCGCTCGGACAGCGCGTCGGCCGGCAGCGTCGTGTTCGCGACGAGGTGCTCGCGCAGGGCGGCCTTGTCGAAGCCGCCGTCGGTGAGGATCCTCGCGTGCAGCGGGTTGAGCGCGAGCACCGGTGTCGCGTGTGGATCGACGACGTTCGGCGTGCCGACGCTCGGCAGGCTGCCGCAGAACGTCTTCACCACGTCGTTCCAGTCGCCGCTGGAGTCGTGGATGTTGATCGCGGAGTTGACGCCGACGACGGTCAGGACGTCCTGGCCGCGCTCGAACCCGCGGTCGGCGGATAGCGGTGCCCAGGGGCTGTCCTCCTCGTTCTCGCCCACGCAGAGCGTGTACTTGCCGACGAAGCCCTGCGTGCACTTGTCGACCTCGCCCGGCCGCGCGCCGCCGAGGTTGATCAGCGCGAGCCGCACGGCGCGCCCGATCGTGGCGTTGGCCTGCCAGCCGGGACCCATCACACCGGTCGAGCAGTTGAGCCCGACACGGTGCCGGACGGGGCCGTTGACGATCAGCATCGGGGTCAGCGGGTTGGTCGTCGGCTGCATGCCGGCGAGCTGGAAACCCGGCTGCAGCAACAGGTCGAACGCGGTTAGCACGACCGGCAGGTACTCCGGGCGGCAGCCGGCCATGACCGCGTTGATCGCGAGCTTCTCGACCGTGGCCGCGCCGTTCGTCGGCGGCACCGCGCCGAGGTCGGTGGCCGGGTCGCGGGTGGTGCCCTCGAGCATGCGCAGCACGCGCTCGCGGGTCGGCGGCACGACCGGCAGGCCGTCGGTGTGCCCGCGCTCGTGGAGCCAGGCGCTGACGGCCTCGACGTCGTCGGGCAGGTCCTCCACAGTGGACGTCAGCATGTGAGTCCCTCGACGATCGCGGCGGCCCGCTCGCGCAGTGCCGCCCGGATGTCCGGCTCGGGCCGGTCGTTGAGCGGGTGGGGCAGGACCACCCGGGGCAGCTCGGCGGCGCCCGCTCCGGTGGCGACGGCGACCGCGAGGCCGGCGAACGCCTCGGTGAACAGCGTCACCGTCGGCACGCCGCGCCGCTCGAGCTCAACGGAATCGTGGATACACCACGATGTGCAGGAGCCTCAATTGCCGATGCCGACGACGACGGCGTCGCAGTCGGCGGCCATGGCGTCGAGGTCGGCGTCGGGCAGCGTCTGGGCGGCGGAGATGCGCCGCTCGACGATGCGCGTGGCGCCCTGCTCGGTGAGGACCGTCGCGAGCTCGTCGGCGATCACGTGCATGCAGCGCCAGCTGTTGTTGACGATGCCGATCGTTCGTCCGTGCACTGTGGACAGCCGGGTGGCGGTGTTGCCGTCGTGCGTGCCGGGCTGCTCGGCGTAGGGCATCAGGATGTCCACCATGACGGCCTCCTGTCTATCGTATAGTCGGCACTCTAGCAGGCGTTTCTCCTCCGGAGGTGCTCGTGGAGTTCGGTGTGACCCTCCAGTCCGGCGCCGACCCGGCGGCCTTCGCGCGGCTGGCCGAGTCCACCGGCTTCGACTACCTGGCGTGCGGCGAGCACCTCGCCTTCCACGGCCCGACGACCAACGCGTTCATCTCCCTGGCGCACGCGGCGGGGGTGACGTCGCGGATCAAGCTGGTGAGCGCGGTGACGTTGCTGCCGCTGTACCAGCCGGCGATCGCGGCGAAGCTGGCCGCGTCGCTGGATGCCGTGAGCGGCGGCCGGTTCACGCTCGGGGTCGGCATCGGCGGCGAGTACCCGAAGGAGTTCGAGGCGGCGGGCGTGCCGGTCGCGACCCGTGGGGCCCGGACCGACGAGGCATTGGAGGTCATCCACCGCCTGCTGACGTCCCCAGACGTATCGGTGAACGGCCGCTTCACCACGTTCGACGGCGTCACCATCGCCCCGCGCCCGTCGAGCCGGCTGCCGATGTGGATCGCCGGCCGCCGCCCGGCGGCGCTGCGCCGGGTGGCGCGCTGGGGTGACGCGTGGCTGCCGTACCTGCGGACCCCGGAGCAGGTCTCATCCGGTCGCGCCGAGCTGGCGTCGCAGGGCTGGTCGGGCCGCACCGCGCTGTTCGCCTTCACCACGGTCGCCGAAGACGGCGACCACGCTCGCGCGATGGCGGCGGCGCGGGTGGGCCGTACCTACCGCCAGGACTTCACGTCGTTCGCGGCGAAATACCTGATCTCCGGCACGCCGGGGGAGTGCGCGGCCCGCCTGCGCGAGTACCGGGACGCGGGTGTCGACGTGGTGCTCTTCCGCATCGCCTGCCCCCGCAAGGAGGCGGACACGATGCTGCGCCTGCTCGCCGAGGAAGTGGTCCCGCGACTGCACTGACTGGTGAACCCGATTGCTGGCGGAGCGACGGACGCCGTAGCCTCGCGCGGTGGTGCACTTCGCGGATCTTCGGGTCCGGCCCGCTTCGCCCAGCGACCGAGAGTTCCTCTTCGAGGTGCGGCGCGCTGCCCTTCGGGCATACGTCGAACAGACGTCGGGTTGGGACGACGCTGAGCAGCGCACAACCGCTGACGACGAATTCCGCGAACTCCCGTATGCGGTGGTCGAGGAAGGCAGGCGACCCGTCGGCTACGTGTGCGTCATCCATGAGATGGAGTGCGACTTCATCGAGGAGATCGCCCTGCTTCCCGAGGTCCAAGGGCGGGGCATCGGCACCCGGCTGATACGAGACATTCTTCAGGCTGCCCAGCGACGCGGCTTTCCGGTCCGGCTCAGCGTCTTCGCCAGCAACCCGGCCCGGGCCCTCTATGCGCGCCTCGGGTTCGAAGTCGTACGGATCGAGGATCCGCGCATGGCGATGGAGTGGAGCCTGAGCGACGCGGGGTGACCGTTCCGGCCGGCACGATCAGCGAACCGCACCGGTCTCCGCAAGTTCCGCGATCTCGGCTTCGGAGAAACCCCAATCCGCCAACACTTCCGCCGAATGGTCGCCCGGCGCCGGTGGCGGCCCGGCCACCTCACCCGGTGTCCGGCTGAACCGGGGCGCCGGCGCCGGGGCCGGAACCCCCGACACCGGCACGAAACCCGACCGCGCGACGTGATGCGGGTGCGCCGCCACCTCCGCCAAACCCAGCACCGGCGCGAAACACGAGTCCGTCCCCTCCAGCACCTCGCTCCACTCCGCACGCGTCCGGGACCGGAACAACGCCGCCAGCCGGGAGCGCACGGCGGGCCAGTCGTCGCGGGTCAGGGGGTCGGACAGGTCCGACACGTCCAAGCCCAGGCGGGCGAAGAGCGCGCGGTGGAACTTCGGCTCTATCGCGCCGATCGACACCCACCGGCCGTCCGAGGTCTCGTACACCTCGTAGAACGGGGCGCCCGAGTCGAGGTAGTTCGTGCCGCGCTCGTCGAACCACGTGCCGTTGTGGCGGCGGCCGTGGAACTGCGTCATCAGCAACGACGCCGCGTCGATCATCGCCGCGTCGACCACCTGGCCGCGGCCCGATGACCTGGCCTCCAGCAGTGCGCACACCAGACCGAACGCCAGCAGCATGCCGCCCGCGTTGTCACCCACCAGGTTCAGCGGGATGACCGGCGGGCCGCCCGCCCGGCCGATCGGCTCCAACGCACCGGCCAGCGCGATGTAGTTGATGTCGTGCCCCGCCGCCGGCGCCAGCGGACCGGTCTGGCCCCACCCCGTCGCCCGGCCGTACACCAGCGACGGGTTCCGCGCGAGGCAGACGTCCGGGCCGATGCCCAGCCGCTCGGCCACGCCGGGCCGGAACCCCTCGAAGAACGCGTCCGCGCGGTCGATCAGCCGCAGCACCACCGACGCGCCACGCGGGTGTTTCAGGTCCACCAGCACCGACCGCCGGCCGCGGACCACCAGCTCCAGCCGCGGGTTCGGCGCCTGGACGTGCCGGTCGCCGCCGGGCCGGTCCACCCGCACGACCTCGGCGCCCATGTCCGACAGCATCATGCCGGCGAACGGGCCCGGACCGCGCCCGGCCAGCTCGACGATGCGCATCCCGCTCAGTGGTCCCAACGCCGCCTCCGGAGCCTTGTGCCGACGATGTGGCAAGAATATATTCTAGAGCGTCAACCGGAAGGAGGTCGCCGTGGCGACTGAGGTGATCGACCCGCGCATCCCCGCACCCGCGAGTCCGGCCACCCTCGCGCCCAGGCCGCGCACCCTCACCGGCACCCGCGTGCTGCTGCTCGACAACGGCAAGCTCGCCCCGGACTACGGCCCCTACCGCGCGATCTTCGACGTCGTCGAGACCGCGCTCGGCGACGGCACCGAGATCCGCCACCACACCGACGACCTGCTGCGCGGCACCGGTGCCCGCCTCGCCGAGGTGGCTCGCTGGGTCCGCGACCAGGACGTCGCCGGGGTGGTGCTCGCGCTCGGCGACTGGGGCGTCAGCCAGCCGACCGCGATCGTCGCCGCCGAGCTCGAGCGCCTCGGCGTACCGACCTCCCTCGTCACCACCGAGATCGGCGGCCGGCAGGCACTCGCGGCCGCCGCGCGGATGGCGCCCGGCCTGCCGGTCACGACCTTGCGCGCCCTGCGCTCGGCCACCCGGGAGGAGGTCGCCGCCGAGGTCAAGGAGGTCCTCGACGACATCCTCGACGGCCTCACCGGCGAGCCGGCCGGGTTGCGCGAGCGGTTCGCCGCGCGCCCGATCGCCGCGCCCGCCCCGGCCGAGCGCGGCGGCCTGCTCACCCTCGCCGGCGCGGACCCGTCCGCCGAGTTCACCGTGGCCATGCGGGAAAGCCTGCTCGGCGACGGCCTTCCGCTGGTCGCGCCGACCCCGCGGCGCGTCGCCGAGTTCCTCGGCGACCGGGACCCGGACGCCGAGATCTGGCCGGTGATCCCGCCCCGCGACACGCCGGTGCCCGCGGGCCAGGTGGCGGCCGTCGCCGTGGCCGCGGGCTGCCGGCCGCGGTGGGCGCCGGTCGTGTTCGCCGCGTACGAGGCCATGGCCGCGCCGGAGTTCCGCCTGTTCCAGGCCGCCATCACGACACATCCGGGCGGCACCCTCGTGTTCGTCAGCGGGCCGGACGCCGGGCGGTACGGGTTCGCGAGTGGCCGCGGCGCGCTCGGTCCCGGCTTCGAGGCCAACGCGACCACGGGCCGGGCCGTGGCGCTCGGGTACTCGTTCCTGCTCGGCGCGGTGCCCGGCGGCGCCGACCTCACCGCGCAGGGCTCGCCCGCCGAGTACACCTACTGCTGCGCGGAGAACCTCGCCGAGAGCCCCTGGCCCGGCCTGCACGCCGACCTGGGCCACCCGGACGCGACCACGGTCACCGTCCTCAAGTGCGAGGGCCCGCACAACGTGCTCGACCAGCAGAGCTCCGACCCGGCCCGGCTGCTCGGCACGTTCGCGAGCTCGATGGCCACGCTCGGCTCGAACGCCGCGTACGTGGCGACGGCGGAGACCATGCTGCTCCTCAACCCGGAGCACGCCCGGCTGCTCGCCGCCGCCGGCTGGTCCCGCCGCGACGTGCGCGAGTTCCTGTTCGACGCCGCGCGCAACCCGCGCGCCGACCTGCGCGGCCGTGGGCTGGCCCCGATCTGGCCGGCGTGGTTCGACGCCGCGGAGCGCGTTCCGGTCGTGCCGGACGCGGAGAGCCTGCTGGTAGCCGTGGCCGGCGGGGCGGGGCCCGCCTCTCAGGTCGCGATCCCGTGGGGCTACTCCCGGGCGGTGACCCGGGCGCTGTGAGCTCGCCCCCGCTAGACAGTCCACAAAGGAGGATGCTGATGATCCGGATCGTTCGCTGGACCGCGCTGCTGGCAGCCGCGACGCTGGCCCTGACCGCGTGCGGGAGCGACCGTGGCGGCGGGAGCGACGGCACCATCCGGATCGCGATCAGCTCGGACAGCCTCGCCACCCAGCTCGTGCGCATGGCCGCCGACCTCGGGAAGTTCTCCGACGAAGGCCTGGACGTCGAGCTGACGACCAGCAACGGCGGCGCGCAGGCGGTGACCGCGATGCTGTCCGGGAACGTCCAGTTCGCCGCGGCCGGCGCGCCCGAGGTCATCACGACCAACGCCAAGGGCCGGAAGGTGAAGGCGCTCGCCCGCCTCTACTCCGGACTGTCCGGTTCGGTCGTGCTGTCCAAGGAGACCGCGGAGAAGCTCGGCGTCCGGACCGACACGCCGCTCGAGGAGCGGGTGAAGGCACCGGACAAGCCGATCGAGGAGCGGCTCAAGGACCTCGACGGGCTCAGCGTCGCGTTCGCCAGCGCCACGTCGTCGCTGAAGGCGCCGGTGATCAGCTCGGCGGAGAGCGTCGGGGCGAAGGTTGACCCGGTGTACATGAAGCAGGAGAACATGCCGGCCGCGATGACCGCGGGCGCGATCGACGCGCTGCAGGCGTCGCCGCCGGTGTCGGAGCTCGCCGTGCTTCAGGCGGGTGGCGTGATGTGGATCGAGGGCCCGACCGGCCAGTTCCCGGCCGACCACACGCCGGTGTCCTCGTCGACGCTGATCACCACGCAGGAGGAGATCGACAAGGACCCGGACACCGTCCGCAAGATCGCCGCGGCGATCACGAAGACCGCCCAGCTCGTCGCCGACGACCCCGACGCCGCGAAGGCCAACGTGCGGAAGCGGTTCGCCGACGTCGACCAGAAGATCTTCGACGCGGCGTGGGAGGCCAACAAGGGCTCGTTCGTCCAGCCGCGGGTGACCGCCGAGCAGTTCGCGCACGACATCACGGTGCTGCCCGCGGAGCTGGCGACGCCGGACGTCAGGGCGCTGGACCCGAAGGACCTGATCGTGCCCGACGAGTTCAACCCGAAGGACCCCGCGCCGAAGTCGTGACCGGTTACGGATTGACAATATATGGTATGCCGGTCCGGGTTCCGGCAAGCGTGACGGAGGTGCTGTCGTGGCGATGATGACCGAGGGCAAGGACATGGCTCCGGCCGTGACCGGCGATCGCCTCGAGGACCGCGACACGCACGGCCGGTCCAGGTGGACGCTGGCGTTGCTCCGGGTCGGCGTGCTGGCGGTGGCGCTGCTGGTGTGGCAGTTCGTCGCCGGTGCGCTGGACGTGGAGTTCTTCATCAGCAAGCCGACGGAGATCTGGGCGCAGCTGCAGGAATGGATCACGTCCGGCTACCTGCTGGACAACCTGGGCGTGACCCTGCAGGCGACGCTGTACGGCTTCCTGCTCGGTGCGGTCGCGGGCATCGTGGTCGGGTTCGTCCTCGGGTTGATCCCCCTGCTGGGCCGGCTGCTGGACCCGTTCATCACGGCGGTCTACAGCCTGCCGAAGCTGGCGCTGGCGCCGCTGTTCGTGCTGTGGTTCGGCATCGACCTGGAGATGAAGGTCGTGCTGACCGCGGTGATCGTGTTCTTCCTGGTCTTCTGGAACACCTACGCCGGCGTCCGCGAGACCGACGAGGAGCTCGTCGACGTCCTGCGGGTGATGGGCGCGCGGCGCCGGGACATGATCCGCAAGGTCGTCCTGCCCGGCTCGCTCACCTACATCTACGTGGGCCTCAAGCTGGCGATCCCGTATGCCCTGACCGGTGCGGTGGTAGGCGAGCTGATCGCGTCGAACAAGGGCCTCGGCTACATCCTGATGTCGGCGGCGGGCGCGTTCAACACGGCCGGTGTGATGGCGGCGCTGGTGGTTCTCATGCTGATCGCCACCGTCATGAACACGCTGCTGAACCTGACGGAGGGCTACGTGATGCGCTGGAAGCGAGCCGGCCGCGGATAGTCACGAACCCGAACCCGAACGCGTAGCGACAGCACGGGCGGACTCCGGCCCCCGACGACCACTCTACGGACGGCCGCCGGCGGTGTCGGCCGCCGAAGAGCCGGCCTGTGGACGGCGCCACGAGGACGACGGCCCTCCACGCGCAGCAGGCAGGACCTCGTTGAGGCCGAAGGCGGTCACGGCGAGCAGGACCACGACCGCGAACAGCCGGTCGGTCTGGAACGACTGCGCCGCCTGGTTCAGCACGTACCCGACCCCGGTCCCGGCCGAGAACACCTCCCCGACGACGACCCCGGCGAGCCCGTGGGCCACCGCCTGCCGCACGCCCGTCAACGCGTGCGGCAGCGAGCCCGGCAGCACGACCGTGCGCAGCACCACCAACGACGACGCGCCGAACGAGCGTGACGGGTTCGTGCGTCGGATCGGCGGGCGCAGCCGGCCCGGGTCGTGCACGAACTGCGGGGCGGCCGCGCCCTTTCACGCGGAAGCCGGGGTTGGGATGGTCGGGGTCCGGCCGGACCGACAGCAGCATGTCGTCCGGGAGACCACCGCCACCGTCCCGCAGCGGGACTTGCACTGCGCGCAGTAGCCACGCACTGGTCGACCGGCCACCATGGCTGGTCGTCCTCTCGCTCAGCCTGGTGGCGCCTGGTCAGCCCACCGAGTCCTTGACGATGTCGGCGGCGACGGCCTTCTGGTAGTCCACGCCAAGCGGCTGGCCGCTCGCGGCGGCGAAGTCGGACAGCGACTTGAACACCTCGGGCGTGATCAGCGGCGAGTCCGGCACGGCCTTCACCGTGTCGGCGTACGCCGAGTCGAACGTCTTCTGATCCAGGTCGGCGAACTCCTTGCGCAGGCAGGACTTGCCCGCGTCCGGGTCGTCGCGGAGCAGCTTCATCGCGTCGCCCATGCCGGCCACGAGCGCCTTGACCCGGTCGGGGTTCTGCTTGAGCTCGCGGGTGTTCGCCGAGCCGACCAGGTACGGGTAGTTCTTCAGCTCGGGGAACTCGTTGCCGGAGAACAGGATCTGGCCGACGCCCTGCGACTCGGCCTGGTTGCCGTTGGGCGGCGAGCCGGCGAGCACGCCGATCTTGTCGATCTTCATGGCGGCGAACATGTTCGTGTAGTTGTTCAGCGCCAGCATGCGGATGTCCTTGTCGGGGTCCATCCCGTACTTCGGCAGCACGAACCGCAGCAGCTGGTCGATCGAGTCGCCCGGGTTGAGGATCGCGACGGTCTCGCCCTTCAGCGCCTTCACCCGGTCCTCCAGCGAGGAGTCCTTGGTGATGTGCTTCTCCGCCAGCATCTTCTCGCTGCCGACCACCTGGACGCCGTAGCCGATGCTCGCGTTGAACAGCATCTGCACCGGCGCGCCCTCGCGGATCGGGCTCACCGCGGCGGGCGCGCCGGTCATCGCGGACAGCGCGTCGCCGGAGACCAGGCCGGCGATCGCGGACGTGGTGCCCTGCGGTGAGACCGTCAGGTCCACGTCCAGCCCGTGATCGGAGAAGTAGCCCTGGCAGATGGCCACGTACGCGGGCGCCCAGGTGATCACCTTGCCGCCCAGCACGATCGTGGCCTCGCCGAGGTCGTGGCCGCCCGAGCCGCCGGAGTCGCCGTCCTCCCCGCACGACGTGAGCCCGAGAGCGAGCGCGAGAGCCGCGGCGAGAACCGGAAGCCGGCGAATTTTCGGTGCGACCATCTCAACCTCCATAGATGATATATCATCCTAGGAAGTAGTTGGAATGGTGTCAACGAACGGACTCTCACTTGATGTGCCGACACGCAGGGAATTACCTCCTTTTCCAAACCTCTGCGAGTTGGCTATATCGTTTAGTTCACCCTGCGTACACTGAGGCGTACCGCAGCGCGAGGAGAGGTCATGGCGAGCTCATCGATCATGAACAGTGAAGGCAGACCGGACGGCCTGCAGGACTTCGTCGCGCGCCGCCTGGCCAAGGCGATCGCCTCCGGGGACCTGCCGCCGGGCACCCGGCTCTCGCCCGCCCGGCTCGCCGAAGACCTTGGCGTGTCACACATTCCGGTCCGCGAGGCGCTCGCCGCGCTCGAGGCGGTCGGCCAGGTCAAGCGGATCCCACGGGTCGGGTTCTTCGTCGCCGAGCTGTCGACCGACGACATCGAGGACATCTACCACTGGCGCCAGGTGCTCGAGGACGAGGCGCACCGGCTCGCCGTGCCCAAGCTCGAAGAGGCCGACCTCCAGCGCATGCGCGAGATAAACAGCGACATGCTCAAAGCCATCAAGGAGCGCAACACGCCGGCGTGGGTGGAGCTCAACCGCACGTTCCATTTCGTGCCGTTCGAGCGTGCCGGCAGCGACCACCTGATCCGCTTCATCACGCACCTGTGGGACGCCGCGGCGCGCTACCAGAACACGATGGCCTACGTCCGGGTGCCAAAGGACACGCTGCAGGAGCACCACGACGGGCTCATGCGCGCGTTCGAGGCGCGCGACGTGGGCGCGGTCAACGGCTGGATGGCCAAGCACCGGGGGATCACGCTGGACGCCATCCGCAAGATCCACGCCGCGGCGGCGGAGTCCGACACCCGTGCCGAGTCCGGCGAGTCCGGCGGCGGCGCGGACGGCGGGTCGAACAGCGGGTCGAACAGCGCTGCCGGGCCGGCGAAGAAGCGGCCGAAGGCGGCGCAGAAGGCCTGACCGGCCAGGCGGTCACATCTCACCGCCCTCCAGCATGTCGTCCTGCAGGATCGCCCAGAGCTCCTGCTGCAGCTCGCGGAAGCGGTCGTGGAAGCGGACGTCGAACACGTCCCGCGGGCGCGGGATGTCGATGGTCTTGATCGTGCGCATCGTGCCGGGCCGCGAGGACACCACGACCACCCGGTCGGAGAGCGTCACCGCCTCCGCGAGGTCGTGGGTGACGAACAGGATCGTCGTGCCGGCGTCCGACCACAGCCGCAGCAGCTCCTGCTGCATGACGAGCTTGAGCTGGGCGTCCAGCGCGCCGAACGGCTCGTCCATCAACAGCGTCTCGGGCCGGTAGATGAGCGTGCGGGCGAGGATGACGCGCTTGCGCATGCCGCCGGAGAGCTCGGCGGGGTAGTGGCCGCCGAAGTCCGCCAGGCCGACCTTCTCGATCATCTCGTCGACCAGCCCGGCCCGCTCCGCGCGCGGGTGGTGGCGGATCTCCAGCGGGATGGCGACGTTCTGCCGTACCGTCCGCCACGGCAGCAGCGTGTCGGCCTGCGTCACGTAGCCGACGTTCGTGTTCACCGCCGCGACCGGCTTGCCCTGGTAGCGCACCGCGCCGCTGGAGGGCTTCATCAGCCCGGCGGTGATGTTGAGCAGCGTCGACTTCCCGCAACCGCTCGGGCCGACGATGCTGACGAACTCGCCCGGCCGCACGTCGAAGTGCGCGTCGCCGAGCGCCTGGAACGGCTTGCCCTTCTTGAAGAAGCGCTTGCCCACGTGGTCGAAGGAGATCATCGGCGCGCTGTCGGGCGCACCGACCTCACCACCGTCCAGCACCTGCGTCTCCCGCCGCCGCATCGCATCCTCCTCCACCGTCGGTCCGGCCTCGGTCCCCAGTGGCTCAGCCCCGCACGTCGCGCCGCCGCAGCGACCACATCTGCGAGCCCCGCTCGAGCTCGAGTGCCGCCGCCCAGGACACGCCCGGCGGGTCCAGCTCGCGGCGCAGCGACCCGACCACCCGGCGGGCGAGCTCCGGGTCCTTCGCCGCGGTCGCCGCGAGCTCGCGCGCCCGCCCGTCGACCTCGGCCGCGTCGACCGCCTCCCAGGCCAGCCCCAGCTCGGCCGCCCGGATACCGGACACCTCCGCGCCGAACAGCCCGATCGCGGCCGCCGCCTCCCGCCCGACGAGCCGGCCGAGCAGCGCGAAGTGGCCGCCGCCCGGGTGCAGGCCGATGCGGGTGAACCCGGCGATGATCCGCGCGTTCGTCGCCACGATCCGCAGGTCGGTGGCCAGCAGGAGGTTCACGCCGGCGCCGACGGCGGCGCCCTGGACCGCCGCGATCGTCGGCACGGACATCGAGCCGACCCGTACGAACGCGTCGTAGACCGCGCCGAGCTCGGCGAACCGCTCCGGGTCGGCCGGGTCCTCGCCGGCCCGGGCGAGCACGTCGCGCTCGGCGCCGGAGCAGAACGTGCCGCCCCCGCCGCGCACGATCACGGCGCCGACCTCCGCGTTCGCGTCGATCTCGTCGCACGCCCGCGCCAGCCGCCGCGAGGACTCCGGATTCAGCGCGTTGCGGGTCTTCTCGGCCGTCAGCGTGATCGTCGCGATCCCGTCGGCGATCTCGACATCGATTTCCGCGGTCATGAAAGCCCTTCTAGTGCCGGTACTCGAGGACGCTCTTCACCGGGGTGCCGTCCGCGAGCGTGATCGGGGTGACGGGCACCATCGTGGCCTCTCCGAAGCTCGGAGAGATAACGGAGTGCGGACCGGCACCCCCGGCGACCACGATCTGGATCTCCGCCGGGCTGTCCGCGAGCGGGATGCCGGAGTCGGGATGGTCCGACGTGTACCGCTTCGGCCGCCGGTGGCGGACCATGCCGTTCAGCGTCTCCGGCGGGAAGTCCGCCACCCGCACGCGGGCGTGCTCGTAGAGGAACTCCCGCACGTCGTCCTTGGTGAACCCGTCCGCGGCCAGGATCTGCGCGTGCTCCGGGCAGAAGACGATCAGCGGACCGCCGCCGAGCTGGACGTTCTGGTGGCCGACGGTCGCCGCGGCCGAGCAGAACGTGCGCAGGATGCCCTTCGCGCCGCGGCTCGCGAGGTCCAGCACGTTCTGCGTGCCGGTGACCGAGATCAGCGACACCGTGCTGGTCTCCCGGTCGTACCCGCGCTCGACGTGGAACGGCTCCCACGGCGACTCGGCCTCGTTCTCCGCGATGCACATGCCGTACTTGCCCGGCTGGCCCTGGGTGGCCTTGTCCATCGTCTGCGGCGCGCCGCCGCCGATGTTCATCATGCACAGGCGTACCGCGCGGCCCACCGTGGCGTTGGCGCGGAAGCCCTGGCCGAGGCAGTTGCCCTTGCCGTTGAAGCCCAGCTCGTCGGCGATCGGGCCGTTGACCAGGACCATGACCGCGACCGGGTTGGTGGTGGCCTGGATGCCGTAGGTGTTGAAGTCGGGGTGCGCGAGCCCGCGCACCGCGGCCAGCACGACCGGCAGGTACTCCGGGCGGCAGCCGGCCATCACGGCGTTGACGGCGACGTTGTGGACCGTCGCGTCCGCGCGGGTGGCCGGGATCTTGCCGACGGACTCGCCGGGGTCGAGGTCGGTGTACTCGAGTGCGGCGGCCACGGCCCGCTCGGTGGGCGGCACGATCGGCAGGCCGTCGGTCCAGCCCTGCTCCTCGTAGTGGTCCTGCAGGTCGGCGAGCTCGCCGGAGACGGTCAGCAGCTCGGGCATCAGATCACCCCGTCCGCACGCAGCGCCGCGACCGTGGCCTCGTCGAGGCCGAGCTCGGCGAACACGGCCGCGTTGTCGGCGCCGCGGGCCGGGCCGGCCCGCTCGACGGTGTGCTCGCGGCTCGGGAACTTGGGCACCACACCTTGCATGAGGACCGGGCCGAGCACGTCGTCGGGCACCTCGATGAGGTCCTGGCGGGCCTGGAACTGCGGGTCCGCGACGATGTCCTCCGCGGAGAAGACCTGCTGGTGGACGGCGTCGGCCTCGGCGAGCCGCTTGGACAGCGTCGCCCAGTCCCACTCGGCGGCCCAGCGGTGCAGCAGCTCGTCGCACTCGTCGAGGAACTCGACCACCGCGGCCGGGTCGCTCATCATCACGCCGGCGTCGACGCGGGCCATCTGCGGCACCGCCTCCGCGGCCTGCAGGATCCGGCGGATCGCCACCGGCCCGACCGCGCTCACGACGAACCACTTGCCGTCCGCGGAGCGGAAGAGGTTGCGCAGCACGCCATGGCTGGTCAGCTTGTTGCCCGGACGCACCGGGGCGGTGCCGAACTGCTGGTAGCTCGCGATCTGCGTCGGGATGATCCGGAACAGCCCCTCGTAGAGGGCCATGTCGACGACCTCGACACCGGTCGGCGGCCCGTTGTGCGCGCGGCCCCACAGCGCCGCCATGATCCCGAACGCGCCGAACGTGGCCGCCACGCCGTCGGCGAGCGTGGTCGAGGGGAACGTCGGCGGTCCGTCCGGCTCGCCGTTGAGGTGGGCGAACCCGCTGATCGCCTCCGCGATCGTGCCGAACCCGGGCCGCCCGGCCTCCGGGCCGGTCTGCCCGAACCCGGAGATGCGCAGCATGACCGCGTCGACCCCGGCCGCGGTGAGGTCGGCCGGGCCGAGGCCCCACTTCTCGAGCGTGCCCGGGCGGAAGTTCTCGCAGACGACGTCGGCGCCGCGGGCCAGCTCGACGGCGATCTCGCGGCCCTTCTCGGTGTTGATGTCGAGCGTGATCACCCGCTTGCCGCGCTGGATCACCGACCACCACATCGACTGCTCGCCCTTGCGCGGCAGCATCGTGCGGATCGAGGTCTTCCTCGGGTGCTCCACCGCGATCACGTCGGCGCCGAGGTCGGCGAGCAGGCTCGCGGACAGCGCGCCCGAGTACTGGTGGGACAGGTCGAGCACGCGCAGGCCCGCCAGGATCGGGCTGCCGTGCGCAGGTTCGCGGGTTGCCGTCATCTCGCCTCCACCCTCGCCACCACGCCGGCGTCCACCAGCGCGTCGATGCGCTCCCGGTCCAGGCCGAGGAGCTTGCCGAGCACCTCGTCGGTGTGCTCGCCCATCACCGGCGGGACTGTCGCCGGTGATGGGCTCCACCGGTCGGATTCCACCGGCAGCTTGATGACGTCCAGCTCCGCACCGACGATCCGCTGCACGACCCGGTTGTGCACGGCCTGCTCCGCACGGATCGCGTCGTGCAGCTCGAGCACGGGGCTGTTCGGCACGTCCGCCGCCTCGAGCACCGCGAGCCACTCGGCCCGGGTGCGCAGCCGGAATATCTCCTCCAAAGTGGACAGCAGGACGTCGCGATGCGCCAACCGGTCGGCGTTGGACCCGAAGCGGGGGTCGTCCTTCCACTCCGGATGGCCCACCGCGTCGCAGAGCCGGCGCCAGAAGCCGTTGGTGAACGCGCCGACCATCACGTACTGCCCGTCGCTGCACAGGAACGCCTGGTACGGCACGATCTGCGCGTGCCCGCGGCCCAGCCGGGGGATGGTCTTGCCGAGCGTGGCGACCGACGGGATGTAGTTCGCCATCATCGCCATCGACGCGTCGAGCATCGCGATCTCCACGTGCTGGCCCTCGGGCAGCGCGTCGCGGCGGTGCAGCGCGGCGAGGATGCCGGCGAGCGCGAACAGGCCGGTGGCGTAGTCGGAGATCGGCGCGCCGATGCGCACCGGCCCGCCGTCGACCTCGCCGGTGATGCCCATCAGCCCGGAGACCGACTGCATGATGATGTCGTTGGCCGGCCGGTCCCGCCACGGCCCGGACGAGCCGAACGCGGAGATCGAGCAGTAGACGAGGCCCTCGCGGACCCTGCGCAGGTGCTCGTAGCCCAGGCGGTGCCGGTCGAGCACACCGGGCCGGAAGTTCTGCACCACGACGTCGCAGGTGCGCGCGAGTCCGGTGGCGATCTCGCGGCCGTCCTCGGTGGACAGGTCGACCAGCACGCTCTTCTTGTTGCGGTTGAGCGCGAGGTAGTAGTCGGACTCGATGGGCCCGAGCATCGGCTCGCCCATGTAGCGCGCGCCGTCCCCGCGGCCCGGCTTCTCGACCTTGACGACCTCCGCACCCAGATCGGCGAGAAACATCGTCGCGAACGGCCCGGCGGCCGCGTGCGAGAAGTCGAGCACACGAAGCCCGTCCAGCGGTAGGGCGGTCTGTCCCACGGTTGGATCCCCTTCTGGTCGGTCAGCGCCGTCTGGTCAGCGCGTGTATGTGGAGCGCGGCGTCACCACCTCGCGATAGGCCGCCGCCACCTCCTCGGCGGGGTGCGTCAGGCCGAACACGACCTCGTCGTAGGCGTCGTCGGTCAGTGCCCGCATCTCCTCGTCGGAGATCTGCCCGATGGGGTGGGGCAGGATCTGGATGGGCACAGTGCCGAGGCCCAGTGCGGTCACCTCCATCCGCGCCTTGAACCCGAACGGCTCGGTGATGACCGAGACCGTCGGGATGCCGAGCTTCTCGAGCGTGACTCCGTCGTGGACACTCCACGAGCTGCAGGAGCCTCAATCGCCGAACGCGGTGACGACGAGGTCGCACCCGCGCATCTCGTCGAGGACGTCGGGTTCCATCGGCTTGCTCGCGGTGGGCTTGGCCTGCCAGACGAACTCGACGTCCTGGTGCCGCTCGGTGATGAGCTCCTGGAGGCGGTGCAGGTAGATGTCCGCGTTGACCTTCGCGTTCCACAACAGGCCGATGCGCTTGCCGTCGAGCGTGCCGGGCCGCTCGGCGAGTGCCGGGCCATCGGTCTGCTCGGGCCGGTCGGGGGTGGGGCGGAAGACACGGTACGTCGTCACGCGGACCTCCACAGGAGAGCTAGCTACAATATATTCGAGCCTAGGTTGTGGGCTTCGCGGTTGTCAATGAACAGTGTCTGAGCTGCGGGTTCGGGTTTCGGCCCGGTGAGTGGGGCGCCGACCGTGTGGCCGGGACCGCTGCGGCGCCACGCGATCGCGACGCTCGTCGACTCGGCCGGCGCCGGCATGTTCGGGACCAGTGGCGGGCCTGCCGGCCAGGGTCAGCGGTGGATGATCGTCCAGCGCTCGGTCCGCCGGGGGCCGTCGGGGGTGCGGTACTCGGTCGCCGTGGTCACCAGGAGCATCGGGCCGTCGCGGCCCTGCTTCTCCACCACCGACTCGAAGGTGGTCACCGCCTCGATGGTCTCGCCCGCGCGGATCGGGGCGTGGAAGTCCACCGAGCAGCCACCCATCAGCCGCCGCCGCAGCGCGGGGTGGTCGATCGCCACCTCGGCCGGGCGCCGGCGGCGGCCGTCGGGGGCCACCACGCCGCCCACCGCGAACGGCGGCAGGAACAGCGGCGGCGCGACCGTGGGCTCCGCGGGCGCGGGCAGGCCGATCGCCTCCGCGTAGCGCAGGATGTCCGCCTCGCGCACGTCCACCCGCACGGGTGCCCACGCCTGCCGGCCGATCAGCCCGGTAACCGTTCGCAGCGCGCCGGCCCAGTCCATCGCCCGCTCCTCGGTGTCCATGGTTCGCTCCGCTCAGATCGACGCCAGGGCCGACCGGTAGATCTCCACCGCCCGGTCCTCGCGCGGGTAGTCGAACGCGTGCCGGCCGAGCGAAAGCTCCTCCGGGGAACCCGGCGCCACCGGGTGCTCGGCCAGCCACACCGCCGCCCGGCGGGTCGCCTCCGTCACGCCGACGACGTCCCGGTAGCCGAGCGCGCGGATCGCGCCGAGATCGAACACCGTGTTCTGGCGCAGCGCGAACGGGTTCCCGCACGGGCTCGCCGACATCGGCACACCGACCACCTCGAACGAGTGGCCGAGCGCACCGGCCACCTCGGCCGCGATCGCCGCGACGCTCAGCACCTGCTCGTCGCCGACGTTGAACGTCCGGCCCGCGGCGCCGGGATGCGCCATGGCCAGCAGCACGGCCGCGGCGAGGTTGTCGGCGTACCCGCGCTGCGGCAGCATCAGGCCGTCGCCCTCGAGGGCCAGCACGCGTCGGCCGTCCAGCACGCGCCGCACGAAGTACCACTCGAACGGGATGTACGCGTAGGGGCCGTAGACCATCGTGTACCGCAGGATCGCCGCCTCGAACGCGCCCCGCCCCGCCGCCTCGGCCACCAGCCGCTCACCCTGCTGCACCCCCGCCGAGAGCTTGTCGCCCGGCAGGTCCGCGAGCGGCCGCGCCGGGGGGTCGCCCTCGCGCAGCGGCAGCGGGTAGCCGGGCCGCCCGACCGGCACCTGCCAGCCCGAGTACGCCGGCAGCCCGGTCACCGCGACCAGCCGGCCCACCCGTCCGGAGAGGACGGTCACCACGTGCCGCAGCCGCCCGGAGGTCGACACCGCCACGTCGAAGGACCGCGAGCCGAGCGCGGCCGCCAGCCCGTCGAGCGACGTGGGGTCGGTGTGCAGGTGCTCGACCGCACCGCCGAAGTCCACCTCGTGCGCGCCGGTGTGCAGGATCGTCACCCGGTCGCCGGCCGCCAGCAGCCGGCGCACCACCGCGTACCCCGTCGGCCCGGTGCCGCCGACGACGAGCACCGTCCTCACGGGCGCACCCGTGCCGAGCCGCTGACCACGGTCGTGCCGGAGCCGTCCCGGATCCACAGCCGCGCCGAGCCGGCCGACAGCGAACCGCCGCACACCAGGTCGGTGTCCACGGGCACGACGGCGTGGTTGCGCCAGGCCAGGTGCTCGAGCGTGCCGGCGCCGTCGAGCACGCGCGCGAGGTAGGTACCGAGCAGCGGTCCCTGCACGATCGGCCGGTCCAGCCCCTCCGCGCGCGCCTGTACCGGGTCGAAGTGCAGCAGCTGGAACTCCCACATGGCCGCCGCGTAGCGGACCGTGTCCAGCAGTCCGGGCCGCACGGACAACTCCGGCAGATCCACGGGTGGCTCCTTACTTCAGGTACGGGTCCCAGCGGTCCTGCAGGCCGTCGCCGAGCATGTTCGCGCCGAGCACGAGCGCGACTAGCGCGATGCCGGGGAACGCCGGATACCACCAGGCGAGGGCGAGGTAGTTGCGGGAGTCGGACAGCATCTGGCCCCACGACGGGGTGTTGGGGTCGACGCCGAGGCCGAGGAACGACAGCGAAGCCTCGCTGATGATGAACCACGCGAAGTTGAACGTGGTGATCACGATGATCGACGAGCGTACGTTCGGCAGGATGTGGCGCAGCAGGATCCGGGTGTGCCCGGCGCCGAGCGCGCGGGCGCCGTCGACGAACTGCCGCCGGGAGATCGACATCGTCTCGCCGCGCACCACCCGGGCGAAGAGGATCCACCCGCCGACGATCAGCACCGCCACGATGTTGGTGACCCCGCGCCCGATGGCCGCCACCACGACGATCGCGAGCGCGAGGAACGGGAAGGACTGCTGGATCTCCGCGATCATCGTGACGATCGCGTCGAACACGCCGCGGAAGTAGCCGGCGAGCAGCCCGATCGTCACGCCGATCAGGCCCGCGCCGAGCACCGCGAGGCCGCCGACGACCAGCGACACGCGCGCGCCGTAGATGACCCGGCTCAGGATGTCGCGGCCGAGGTGGTCGGTGCCGAGGACGTGGTCGCCGGTGCCGCCCGCCGACCACGCCGGCGGCGCGAGCCGGTGTAGGAGGTCGATCGCGTTCGGGTCGTGCGGCGCGAGCCAGGGCGCGGCGATTGCGACGATCACGATCGGCACGACCAGGACCAGCCCGATGGTGATCTGCAGCCGGCCGGCCTTGCGTACCCGCCGCGTGCGCGCCGCCGCCGCGGGGAGTCGGATCGCGAGATCGGCCATCACGTCCTCCGCAGCCGCGGGTCGAGCAGCGTGTAGGCGAGGTCGAGCAGCATGTACGTGATCACCACGACCAGCGCCACCATGAACACCGCGCCCTGCACGACCGGGAAGTCGCGCTGCAGCACGCCGTCCACCATCAGCCGGCCGACGCCGGGCCAGGCGAACACGACCTCGGTGACGAGCGCGCCGCCCATGAGCGTGGAGAACATGTACGCGGTGAGCGTGAGGATCGAGATGCCGCTGTTCTTCAGCGCGTGCACGCCCACCACGCGAGACGTGCGCAGCCCCTTGGCGTTCGCCGTCTGCGTGTACTCCGCCGACAGCGACTCGATCATGCTCGCGCGCGCGATGCGGGTCGTGTTGGCGAGCGAGAACGCGCCGAGCGTCAGGGCCGGCAGGACCAGGTGGCTCAGCCCGCCGCGGTCGGAGGAGGGGAACCACTGAAGCGTCACCGCGAAGATCAGGATCGCGATGATGCCGAGCCAGAACGTGGGCACCGACTGGCCGACGAGCGCGCCACCGACCACGACCTTGTCCGGCCAGCGGCGGCGCATCCGCGCGGCGAACGAGCCGAGCAGCGTGCCCCCGACCGTCGCGATCAGCACGGCGGCACCGGCGAGCTCCAGCGTGGCCGGCAGCCGCTCGAACACGATGTCGGCGACCGGCCGCTGCTGGAGGTAGGACGTGCCGAAGTCGAGCCGCGCGAAGTGGCCGAGGAACACCAGGTACTGCACCAGGATCGGCTTGTCCAGCCCGAGGTCGGCGCGGACCGCGGCCTGCTGCTCCGGGGTGGAGGTGTCCGGCAGCATCAGTGCCACCGGATCACCTCCGAGCCGCTGCAGCAGGAAGATCACGGTCAGCGCGCCCCAGATCACCACGATCATCCGTGGGATCCGCCGGAGCAGGTAGCCCGCCATGGTCAGGCGCCGGAGGTCCGCTTGGCGTCGAACAGGTCGATGTAGGTGGACGGCAGGAACTTCACGCCCTCGACGCTCGGGTCGACCGCGTAGAGCCCCGGGTCCGAGTGGAACGCGACGAAGTAGGCCTGGTCCTGCGCGTACTGGGCGAGCTGGGTCAGATAGTCACCGCGTTCCTTCGTGTCGGTGATCGTGAAGCTGTGGTCGAGCATCTGGTCGAGCTTGGGGTCCGCGTCGATCTTGCGGATATTGTCGCTGCGGAAGATCTCGATCGTCCACGACAGGTCGTAGGCCGGCGCGTCCTGGATGGACCAGTAGTTGATCGGGCCCCACTTGCCGGTGTAGAGCCGGTCGAGCCACGCGCCGCTCTCCATCGGGTTCTGCTTGACCGTGATGCCGACGGCCTGCAGGTAACCGGTGATCGCCTGCGCGGTCTCCTTGTCCCGGTAGTAGCGGCCGAGGGAGTAGTCGAACCCGAGTGTCAGGCCGTCCTTGTAGCCGGCCTCGGCGAGCAGCTGCTTTGCCTTGTCCGGATCGTACGGCCGCGACTTGACCTCGTCGCTGTAGCCGACCGAGTCCTTGCCGACGAGCTCGCCGTGCAGGTCCGTGCCGTAGTTCTGAGTGATCGACTTGCGCAGCGCGTCCTTGTCGATCGCGTAGTCGATGGCCTGCCGCACGCGGATGTCCTTGAGCGGCGTCCCGGTCGTGGTCTGGAAGAAGATGTTCGCGCTCTGCCCGGAGGGAACGGAGACCAGCTTCTTGCCGCCACCCTTGATCTGGTTCGCGAAGTCGGGCAGC
>NZ_DATBKY010000001.1:0-4261 GCF_036555685.1 Actinophytocola sp. | reverse complement strand
ACACCTACACCGCGCCCGGCAACTACGACGCGTCGGTGACCGTCACCGACGCGCGCGGCGCCGCGACCACCGAGCACGTGCCGATCACCGTGGACAGCCCGAGCCCGAGCTGCCTGACCGGCAAGTCCGACGACTTCCTCGGCAGCTCGCTCGACGCGGGCCGGTGGACGGTGATCCGCCGCAACCAGGACCTGTCGGTCTCCGGTGGCAGCCTGCACATCCCGACGTCCAACACCGACATCTACGGCACGGACAACGCCAACCCGACGCCGAACATGGTCGTCCAGCCCGCGCCGAGCGGGGCCTGGCAGGCCACGACGAAGGTGTCGCTGACCGCCCGGGACGCCTACCAGCAGGCCGGTCTGGTGCTCTACGGCGACGACGACAACTACGCCAAGATGGTGCTGGAGGCGCGGGGCACGGCCGACGCCGACGCCCGGATCTTCCAGTTCATCCGGGAGGAGGGCGGCCAGCCGAACGAGGTCGCCGAGTCCAACACGGCGAACCTCGGCGCGGACTACCCGGACACGGCCTACGTCCGGCTGGCGAGCGACGGCACGAAGCTGACCGCGTCGTACTCGGCGGACGGCCTGTCGTGGACCGCGATGCCGCAGGCCGACAAGCTGATCGCGGGGATCGCGAACCCGCGCATCGGCCTGATGTCGCTCACCGGCACGGGCAACCGCCCGGTGGTCGACGCCGCGTTCGACTGGTTCCAGCTGGTGCCGGACGACACCGCGGGCCCGGTCTCGCCGGACGACGAGTTCGACGGCTCCGCCGTGGACGGCTGCCGGTGGAGCACGATCGTGCGCCCCGACCCGGCCGCGGAGCGGGTGACCGGCGGCAACCTGGAGATCGACACCAGCAACGGTGACATCTACTCGACGCCGAACTCCGGCCCGGCGAACTTCACCCTGCAGAACCCGCCCGCCGGGGACTGGACGGTGGAGACCAAGATGGACGGCAGCGCGTTCAACCAGGCCTACCACCAGGGTGGCCTGATGGTGTACGTCGACGACGCGAACTACGTGAAGTTCGACTACATCACCGACAGCGCGACCGGCCGGCGGATCGAGCTG
The DNA here is from genome assembly GCF_036555685.1 of Actinophytocola sp. Taxonomy (GTDB): domain Bacteria; phylum Actinomycetota; class Actinomycetes; order Mycobacteriales; family Pseudonocardiaceae; genus Actinophytocola. The sequence goes on along the minus strand of NZ_DATBKY010000001.1, from coordinate 3,182 downwards.
CGCAGCGAGGTCGGCGACGCCGTCCAGGACCCGCAACCGCAGGCCACGGGCCTCACCCAGGGCGTGTGGTGGCTGCGCCTGACCAAGGAGGGGAACGCCTATCACGGGTCCTACTCCGCGGACGGGACCACGTGGACGGACGTCGGCGAGGCGGTGACCAACGCCGCGGTCGCGGGCGGAAAGGTCGGGCTGTTCGCCTTCGGGGTCAACCAGACCCAGTCGGTGACCGCGAAGTTCGACTTCTTCCACGCGTCCTGGGCCGAGCAGGCGGACGAGACCGCACCGGTGACCACGGCGACCACCGACCCGGCCGCGCCGGGCGCCGGCGGCTACCACACCGGACCGGTCACCGTCAGCCTCGCCGCGACCGACGAGGAGGGCGGCAGCGGCGTCGAGTCCACCGAGTACTCGGTCGACGGTGCCGCGTTCACCGCGTACACCGAGCCGTTCACGGTGAGCGGCGACGGTACCCACGAGGTGCGGTACCGGTCCACGGACGCCGCCGGCAACGTCGAGGAGGCCAGGACCCTGACGGTCGAGGTCGACGCGACCGCGCCGCTGACGGCCGCGCAGTTCGCCCCGCCGAACGACGCGGGGTGGCACGACGGGGCGGTGCCGGTGATCCTGTCCGCCGCGGACGAGACGTCCGGGGTGGCGAGCACCGAGTACTCGCTCGACGGTGGCGCGTGGACCCCTTACACCGAGCCGGTCGACGTCTCCGGCGACGGCACCCACACGCTGGCGTACCGCTCGACCGACGAGGCGGGCAACGCCGAGGCGGAGAAGGCGGCCACGATCAGGATCGACGGCACCCGGCCGACGGTCCTGGTCTCCGGCATCGCCGACGGGCAGGTCTACGGCGACAGCCAGGACCTGCGGATCAGCTGGCAGGCCGTGGACTCGACGTCCGGGGTCAGGACGCTGACGGGCGCGCTCGACGGCGCGGCGTACCAGACCGGCACGCTGCAGGCGCTCTACGAGCTGGCGCTGGGCACGCATTCGCTGAAGGTCATCGCAACGGACAACGCCGGCAACCGGACCGCGCAGACGGTCGCGTTCGGCATCACGACGTCCACTCGCGACATCGCGAACCTGGTCGACCGCTTCCACGCGGTCGGCTGGCTCAACCAGGCCTCGGCGAACAAGCTGGCGACCCAGCTCGGCAAGGCCCGCAAGGCGGAGGCGACCGGCAACGACACGAAGACCGTGTCGCTGCTGCGAAAGTTCCGCACCACCGCGACGGATCCGGCCACCGTGCCGGTCGCGGAGGTGCGGACGGTCCTCGCCAGGGACACCGACGCGATCATCGCGCGGCTGTCCTGACCGGCACGGGTGCCCCGCGCTTCGGGCGCGGGGCACCCTTCACCTCAGGGAGAACCATGTTCCGCAGACCCGCCCTCAGCAGGCTTGTCACCGCGGCCGGCGTCGTGCTGGCCGCCCTGCTCACCGTGCTCGCGACGTCCGGCATGGCGCGTGCGCACGGCGGTCCGATCGCCCTCGAGGTGCAGGGCGACGGCGGTCAGGGTGTCACCGCGGCGGTGAGCTACGCCCGCGACCACCACCCGGTGGAGGTCGAGGTCGACCTCAGCTTCACCGCAGTATCGGCCGAGGGCGACACGCTCGGGCCGGTCCCCATGGTCGCCTCGAACGAGGGCCGGGGATTCTACGTCAGCACGAAGAAGCTGCCGGTCGGCAAGTGGACCGTGACGATGAGCGCCACCCACCCGTCGGCGGCGACGAAGACCGTCGCGGTCGAGTCGGCGGTCCTGCCGCCGGCGAACCGGCCGGCTCCGGCACCGAGCGGCATGCCGGCCGCGGCGGTGGTGGCGGGCGCGGCGGCGATCGTCGCGGTCCTCGCGGCGGCCGCCTTCTTCGGCTCGGTCGCCCTGCGCCGCCGGCGAACCGCATAGACCGCGGGCCGGTGGACCACGCCGTGGACCCCCGGCCCGCGTCAGTTCTTCAGCAGCACGTCGATCGCGGTCGCCTCGTCGTTCGGGAACACGAGGATCCGCAGACCGACCCCGTCCTCAGCGGGCACCGTGGTGGCGGCGACACCCGCCTGCTTGAGCTGGTTCTCGACCACCCGCGCCGCCGTGGACGACGGGACCTTCGCCACCTCGCGCAGCAACCCGTAGTCCTTGCGGTGCGCCTTGTCCGTGTCGAGGCTCAACGCCCACCGCAGCACCAACGCCAGCAGCCCGACCACCACCAGCGGAATCAGCAGGGTGTAGTAGCCCACGCCACCATTGTCCGGCACCCGGGTGGAAAAAGAACTACGGAAGCGCGACGAACTGCGTGAGGAACGCGCGCGCGGTCGGGGTGTCGGTCCGGTACGTGACGTTCGTGGCGTAGCACGGGACGTCGCCGGTGATCGTCGTCGCGACGAGCACGAGCTTGCCGCCGAGCACGGCGAAGTTCGGGCCGCCGGAGTCGCCGTAGCACGCCCCGCCGTTGCCCTGCTGCTCGTGCATCGACAGCCGCACCCAAGCCTTGTTGAGCGCGTTGAACCCTTCCGGTGCCTTCATCCGCACGCCGCCGCCCGGGTGCACGTGCCCGCCGGGCCCGCGCTGTGCCTCCTCGGTGCCGTACCCGACCACGACGAACGCCGTGCCGTTCAGCGCCTGCGGACCGAGCCGGTCCAGCAGCCCCGCGGTGGGCAGGGTCGCCGGCGTGAACGACCAGCGCGCCGCCATCGCGGCCGCCGGCACCTCGACGACGGCGATGTCGTGCGGGTTCGACGCCGGGCCGGGATAGCCGGACTCGGTGTGCGCGACGCCCTCGACGCCGACCGCCCGCGCGATCGCCGTCGGGTCACCGGGGTGCGCCGCCGCGGCCGCGTCGAGCGCGCCCTGCACGTCCTGGTCGAGCGAGACGTAGAACCGCACGTTCGGCGGCCAGGTGAACGGGGCGGTGCAGTGCGCGGCGGTCAGGAACGTGTTCGCGTCGACCATCGTGCCCGAGCAGACCCAGTCGACCCGGTCCGGCGTGGCCGGGTTCTCGTCGTCGTCCCACGTGACCACGAGCGCGCCGACCTCGGTGCGTTCCGGGGCCGGGGTCGCGTTGTAGCTGTTGATGGCGGCCGCCGGTACGGCGCTCGCCACCAGAGTCGCGGCGGTCGCCGCGACGATTCCCAGGGCCGTCCTCGACATTCGTCTCATGGAGTTGTCCTTCTACTCACCCAG